>DATNHL010000310.1:0-12530 GCA_035604995.1 Occallatibacter sp. | reverse complement strand
CGATCTGCACACCTTCGCCGAATACGGCAAGCGCGGCGTCCTCGCCCTGTTACAGGATTCGACCAACGTCGAGCGCACCGGCTACACGCCCAGCGAGCGCGCCGTCATTCCCCGCCTCGACGAAGTCTTTTCGCAGAGCCGCAAGAAACTTTTCTTCACCTGCTTTTCTTCTTCCATCTTCCGCATCAAAATTGCGCTCGAGCTGGCCCGCAAGCACGGCCGCAAAGTCGCCGTCGTCGGCCGCTCCATGGTCGACTCCACTGAGATCGCCCAGGACCTCGGCTACATCGACGTTCCCCCGGGGCTCATCATCAATCCCGGCCAGCTTCGCGACTTCGCCGCGGACGAGCTGATGATCCTCATCAGCGGGACTCAAGGGGAACCGATGTCCGCCCTCAGCCGCGCCGCCGTCGACAACCACAAGCACGCGCACATCGACGCCGGCGACACCGTCATCCTCAGCTCGCGCATCATTCCCGGCAACGAGAAGAGCATCTTCCGCGTCATCGACCACCTCTGCCGCCGCGATGCCACCGTCATCTGCGACGACGGGGCAAGCGGATTGATTCATGTCAGCGGCCACGGCGCGCAGGAAGAGCAGCGCCTGCTCATCAATCTCGTCCGCCCCAAGTTCTTCATCCCCATTCACGGCGACTACCGCAACCTGCAGAAGCACGCACGCGTGGCCATGGAGACCGGCGCAGTCGAGCACGCCATCGTCATTGAAGACGGCGACGTTCTCGAACTCGACAAGGACAACGCCCGCAAGAAAGACAAAGTCACCGCCGGCCGCATCCTGATCGACTCCGGCTCCAACATCGATGTGGTAGAAGACCTGGTCATCAAGGACCGCCGCATCCTCTCCGAAGACGGCATCGTCCTCGCCGTCCTCGCCATCAACAAGCGCACCGGCAAGGTGGAGCAGGTTCCTGAAGTCGTGATGCGCGGTTTCGGCGGCGCCGACGTCACCGACCAGGCCCGTGAGTTAGTCCTCAAAACTCTCGACAGCCTGAGCACCGAGCAGAAATCCGACTACGGCATGGTGAAAGAAAAAGTCCGCGCCGAGCTGAAGCGCCTGATCCAGAAAACCACCGGCCGCCGCCCCATGATCATGCCGGTCATCCTCGAAATCTGAAGAAGGCAATTCTTAATCACCGTAAGTCTGGGTGCCCCATGTCTCGATTTTGAGACCTGGGAAAGCAGGAGGCCATCCAGTAGAGATTTCCCCTGACGAACCCCCCAACTTCGTTGTAGAGTGATTCTGCGTTTGAATCCCCCCTGGCAAGGAGAACCCCATGGCAGCATCTGCGCCCCCATCCAAAATCATGATCATCCGCCACGCGGAAAAGCCGCCCAATCCGCCCAACACCAGCGGCCCTTGGGACGTGCAGCTCAACGGCCAGCCCGGCAACGGCAAGTCGCTCATCGTGCCCGGATGGCAGCGCGCCGGCGCGCTCAACGCTTTCTTCGCGCCATACAAATCTCAGCCCGCAAACAGTTCCATCGCCACGCCGAATTGCATCTATGCCGCCAGCCCCATCAACGAGACCCAGCGCCCATGCGAGACCGTGACCCCGCTGGCCGCATGGCTCGGCTACAAGCAAGGAACGCCCCAGTTCAACGTCTCCTATAGCGTAGGCGGCGGAGAACAGGACCTGGTCACCAGCGTGCTCGCCCAGAGCGGCGTGGTGCTCATCTGCTGGGAGCACGACAACATCATGCCCAACATCATGAAGCCCATCGACGACCAGGTGAAAATCTCCAACTACAGTTCCATTCCCACTCCCTTTCCCAACGTCTTCTACCTGGTCTGGATTCTGGATCTAAACTCCAAGGGCACGCACTACACGTGGAGCTCAGTCAACCAGAACCTGATGACCGGCGACGTCTAGCCCCACGGACGGGGGTGCCCCACCTTCACCGCAGTCCTATCGCGGTTAAGGTGGGATAGCTCCACCTATCCACAGTATTTTATGGTTCTTTCCAATCCCGCCCCCACCCCGCCTCGTAGCAGATAATCATCCTATGGAGGAATCTCTCGTTTCCATCGAAGAAATCCGCGCTGCCGCCGCCCGCATCGCCAACATTGCCGTCCGCACGCCACTGGTCCGCGCGCCGTTTCCCGGATTGAGCGGCCACGGCACGCCCAGAGAAATCTACCTGAAGGCCGAATCGCTCCAGCCCATCGGCGCCTTCAAAATCCGCGGCGCGGCCAACAAGATTCTCCAGCTCACGCCAGAAGAGATCGCCCGCGGGGTCATCACTTACTCAAGCGGCAATCACGCCCAGGGTGTGGCCTACGCAGCGCGTGCAGTCGGCGCAAAGGCAGTGATCGTCATGCCCTCGAACGCGCCCGCCATCAAGCGCTCCGCCACGCTCGCCATGGGCGCGGAGATCGTCGATGTCGGCGTAGCTTCTTCCGAGCGCCTGGCCAAATCAGACGAATTGGTCCGCGAGCACGGCTACGTCGTCATCCCGCCCTACGACGACCGCCAGATCATCGCCGGCCAGGCCACCTGTGGCCTCGAAATCATCGAGGCCCTGCCCAACGTCGACCTCGTCCTCGCCCCCGTCAGCGGCGGCGGCCTGCTCTCCGGCGTAGCCGCGGCCGTTAAGCAACTCAGCCCCAAATCCAAGGTCTACGGTGTAGAACCCGAGCTGGCCGGCGACACCGCCGAAAGCTTCCGTACCGGCATGATCGTCACTTGGGGAGCTGAACTGACCAGCCGGACAATCGCCGACGGGCTCCGCACCCAATCCGTCGGCGTCCGCAACTTCGCCCACATCCAGGCCTTCGTCGACGGCATCGTCACCGTCACCGAAGCCGAGATCCGCGCCGCCATGCGCGCCATCGTCGCCGCCACGCGCCTGGTCCCCGAACCGAGCGGAGCTGTTGCCACCGCCGCCCTGCTCTTCCACGCCGCCGAGCTACCGCCCTACTCCACAGCCGTAGCCGTAGTCAGCGGCGGCAACGTCGACCCCGCCTTCTTAGCCCAAATCCTCACCGAGGGCGAGCCCCCTTGTCCCTAGTCCCTTAGTCCCTCAGTCCCTTGGTCTCCATCCCGCTCACCTCGCCCACGCCCCCGCGTCGTTCCACTATCATGATTCCCGTGATGAAACCCGCTCGTCTCGCCCTCGTTCTGGTCCTCCTCTGCGCCGCCATCCCTGCCCTCGCCCAGAAGAAGTCCAACCTCGAAAAGCCGCTGGCCGGCCCCCGCGCCACGGCCCTTCGCGTCACCGTCCTCTATGTCGCCCCCGACCCCGGCTCCCAGAAGGTCGACCGCGTCCAGATCGGCCGCGAATTGGTAGTCGCCGAAAAGAGCGGCCCCTGGCTGCGCGTCTACGCCAACACCGACATCGAGCTGCTGCAAACCAAGGATACTCCGCTGTTCGGCACCGAAGACACCCCGCCCCCCGTCTCCGGCTGGGTCGAATCCAAGGGAGTGGTCATCGAGTCCAACCCCAACGGCGACCAGATTCTGATGGGCGAAGCCGCCAACCAGGAGTCGCTCGCCTCTGACCCGCGCGGCCCCGCCAACGCCGCCAAAAGCGCCCGCCTGCTCTACCGCCGCCTGGTCGAAATGTTCCCCAACTCCCCGCTGGTGCCTGAGGCCGCCTGGCGCGCCGCTGACGACCAGTGGCAAATCCAGAAGGCCGACGCCGCCACCCGCCCCTCCGCCAAGGAGCGCGACCCCTACCTCCGCGACCAGATGGACGAAGACGAGCTGAAGAAGATCCTCAAGCTCTATCCCCGCACCCGCCAGGCCGCGCTTGCCGCCTTCGAGCTCATCGACAACAAGCTCTGCGGCGACTGGCAAGGCTCGCCCAAGTGCCCGGAGAAGGAGTCCGAGTACTACGAGAAGTACGCGGCCGAGTACCCTGACGGCCCCCGCACCGCCCAGGCCCTTTATCTCGCCGTTTACCGCCAGGCCGTCCTCAAAGACATGTACGCCTCCGACGGCAGCGACAAGAAGGCCGACGAGGCCCACAACCACGCCCGCGACCTCGCCTCCCGCCTCAAAGACAAGTTTCCTCAGTCCGACTACACCTGGCGCGCCGGAACCCTCGTCTTCAAGCTCGACCAGAAGGTCCCCGTCTACGGCATCGACCTGCAGTGAGGGCCATCACCGCATCCTTCTCCACATGAACTATCATTCCATCGGGTCGGGAGTCGCCATGAACGGAGACTGGACGGTTCAGATCGAGGACGGGACCCATACCATTCATGCGGATATCACCAGCGACCTCTTAGGCGACAGGCTCAAGGTCGCCTGGGACGGCGAGGTACTGGAATCCTCCCGGCTAGGGTTGCTACTGGGCGACCTCAGATCCTTCCAGCGCAATGGCCATTCGTTTCTGCTCAATGTCCATGGCTTCGGCCTGTTGGGCCATCTTGTTCTGTCGATGGATGGTGTCGAGGTTCCACGCGGTGGCGTGGCGACACCAATGAAACAACCGCCGCAGGCGGCTGCGATCCAGTTCATCAAGGAGCTCAGCGTGCAGGAGTCAGAAGAGGTTGTTGGCACCGAAGAGTATCCTCTCGACAACCGCTTCGGAGACCAGTCCCTTACCACCGTGCACCAGGTCTCGCGGGAATCGACCAACGAACTCTCCATTGACACGAGCACCCAGGTAGGCGGCAATGTCGGCCTCACCGTACTTTCGGCAATCAAGGCCGAGATTGAGGCGCAGGTTTCGCAGCAGACCGGCCAGAAAATCGGCGAAAAAGTTACCGAGAGCCAGACGCTCACCTTTTCCGTCGGGCCCAAATCGTCGGTGGTTTACGAAGTCGTGTGGAAACGCAAGGTCCGGAGCGGCGAGCGTCTCTATCTCTCGGGCGGCCAGCAGATGACGGTTCCGTATCGGATCAACTACGGTTTGACGTTCGAGGTCCGAACGCAAGCGTAGACAGCCGGCTTCTTATATCGCGCAGGCGCTCATGATCCGCACCACCATCTCTGACTCTCGGATCCCGCCGGGCGTCTTGTCGCATATCCAGGGGCAGATGCACTTTCCCAAATCCGCCTGATCCCCGCCCCGCGCGCCCCTGAGGTATTCTTTCTAATAGACTAAGACAATTCTCAGCACCTTCGCCGCGCCTTTCATGCCAACTCCGGGGCGCCGCGACCATCGCATCATGGAGGCTTCTTGAATCCGTATCTTCAGTCTGTCCTGCTCGGCATCGTGGAAGGCTTGACCGAGTTCCTGCCCGTCAGCTCCACGGCCCACCTGCGCATCACCGAAGCCCTCATGCACATCGACCTCAATGACGCCTACTGGAAGATGTACACCATCGTCATCCAGATCGGCGCCATCTTTGCCCTGGCCCTGCTGTTTCTGGGCCGCATCGTCGAGTTCATCCGCACCTTCCCCCGCGGCGAAAACAACGACCGCACCCTGCTCAACCACCCCATCTCGCTGACCCTGATTGCCTTCGCCTTCACCTCGGCGCCCGCCCTGCTGCTGCGCAAGTGGAGCGAGAGGAATCTGGGCAGCATCGTCGCCATGGCCCTGGCCCTGCTCCTCGGCGGCATCGTCATGTGGGTCATCGACTACTGGGCAGACCGCCGCGACCCCGACGTCACCGACATCGAGCAGATGACCCTCTTTCAGGCCGTCTGGATCGGCCTCTGCCAGGCGCTCTCGGCCATCTTCCCCGGAACCTCCCGCTCCATGTCCACCATCGCCGCCGGGCAACTGGTCTCGCTCGACCGCCCAACAGCTCTCGCGTTCAGCTTCCTGCTCTCCATTCCCACCATGTTCGCCGCCACCGTCTGGGACCTGCTCAGGGAGATTCACCCCTCCAAGGCCGCGCTAGCCGCCGGAACCGCCCCTCACGTGGTCATGAACGGCGAACGCTGGATTGTCCTCATCATCGGCCTGGTGGTCTCCTTCATCGTCGCACTCGGAGTCGTCGAGTGGTTCCTGCAGTGGGTGCGCAAGCATGGCTTCGCCCTCTTCGCCCTCTACCGCATCCTCCTCGGCCTCGCCCTCTTAATCTGGGGCGCCAGATTCATCGCCAGCTAGGGATTCTGCTGAAGGTTTGGATGTTGCAAACGGTGCGGGCGCCAGTCCGCACCGCAGACCCCGTCCCTGTCTGCTATGCGGCAGAGTGCGAATCGGATTCGCGGTTCATCCAGCCCGCGCCCTCAGGAGTCGGTCCGCTCCGGCACCCACTCGTCCACGCGGCCGCGGTCCAGCTCGTCCTCCCGTTCCTTCCAAGACTCCTGCTCGCGCCGCTTCTCCTGTTCCTCGCGCTCCTCGCGCCCATCACTCATAACCCCTCCCTCTTGCATTCTAGAATCACCACCCCTCCAGACTCGCCACCCCGCTAACTTGCGGCCCCGCTGACTCGCCGGGTGCCCCAGTGCCTGCCCTGAGCGAAGTCGAAGGGTCTCGATTCTGAGACCTGGGAAAGTGCAGCCCCGTCTTCCCCACCCCACTTCCTCCCAACCTCCCACACAATCACCGACTCCCCCCTCCCCCGGGGTGTAGAATTCAGCGGCAAAAAAAAGACGCAGAGTCAATCTCTGCAGGAGCGTCTCATGAATCGCATCGTAAGAAGTACGTTGCTCGTTCTTATCGCCGTCATGACGGTTCCATTTGCTCTCAGCCAAGCCGACAAGCCGGGTTCAAAGGATTACCCCGGAATCACCCGCATGCCCGGCTACTACATCGACTATTACGAGGAGATGCAATTCAATTCTTTTGAGTTCACGGTTACGGCAGGCGGCAAGACGACGAAACAGCCAGTTGAAGGGCATTGGTTCCATATCAAGTACCAACGCAGGAACGATACTCAGCCGGTCAGCGCCATACAGATCAGACGCAACTATCAAAATGCGGCACGTGCGGCGGGTGGGCAGGTGTTGCACGATGACGGCGGCGATGGTCAAAGGACTACCGTTCGCATCGCTAAGGGCGGAAGTAAAGTTTGGGTGGAGGCCTACATCGCCTCTGTAGGACCAGACATTTACTTTTTGACCATCGTCGAGGAGCAAGCCATGCAGCAGGAAGTGACAATGGACGCCTCGGCTATGGCCTCCAGCATTGCCGACACCGGCAGCGTGGCCATCTACGGCATCAACTTCGACACCGCCAAGTCCGACATCAAGCCGGAATCCGAGCCGGCCATCGACCAGATCGCCAAGCTGCTCACCGACAATCCTGCCCTCAAGGTCTACATCGTCGGCCACACCGACATGGTGGGCGACGCGGCGATGAACGTGAAGCTCTCCCAGGCACGCGCCCAGTCAGTCATCAACGAACTGGTCTCCAAACACTCGATCGCCGCCGCGCGCCTCATCGCCTTCGGCAACGGCCCCTATGCTCCCGTCGCCTCCAACAAGACCGACGAAGGAAGAGCCAAGAACCGCCGCGTCGAACTGGTGGAAATCGCCACGAGGTAAATTCGCTGAAGCATGCCCTGAGCCTCGCCGAGAGGATCGAATAACTCCACCTGCGCGCCCCTAGAGTCATCCCGCCGGCGCCTCCGCCCCCTTGCGCAACTCCCGCTTCAAGACCTTTCCCGTGCCGGTCTTCGGCAGCCCCTCCAGAAATTCAATGTACTGCGGGCACTTGTAGCGCGCCAGGCACGAGCGGCACAGCTCCATCAACTCGGCTTCTGTCACAATCTGGCCCGGCTTCAGCACCACGCAAGCCTTGGGAACCTCACCCCACTTTTCATGTGGCACGGCCACGACGGCCACCTCGTACACGCCCGGGTGCGCGGTGATCGTTCTCTCCAATTCCAGCGACGAAATATTCTCCCCGCCGCTGACAATAATGTCCTTCTCGCGGTCAACGATCAACAGGTAGCCGTCTTCGTCGAGGGTGGCCAGGTCCCCGGTGTGAAACCACCCTCCCCGAAATACGTGCTCCGTCTCCTCGGGCTGTCGCCAGTATCCTTCCATCACGCCGTCGCCTCGCGCCACCACTTGACCCACAGCCGTTCCATCCCGCGGCACATCGTTTTCCTCCGCGTCCACCACGCGAACCTCCGCACCGGGAATTCCAAACCCCGCCATCGCCTGCCGCGCGTAGCGTTCGCTCCCCGTGGACTCCATCCCCGTCTTGATGAACGAAACGGTCAATACCGGCGAAGTCTCCGTCAGCCCGTACCCGGAGATGCAGGTGCACCCCAGCTTCTCTTCGACCTCCCGGACCAGTGTGGGCGAGGAAGCCGCGCCGCCGATCATCACTCTCCGCAAGCTACTCAAATCGTACTTGCTCCGCTCGGGAGAATTGACCAGCGCCGCAGCCATGGTAGGCACCAGGCAACAGTCCTGCACCCGCTCCCGCTCAACTAACCGGAACACCTCCGCCGGAATGAACTGGTGGATCATCACATGTTTGCCGCCGGCGAGAGTGACCGTGTGCGCGGAGCCCCATCCATTGGCGTGAAACAGCGGAATGGTGTGCAGATTCACCGTCTCGCCGGAGACCCCAAGCGCGAGGGCCGTATTCAGCGCATGCAGATAGATGTTCCGGTGACTCAGCATCACGCCCTTGGGGTTGGCCGATGTTCCGCTGGTGTAAAACAGTTCCGCCAGGGAGTTCTCCTCAACCTCCATCACATCGCGCCGATGGACTTCCGCGCCGGCCAGCAAATCCTCGTAGTTCCCATCCTCCACCCACTCCGCCTGCGGTTCGGCGTCAAGCAGCACGAACGACTCGACAGAAAGTGCCTCCCGCCGAACGGCCTCCACGGCCGGCAAGAACTGGCTCTCGAAGAAAACAACCTTCGCCTCCGCATCGTTGAGAATGTAGGCGAGTTCTTTGGGCGCCAGCCGAATGTTCAACGGCAGCAGCACCGCCCCTGCCTCCAGCACCCCGTAGTAGGCCTCCAGCAACCGGTGGCAATTCGAACTGAGGAATGCCACGCGGTCGCCCTTCTCGACCCCCAGCCCGCGGAGTGCGCCGCCCAGGCGCCCTGCCCGCTCGGCAAACTCTTTGTAGGTGAACCGCCGGTCGTCGCATACGACCGCGGTCTTATGGGGAAACTGCTCCTCTGCGTGACGCAGGCAACGCAGGGGCGTAAGAGGGACGTTCATCGTGTCTCTTGCTCCTGGGGCGCGGGA
Source organism: Occallatibacter sp. (assembly GCA_035604995.1). Taxonomy (GTDB): domain Bacteria; phylum Acidobacteriota; class Terriglobia; order Terriglobales; family Acidobacteriaceae; genus Telmatobacter. The sequence continues at coordinate 3,450 of DATNHL010000310.1, read as the reverse complement.
CCAGCCATGGGGACTCCGTGCCTTGAATGGGTCATCTGGGAAGCCCTGTGCAGGGTTCGAACCGGGATTTCCGGTTTGTCTCTTGGCCCACCAATATATGCCCTGGAATCATCAGTTGTCTTCGCTTTCAGTTTTTTTCTTCCGCGCACCCCGCAGCCTGCCCTGGGCGGGCGCCCCGGTTTTCGATGTTGAGACCTGGGAGACCACGAACCTCCTCCCGTCCCGAGCCCCGCTCCCGCTTGGGTTGACATTCTACCCAAACAAGCGGATACTTGGGTCGAATGGCTACCCAAGAGAACAACGACGACCGCATCGCCCTCTTGCAGGGCACGCTGGACCTGCTGATCCTCAAGACTCTCGTTCTGGGCCCGTGCCACGGGCAGGGCGTGGCGCGATTGATCCAGCGCCAGTCCGAAGACGTCTTTCTTGTCGACCACGGCTCGCTTTACGTGGCTCTGCAGCGTCTGGAAGACAAAAAGTGGATCAGCGCCAGGTGGGGCGTCAGCGAGAACAACCGCAAGGCGCGCTTCTACTCGCTGACGGCCAAAGGGCGCGAGCAGCTTGTGGAGAAGACCGGCGAGTGGCGCCGCCTCGCGCGGGCCATGTCCTTGATTCTCGATTCCGGCAGCAGGCTCAAAGGCGAGGAGGCTTGAGGATGTTCAGGCGCAAGCGCAGTGCAGAGGACTTTCGAGCGGAGATCGAGGCGCACCTTGCACTCGAGGCGGACGAACTGAAGCGCGAGGGCCTCAGCGAGGCCGAGGCGCGCTGGAAGGCGCGGCGCGAGTTCGGCAATCTCCGCGCGGCCGAGGAGCGCTTCTACCTGAAGGGCCGCTGGATTGGCCTGGACAAGCTCCTTCGCGATCTGCGCTTCGGGTTGCGCTCGCTCGGCCACAGTCCGGGGTTCGCGGCGACGGCGATCCTGACGCTGGCTCTTGGCATCGGCGCGAACACCGCGGTCTTCAGCGTGATGAACGCGGTGCTGCTGAAGTCGCTGCCGGTCACTGAGCCCGATCGCCTTGTGTATCTGCGGACTTCGAACCCGCCGCGCGGAACCGGCACCATCGACACCCACGAGACGTTCTCCTATCCCGTGTATGACGCCCTCAGGCAACAGCAGCGCGGGCTTTCGCCGGTGATGGCGTACGTGCCGCTGTCGGGCAGCAAGGTCGCGGTCCGCTATGGCGCCCAGCCGGAAGAGGCGGAAGGCGACATGGTCAGCGGCACGTTCTTCTCCGGACTCGGCGTCAATTTGCCTCTCGGCCGCGGCTTCAGCCCGGAGGACGAATCGCAGCACGCGCCCATTGCCGTGATCAGCTACAACTACTGGACGCGGCGCTTCGCGCGGGACCCGGAGGTTCTGGGCAAAACGCTCTATGTGAATGGCGTTCCGATGACGATTGTGGGCGTCACGGGGGAAGGGTTCGAAGGCGTGGAGGTAGGCGGTTCGACCGACTTCTGGATTCCCTTGCAGACCCGCCCGGAACTGAATGCGTGGGGCAATCCCCTGGAGGACGGCAAGAACTATATCGCTAATTCCACCTGGTGGTGTCTGCGGCTGATTGGACGGCTTGCTCCTGGAGTAAACAGGGAGCAGGCGCTGGCTGGGTTGCAGCCGGAGTTTCAGACGGCGGCCTATGTGGGGCTCGGCGGCTCGCCCATGCAGGGGGAGAAGCTACCAGTTTTGAGCCTGGCCGATGCGAAGAGCTTTCCCGGTTATGACGAGCAGTTCGGCCGTCCGCTGCGCATGCTGATGGCCATGGTGGGGCTGGTGCTGCTGATTGCGCTGGCCAACGTCGCGATGCTGCTGCTGGCGCGGAATGCGACGCGCCAGCGGGAGTTCTCGGTGCGGCAGGCTCTGGGTGCGGGACGGGGCGAGTTGTTGCGGGTGCTGCTGATGGAGAGTCTGCTCCTGGTGACGGCGGGCGGCGCGCTGGCGTGGGGCTTTGCCGAGATGGCGACGCGTCTTCTGGGCCGATGGGCCGAGATCGAATCGAGCCTCGCGCCGGACAAAACGGTGCTGCTGTTCGCAATGAGCGTGCTGGTTCTTTCTGCGCTGCTGTTTGGTCTGGCGCCGTTGCGTGTGGCGCTTGCTGGCGGAGCCGGGTTGGCGCTCAAGACTTCCGCGGCAACCTCCCATGCGGATGCGGGCAAATCGCGCACCGGCAAGATCGTCGTCGCTCTGCAGATGGCGCTGTGTGTGGTCCTGCTGGTGGGCGCGGGGCTGCTGATTCGAACACTACGCAACCTGGAGAATACTTCCCTGGGAATGCGCGTCGACGGCCTGGTGGTATTCGGCGTGAAGCCCAACATCACGTCGGTACCCGAGGGGGTGACCTTTTACCGGGACCTGATGAACAAGCTGCGCATTCTGCCCGGTGTGGAGTCGGTGACCATCATGGAAGAGCGGCTTGGATCGTGGTGGTCCGATAACGGCCAAATGAGGGTGGACGGCAGATTGCCGGAAGTGGCAGGCGGCGGATCGAGAATGGTGCGCAGCAATGTGGTGGGACCGGCGTTCTTCACGACGCTGGGAGTCCCGGTGCTGGCGGGGCGGGATTTCGCGGATTCCGACACCGCAAGCTCGCCCCACGTGGGGATGATCAACGAGCAGTTCGCGCAGCGCTTTCTCCCCAATGTGAACCCGCTGGGCCACACCATCGGCACCGATGATGGACGCTACACCATGACCATCGTGGGCGTGGCAAAGGACCACAAGTATCGCAGCATCGACGAAGAGCCGGTCCCCATGGCCTGGTATATGTACGCGCAGATTCCCATGACCGGGGCCATGCACGTGGAGATGCGCGTACACGGCGATCCGCTTGCGATTCTGCCGGCGGCGCGCAAGGCCGTGCAGCAGATGGATCCCAACCTCCCGCTGATTCGGCCGATGACGCAGCGCGCCCAGTATGATCTGACCATTTCGAGGCAGGTGCTGTTTGCAAGGCTGGCCGGTTTCTTCGGCTTTCTGGCGGTGGTGCTGGTAGCGACGGGGCTCTACGGAACGCTGGCCTATCGCGTGAGCATGCGCACGGCGGAAATCGGCGTGCGCATGGCGGTGGGCGCACGGCGCGAGCAGGTGGTCTGGATGATACTGAAGGACAGCTTGCTGCTGACGGCCGCGGGAGTCGTGATGGGAATTCCGCTCGCCATGCTGGTTGGCCGCGCGTTGGCTTCCTCTCTCTATGGCATAAAGCCCCTCGACCCAGCGAGCTATCTTCTGGCAGTCGCCGGAGTGGCAGTCGTGGCCCTGGTGGCCAGTGCCGTGCCGGCCGGGCGTGCGGCAACCATCGACCCCATGAGAGCCCTGCGCACGGAATAGCGGCACTTCCGCGCTGACCGCTGACCCCTGATCCCTGACCCCTGATCCCTGTCCGGGGGTCCACACCCAGGTTCCCCCCACCCCGTTTTTGCCCAAAATCCCCCTCCCCCACCCGGATAATAGAGACT
>DATNHL010000309.1:0-3582 GCA_035604995.1 Occallatibacter sp. | reverse complement strand
CGGCTCCAGCATCTTGCGCACGTCCAGCAGTTCCACCACCAGCTTGCGTTTCTGCACCAGCACCGAGGTCAGGGGATTAATAAGGGCGTCCGTGGAAAGCTCGCGCACGATCGTGCCCGAGCCCTGCCTGGGTTCGACCATACCCACCAGCTCCAGCCGGCGGATGGCATCGCGGATGGAGCTGCGGCTGACGCCGAAGCTCTCCGCCAGTTCACGCTCCGGGGGCAGCATGTCGCCGGGCTTCATGCGCTCGGCAATGAGCTGCTCGAGCCGCCGCGCCACTTCTTCATAGACCTTGTTGCGGCGAATAGCCTCGAATTCAGGTTTGGCGGTGGCGTTCACGGCGTCTGCGACTGGTCCGCTCATCAGACCATTGGTTCAGTTAGCGGACCAATTGTACACCTGCGTGTCAAGTACTTTCTGCCCCGAGGGTGCCAGCTCCACATTCTTGGCTGTCGAGACGCCCCAGGCTGCGTCTCTCTGTCTGAAAGAGCTACCCGGCGCGAGCGAGCGGTCTCCGAGTAGACTAAACTGCCGCGCTCAGGACCAAGCGGGGCCGGCTTGTTGGAGATCTCCATGAACCTTCACCGACTTCTGCTGACGATTGTGCTGCTGGCTTCGGTTTCCCTCGGCTTGTCGGCCGCGGATTCCAAGGCTGCAGGTGGCACGGCGACTTTCACCTTACCCTTCGAGCTGATCGATAACCGTGTGTTCATCGAGGTGCGCCTGAATGGGAAGGGCCCATACCACTTCATTCTCGACACTGGCGCGGTCGCCGATATAGGCGACCACGTGGCCCAGCAGCTTGGGCTAAAGCCGGAAGAGGCCGGCGAAGGCCAGGGCGTAGGCGAGAAGAAACAGCACTTTGGCCGGACCCACATCGCCGAAGTTCAAATCGGAGAGCTGCAATTGCGCGACGTCGAATTCGGGGTGACCTCCCTGGACGATTCGCCGCAGGTTTTCGGCACCAAGCCGGTGGACGGCATCATCGGGCGCGAGGTCTTCGAGCGCGTGGTGGTGAAGCACGACTACATCCGACGCATCCTCACCTTCACCCCGCCGGAGAAGTTCACCTACTCCGGCGCGGGAAGCATCGTGCACTTCGAACTGCCCCGTCAGATTCCGGTCGTGGAAGCTGAACTGGATGGCGTCTCCGGCAAGTTCGGTGTGGATACCGGCGCGCGCTCGGCCATGCTGCTCTATGGCCCCTTCTGTGCCCAAAACCAGCTTCAGGAGAAATATGGCGCCAGGCTGGAAGGCGTGACCGGCTGGGGCCTGGGCGGTCCGGTGCGTTCGCTGCTGGCGCGTGCGAAAGAACTCAAGATTGGCGATGTGCGAGTACGCGACCTCGTCATTCGGCTCTCTACCCAGAAAACCGGGCTGACAACCTCTTCCGCGATGGCGGGATTGATCGGCCCCGATGTGCTGGCGCAATTTGACGTCACCTTCGACTACGCCCGCAGCCGCATCATCTTCGAGAAGAACCAGAGTTATGGACGCCGCGACAGCTACGATCGCGCCGGCGTCTGGATGGGCCAGAACGGCAAACATTTCACCGTCGTAGATGTGATTGGTGGAGGTCCCGCGCAGGAGGCCGGCGTGAAACAGGGCGATACCATCCTTGCCATCGACGGCAAAAGCGCCGAAACCCTGGTGCTGCCCGATGTGCGCGAAAGCATGCGCCGCCGCCCAGTGGGTGACAAGGTCAGTCTGCTGCTGGAATCCGAAGGCAAGCAGCGCACCGCCGTTATCACCTTGCGCGATCTGGTTTGAGTCAGAATTTCTGCATAACTCAGGTTGCGTGAACACGTCTAACCAGCGTGATGAAGACCCGGTTCATTTTGCGCTTAGCTCTTCTGGCCTCTCTCCTGTCGCCACTGGCGCCTTCGTTGGCACAATCGCCGGATGAGCCACGGAGCTCCGCTCTAACCTACCGATTCACCCGCCAGTCCGGGCAAACGAACACCTCCTTCGAAATGAATGCCAACAAGATCTACGTTCCGGTTCTGGTCAATAAGACCGGCCCGTATTGGTTCATGCTGGACACAGGATCATGGTCTGACGCCGTGGACACTGAAACTGCGAAAAGTCTCGGCATCGCGGTAAAGGACCCCTTTGAGGCGCATGGTGCGGGCGAGAAGCCTATTACCGGCGCAATTGGTTCCAACGTTTCCCTGGAGTTTGCTGGAATAGAGCTGCTGCAACCAGAGATCGATGTCGAGCCCGTGAACGCCGCAATATCGGCGGCGGAAGGGCGTAGGGTGGATGGACTTTTGGGCTACGATTTTTTCAGCCGTTTTGTGGTGCAGATCGACTATGCCCACCGGCAGGTTCAGGTTCTTGAACCGGCCGCCTTCCACTACACCGGTACGGGCGAGAGCATTCCTCTTAAAGTTATCCGTGGCAACATCTTCATTGCGACGTACCTGACAATGCCCAATGGAAGGCGCGTGCCGGGAAGTTTCCTGGTTGACACCGGCTGGCGTTCAGCGCTGACGCTCACCGCTCCTTTTGTAACCAGTCAGAAGCTGGGGATGATGGCTCCCAAGATGGTGGATGCCACTACCGGAGTGGGGATCGGTGGGCCCACCGTGGATACAGTCGCACGAATCCCCAGCCTCAAGCTTGGGCGATACACGATTGAGAACTTTGTCGCCAATTTCTCGCACGCCAAAGCTGGCGTGTTGAGCCAAAGCGATTTTGCCGGGATTATTGGAGCGGAGATCTTGCGCAGGTTCACGGTTACCTTCGACTATCCACACCAGCGGATGATACTGGAGCCCAACCCGATGTCTGCGACGCCCTATGAGTTTGATATGAGTGGGTTGTTCATCACCGCCGAAGCCGGGTCATTCGCAGTGTTTACGGTTCGCGATGTCATCAAGGACTCGCCAGCCATGCAGGCCGGCATCCGCGGGGGGGACGTCATCGCGGCTATTGATGGCCGCCCGGCCTCCAGCTTCACACTCGAGCAGATACGGCAATTGTTTAAGGAATCCGAGGGCCAAGAGCACTCCCTCAGCGTCCGACGGGACAATAGAGTTCTCGCTGTCAAATTTCGATTGCACCGAATCATCTGAAACCAACGGTTTAGCGTTGCATTCGCGGAGCGGTGAACTCAGTTAAGATGCGAGAGCTTGCAACCGCCGCGTCCATCCACTAAAACAGTGGCAGGCGCTTGCAACCGGGTTCCACACATCCGCTGATGGCCAAACACTCCAGGGCATTCGCCGCCGGGACACTGCTGCTCGTCCTGCTCCTCGTGTGCCCGAGCACCGCGCCACACTTGGCGGCCAGCCCGGCGCCGGCGCGGGGCACCAACGAACTCGGGCAACTGCTCATCAAGCTGCACACCACGGCGCGGCTGCTGCACACCGTCGCCCATCCTGACGACGAGGATGGCGGCATGCTGGTGCTGGAAGCGCGCGGGGAAGGCGTCACCGCCCTGCAGTTGACCCTGACCCGCGGCGAAGGCGGACAGAACCGCATGGGCAGCAACCTGTTCGACGAACTGGGGGTGCTGCGCACGCTGGAATTGCTGGCCGCCGACCAGTATTACGGGGTGGAGCAGCGCTTCACTCG
>DATNHL010000308.1:0-15814 GCA_035604995.1 Occallatibacter sp. | reverse complement strand
TATATGCCACCCACAGATCCTCTTGCCGCTCTCGATCCTTGCGCGTTCCCATCGCCATATCTTGATTTTACGAAGGACTCCTGTGGATACCGCTCGATTTTCTCGGGAAGGTATCGGGACTTGCACCACAGGCTGTTAGGCCAAAAACACCATTCCCAGGCGGTTGCGGCACTTATTGCAGGCTTGCGGAATGGCCTTTACATTGGCAAATCCCAGGCGTACGATTTGACCTCTCAAAGGCTGAGAACTGTCAAAAGGGAGGTCAAGAATGACTGATGTGAACAATTCCCCCCAAATCGACCAGGCAAAGTTGAACGCCTTCATGGGGAAGGCTGTGATGGATATGGGCGCCGCCCTCCACGCCACGCTGGTCGTGGTCGGGGACAAGTTGGGACTCTATAAAGCGATGGCCGGTGCAGGCTGGCTGACATCCACGGAGCTGGCGGCGAAAACGAGTACATCCGAGCGCTACGTGCGGGAGTGGCTGAATGCCAATGCGGCCAGCGGCTATGTCACGTACGATCCGGCCACGAAGCGATTTGAATTGCCGCCCGAGCAGGCGTTTGCGCTTACCGTTCAGGACCTGCCGGGCGCGTTCCACATCATCTCATCCTGCTTCAAGGATGAACCGAAGATCACCCAGGCGTTCCGCACCGGCGAAGGCGTTGGCTGGCACGAGCACGATGCCAACCTGTTCTTCGGCACCGAGCGGTTTTTCCGCCCGAACTATGAAAACAACCTGATAAGCACCTGGATTCCCGCGTTGGAAGGTGTCGGCGAAAAACTGGCCAGGGGCGCTACGGTCGCCGATGTTGGATGCGGCCACGGCGCCTCCACGATGCTGATGGCCAGGGCGTTTGCAAAATCGCGCTTTTGCGGTTTCGACTATCACAGCGGCTCCATCGAATACGCGCGCCATGTGGCAGGACGGGACGGTCTCCTCGACCAAATCAACTTCGAGGTCGCTAGCTCGAAAAGCTATCCCGTCAACGGCGGTTACGATCTCGTCACGTTCTTCGACTGCCTGCACGATATGGGCGACCCGATCGGGGCTGCCAGCCACGTCCTTTCCTCGCTCAAGAAGGACGGAACCTGGATGATCGTGGAACCCTTCGCCAATGACACCCCGGAGGAGAATCACAACCCGGTGGGTCGAATCTACTACTCCGCATCCACCATGATCTGCACGCCCGCATCCATGGCCCAGGAGGTGGGCGCAGCCCTGGGCGCGCAGGCAGGTGAGGAGCGCATCCGCAGCGTGGTGACTGCGGCTGGTTTCACCCGCTTCCGCCGGGCAGCTCAGACGCCGTTCAATCTTGTGTTTGAAGCGAGGGCGTAAACATCGGCGGGTGACCGGTCCGGGCTTGCGCAGAAGCCTCTGAGGAAGTGTCTCCCGCCTCTCAGCCCTGGGACCTGACCCAATCTGCCGCTAAGCTACAATGGAAGATGGGCCTCGGCCCATCTTTCTTGCGCATTGAGCGCAAACCAGCAAGGAGCTTCAAACTTTATGGCGATTCCCGCCACGCAAATGCGTCCCGGCATGATCATCAAGCACAAAGACCAACTGCACCTGGTCTTCAAAGTCGAGCACCGCACGCCGGGCAACCTGCGCGCCTTCATCCAGGCCAAGCTGCGCAACATCCGGACCGGGGCCATGTTCGAGGAGCGTTTCCGCTCCGCCGACGCCATTGAAAAGGTGGTGGTGGACGAAGTTTCCATGGAGTTCCTCTACAACGACGGCGACGACTACTACTTTATGAACCCGGTGGACTACGAGCAGACCGTGCTTAAGAGCTCCACGCTCGGCGACACGGTCGATTACCTCACGCCGAACCTCCAGATCAAGGTCAGCTACTACGACGGCGTCGCTGTGGGCGTCGAGCCGCCTGCGGCCGTCGAGCTGACCGTCGTCGAGACCGAGCCGGGACTCAAGTCGGCCACTGCGTCGAGCGTGACTAAGCCCGCCAAGACCGAGACCGGCCTCGTAGTGCAGGTGCCGGCCTTCATCAACGAAGGCGAAAAGATCCGTGTGGACACCAGCGAGGGCGCTTACCTGAGCCGGGCATAGGCATGTATTTGCAAAGATCATGGAACGAGCAAGTTCATGAATCGGATTGACTTTCAAGAAGTCGCTGAGCTTCGCCTGAAGGAATCGAAGGCGTTACTCGCCGGTGGATTTCCAGAAGGCGCATACTATCTGGCAGGATATGCGGTTGAGTGTGCACTGAAGTCTTGCATTGCAAAGAGAACCCGGGAACACGATTTCCCCGACAAGAAGTTGGTCAACGACAGTCACACTCACGATCTTGCAAAGCTTCTCCAACTGGCTGAGCTCAAGGTTGACTTGGAAACAGCAATGCAAGGTAATCCCGCCATGAAATCTAGCTGGGACGCAATTCAGGACTGGTCCGAGACAAGCCGGTATGAAAGAAGGAACGCCCAGGAAGCGTCGGACTTGCTGCAAGCAATTGAAGAGCAGGCAGGAGGGCTACTCCCATGGATAAGGTTGCGCTGGTGAGTTTTGATATTGAAACCGGGGAAAAGGTCATTGAGGCCCTTGACCGGGACGGCAAGGAGCCGAAGGTTGCTCTGTGGGCCAAGCTCCCGGAATACGAAGACTGGCGCCTTGTCATCGCCTCGGATCGCATCGTCCAGACCGGGTCGCTCTATCCCTATGCTCAAATCAATAGTGCGATGGAAAAAGCTGGTATCCCGATTTCGAAGCGCCCCAAGGTCTTTTTGCGCTCGATGGACAAGCCCTTCATAAAGGCGCTCAGGGGCATTTTTTCCAAGGCGGCAGACACGTACGGGATGCGTTTGGGAGGGCAGGCATTCGGCGATCAATATCTGGAAGACGCCTTTGTCTACCGGATCCGATAATCTGGTTTACGGCATGCTGCGTCGAGGCTTTCATGAAATCGCTGCTTCTGGTGCTTGTTCCTCTCATGTTCCTGCAGGAGGCTGCAATGACGCAGACGGCACCCCCAGTCCCCACACCCGGCCAGGCAGAGCTCGTCAAGGGCAACAACGCCTTCGCCGTCGATCTCTACGGCCGGTTGCGTCAGCAGGACGGCAATCTCTTCTTCTCGCCGGCCAGCATCTCGACGGCATTCGCCATGGCCTACGCCGGGGCGAGCGGCAGTACGGCTGCGGAGATGGCGGCCACGCTGCATTTCACGCTGCCGCCGAACCGGCTGCATGCGGCCATGGGCGCGCTGCTCGGCGACATGAACGCCGAGCATACCGGTTACCAGCTTCACGTGGCCGATGCTCTGTGGGCGCAGAAGGATGAGAGCTTTCTTCTTGATTTTCTCAAGCTGACCAAGGCCGATTACGGCGCGGGCTTTCGTCCCGTTGACTTCAAGCATGCCCCCGAAGCGGTGCGCGTGACCATCAACCAATGGGTCGCCGAGCAGACCGCGGACAAGATCAAGGACCTGCTCGCGCCAGGCGTGCTCACCCCGGCCACGCGCCTGGTGCTGACCAATGCAATTTACTTCAAGGGCGACTGGCAATCGCAGTTCGACAAGGCGCAGACCAGGGACGAGGATTTCCATCTCTCCGCGGCCCAGACCGTCAAGGCGCCGCTGATGCACCTACAAGGCCGCTTCAGCTACTTCAGCGGCGGGACGTTCCAGGCGCTGGAGATTCCCTACAAAAGCGGGGAACTATCGATGATCGCCCTGCTGCCCAACGAGGCCGGCGGTCTGCCCGCACTGGAGCAGTCGCTGACGGCGGCGAACGAGCAGCAGTGGCTGAGCCAGTTGGGGCCCGCTCAAAAGGTGATCCTCACCCTGCCCAGCTTCAAGATGACCGAGAAATTCGAGTTGAACGATGCGCTCGCCGCGCTGGGCATGCGGCAGGCGTTTGAAAAGGGTGTCGCCGATTTTTCCGCCATGACCGGCAAACGCGACTTCTGGATTTCGACGGCCGTTCACAAGGCTTTCATCGACGTGAACGAAGAGGGAACCGAGGCCGCCGCGGCCACCGGAATCGTGATGCGGTCCATGGCCATGGCGCGCGAGCAGCCGCCCATCGTCTTCCGTGCCGACCATCCCTTCCTGTTCCTGATCCGCGACAATCGCTCGGGCGGGATTCTGTTTATGGGCCGTGTGGCCGACCCGGCGAAGTAAGCCAAGGGGACGGATGGTTCGCAACTGCGGTCTCCGAGGTCTGTCCGCCGCGGCGGACCAGGCCTGGGGCACGCAGCTTTATGGACTGTCAGACCTGGGCCACCCGCCAACCATCCCCATGATATGATTCTTGGCGTTCCAGCGCAGAGTCACGTTCCAGTCAGGAGTCCAATGCGTCCGTTGAGCTTCACTAAGAATCTTGGTGGCTTCAGAAAAGCCTACGACGCGATACGTAAAGGCTACGCCCGCGGCATTACGGTCGCGGAATTTCGAGCCCGATGCGGCCTCAGTTCTGGTCTCTCACTTCTGGTTACAGAGTTCTTCCTTGGAACCCAAATCCGCAATGGTGACGAAATCATCCTAAATGACACTCTGATATCCCAGACGCTGAGCCAACCGTACACCCGACTGACCGCACGCCTCTACTTCTTCGCTCTCAACCTGAATATGCCTGGGGAACGACTAAGGGATGAGCATCGCACCCCAGCAGAGATGCAGAATGCGTTGATGCGCGACCATTTGTATGTCGGCAACGGGCTTCGGGCTTCCCGTTTCGATAAGGACGCGTCAATTGAACCAACTGTCAGAAGCTTCGGAGGCTTCACGTCAACTGAAGCCCTCCGCAAGTGGGTCAATAACTTTCATTACATGGCGGAGCAGTGTGGTTTTGCAGAGGCCCCCCACGACCACATTGAGACATTTCCAGACACTTGGGGGGCGCTCGCACTGCGATTGTTCTTCGAACGATACTCGGCGACGAATCCAGCACCAGACGTCAATGCCCTTGTAGCTGCTGCGGGAACGAAGGAGCTTCAAAAGCTGATTGGAGCACCAAAGTCGTGGTTAGACGACAGGGTGGGTGGAGCTGCGGACATGTTCTTGTCGGAAGAAGAGGTCATGTTTTTGGGATTCCACGAAAGTGCCGCTGAGCGGAGGGCGGCGCAGCGCGGCGCGCCACCGCCGCCTTTAGGCGGAGAAACCAAAAGAAGAGAGACACTCTTCAATCAGATCATCAGACGAAGCAAAAATCAGCAGTTCCTCTGGCGGGTCTACGAAGGGGAATGTCAGCTCTCGGGCTTGAAATTGAAAATGCCGGACGGGTCGTTCTCCGTTGACTGTGCCCATATTCGGCCCCTTGGGAGGCCTCATTGTGGCGAAGACGACGTTGCCAATATGCTCTCCCTTTCCCCGACGATGCACCGCCTCTTCGACAGGGGATGCGTGCGCATCGATCCGGACTCCCTCGCCATCACCATGCTTTACGGTAACCGACTCCCCCACCTCCGACACTTGCTGATCCGCGAGAACCATGTGATCCATAAGGGGAACCTTTCCTATCACCTCTCCCAAATAATTAAATGACCACATTTCCATAGGGGCAGGATTCGAGGACACGGTAGGATAGACCCAAGATGCAGAAGCCCCCCGTCACGCCGCTCATCGACCCTTTCCGCGACCTCCAAGGTAAGTTCAAGACGATCCTCGCGGACCCTCCTTGGCAGTTCACAAACCGCACGGGAAAGGTGGCACCGGAACACAAACGGTTGGGAAGGTACGGCACGCTGACGCTGGAGCAAATCAAGTCCTTGCCCGTATCAGAAATCGCCGCCAAACAATCGCATCTTTATCTCTGGGTCCCCAACGCTCTTATCCTTGAAGGCTTCGAAGTGATGAGGAGATGGGGATTTACCTACAAGACCAACATCGTTTGGCACAAAATCCGCAAGGACGGCGGCCCGGACGGTCGTGGCGTCGGCTTCTACTTCAGGAACGTGACAGAGCTAGTCCTCTTTGGAACCCGCGGAAGTCTTCGCACTGCTGCTCCGGGAAGAAGACAAGTCAATTTCCTAGCGACTAGGAAGCGCGAGCACTCGCGAAAGCCCGACGAGATCTATCCCATTATTGAATCATGCAGCTACGGGCCATACCTCGAAATGTTCGCACGTCACAGCAGGCCGGGGTGGGAATCGTGGGGCAATGAAGTAGACAGTAGTTCGGTCTCAAGGACGGATCGAGCCCAGCAAGCATTGTTCAATCCGATGTATCTCTAGAGTGCTGGTTGCACGATCTCGTGATTGCCGGGTACCGGGTTCCAGATCTGGATTTCCCGACCTGGGAGGAACGATGCGTGAATGGAGCAGGGCTAAGAGCCCGTCTCCCTGGAACTCCTTCTCCCGCGCGTTGCAGTTTAATTCGCGAGAACGCGCAGAATTCAATCATGGAAGCCAAAAGAACACTCCAGAGCCAGGAATCAGCGGGCAAAAACAGTCCCCTTAGGGGGTGTACCCCCCACCCCCATAGGCGCTAAGCTAAGGCTTCGCCAACCACTTGGAACCAGCTTGGTACGCTACGGTGGGGTAATCAAACTAGAAACTGCACAACGCATAGGGTTACCAACTGGTTATCTTAGCGCTCATGCCCCCCACCCCTCCCCCCTTTTTGCCGCAGCCCCATGAAAACAATCATGTTACGTCAAAAACACCCCATTTGACCCATCGAAACAAAGGGCTTACGGTTCTCGAAATCTTGGTGGAGCCATCGGAATTGGCGCTTTTCGCCTCAAGCATGCGGGTCCGGAAGCAGTGATGGAACCGCGGAACCCGCACGCAGGCCATCCGTTCTCACAAGGCTACAAGATGCCTTTCAGAACTTCGCCTCCGGCAAGCTGACCGGCCTGGCTTCGAGCAGCGCCTCGATCGTCTTCAGCGCGTCCAGCACGGGCGTTTCCACCGGCGCGTCCACCTGCACCACGGCCAGGGCCTGCACCGGTTTCGCGCCCGTGCGCTGGCGCCCCAACGCAAAGTTCGCGATATTGACGCCGTGCTGTCCGAGGATGGTGCCGATCTTGCCGATCACGCCCGGCACGTCGAGGTTGCGGCAGACCAGCAGATTGCCCTCAAGCGGCGTCTCGATGTCGATGCCGTCGAACTCCAGCAGGCGCGGCTGCTCTTCGTGGATCACGGTGGCCGTGGCGTGGCTTGAACCCGCGGCCGTGTGCAGCTCGATCTGCAACACACTGGCCGAACCGCCTCGATGGCTCTCGGTCTTCTCCTCGTGCACGCGAATGCCGCGCTCCTGCGCCACGGCCGCGGCGTTGATGCGGTTCACATTCTCCGAGCCCTGCAGCAGGCCTTCGATGGCTGCGTTGCGCACCAGCTCTGTCTTGGCTTCGGCCAGGCCGCCGCCATAGGTGAGGTGAATGGACTCGATGCCGGGCTTGCCGGTCTGCGCGAGGAACGATCCGAGCCGCCCGGCAAGATCGATGTAGGGCGCCAGCACTACATACTCCTCATGCGTCATCGAGGGCAGGTTCACCGCATTCTGCACCACGCCCAGCTTCAGATATTCGCGCACCTGCATGGCGATCTGAATGCCCACCGCCTCCTGCGCCTCGGCCGTCGATCCGGCAATGTGCGGGGTGAGGATCACATTTTCGAGGCCATGGTAGGGAGTTTCTTTCGCCGGCTCCACGGCAAACACATCGAGAGCCGCACCGGCCACCTGACCGCTCTTGAGCGCAGCAACGAGAGCCGCGTCGTCGATCAGCTCGCCGCGCGCGCAGTTGATGATGCGCACGCCCTTCTTCATCGCCGCAATAGATTTTGCATTGATCACGCCGGCAGTCTGCGGCGTGAGGCCCACGTGCAGCGTGATGTAGTCGGACGCGGCGATCAGCTCGTCGAGCGTCACCAGCTTGATGCCGTTCTCGCGCGCCACCGCCGCCGAGACAAACGGGTCGCAGCCGACGATCTCCAGGCCAAAGCCCTTCGCGCGCTTCGCCACTTCCAGGCCAATCCGTCCCAGCCCCAGAACGCCCAGCGTTTTCCCGCGCAGCTCCGCGCCCTGCAGATTCTTCTTTTCCCACTTGCCGGCGTGCATGGTGGCATTGGCGGCGGGCACCTTGCGGGCCAGCGCCAGCATCAGGCCAATGGTCAACTCGGCCACGGCCACGGCGTTTGCGCCGGGCGTATTCATCACCACAATGCCGCGCCGCGTCGCCGCGTCCGCATCGATGTTGTCCACGCCCACGCCCGCTCGGCCCACCACGCGCAGTTTGGGTGCGTGCTCCATCAGTGCGTCGTCCACCTGCACGGCAGAGCGCACCACCAGCGCATCGGCATCGGCCAGCGCGGCAGGCAAACCATCGGGCAACTGGTCGTGCGTCAACACTTCCCATCCCGGCTCAGCCGCAAACACGGCCAGCGTCGCCGGAGACACCTTCTCCGCCAGAACAATCTTCATCGTCTCTCCCTTGCTCTTTTCCCCAGCAACATAGTCGTCAAAGCGGATGCCCTGCTGCTCGCACAGCAGGTCGAACATCCGCACCACGGCGGCGTGCGGCTTGCCCTCGCCCCGCTCATACTTGGTGAGCGAGTTGGGGTGCACGCCCAGCCGCTCCGCCATCTCGTATTGATAGAGGTCCAGCTGCTTGCGCGCGATCAGCAGCTTTTCCGCAAAAGTAAGTTCAGCCATAAATGCAGCTCCCAGCGAACAGCAGACTCGTTTTCAGCGGAGTTAGCGGTGTTAGCCGCGCTTCGCGCGTGTTAGCGGGGTTTGCAAAGGCAGTGGCAACCGTCTTCTAACTCCGCTAACTCCGCTAGCAACGCTAACTCCGCTAGCTCTTCGCCGCCTTCGCAAACACTTCCTGCGCCGCCGCCACCGCCTGCCCATACACCACCGGCAGACCCAGCGTGTCCTTGGCGATGTGCTCCATCGCGCCGAGAAACGCAATCGTATCCAGATAGTCGAAGAAGCCCAGATGCGCGACGCGGAAGATCTTGCCCTGCATCGAGCCCTGTCCGTTGGCGGTGACCAGGCTGAACCTGGCCTTCAGCGCCTTCACCACCGCGCCTGAGTCCATGCCCTCCGGCACGGCCACGGCGGTTGCGGCTCCCGAGGGCGAGGTGGGCGCAAAGAGCTTGAAGCCGAGGGCCGTGAGGCCCGCGCGCGTGGCCGCGGCGTTCACCTGCGCATTGTCAATCAGCGCGATGCGGCCTTTTTCGAGATCCCCGCCCGCCTGGCCGGCAATGTAATCGAGCGCCGCGCCCAGGCCCGCAATCAGCGCAACCGCGGGCGTGTAGGCGCTCTCGCCCTTCACCGCGTTCTTGCGCTCCTTGCGCAGGTCGAAGTAGTAGCGCGGATTCTTCGAGGCGTCCATCGCCTTCCACGCCTTCTCGCTCACGCTCAGGTAGGCCAGGCCGGGGGGAATCATCACCGCTTTCTGCGAGCCGCCGATGAGAATGTCGATGCCCCAGCCGTCCACGTCGAAGGTCTGCGTGCCCAGGCCGGTAATGCCGTCCACAATCAGCAGAGTGTCGGTGCCCTTGACCAGCCCGGCCACGCCTTCCACGTCGTGGCTCACTGCGGTCGAGGTCTCCGAGGCCTGCATGTAGACCGCCTTATGATCCGGCCGGAGCGCCGCCTTGACCTCGGCCAGGGCAAATGTTTGACCATAGGGCTTCTCGACCACATCCACCTGGCAGCCGAAGGCCTTGGCCAGGTCTACCCAGCGCTCGCCGAACTTGCCCGCGGTTAGCACCAGCACGCGGTCGCCCGGCGAGGTCAGGTTCGAGACCGAGGCCTCCATCGCGCCCGTGCCGGACGACGACAGTAGAAGCACGTCGTTTTGCGTGCCCACGAAGACTTTCAACTGGGCCAGAACCTTCAGGAACAGGGTGCGGAACTCGGGCGTGCGGTGGTGAATATCGGCCGCCGCCATGGCAAACTGCGCCGCCGGAAGCAGCGGAGTCGGACCGGGCGTAAACAAGCGCGTTTTGCGAATCATGATTCTCCTCGTTGTGGGACCGGGTAAGAAGTCCAACTCCGAAACCGATAATCACATAATACACATTTATGTGGTTTATGTGAGATAGATTTCGTAAGAATCTCGCCTGAGGCCCAGATCGGGAAGGGAAGCTTTACCTCAAAGGTAGCCAGGCAGTTAAAAATACCCTTGACGGCATATCACCTGAAAGGCATAATTGATCTATGACTTTGGAAGTTGAAGTCAGCGATGAGTTCATCGGGTGGTACAACTCTCTG
This sequence comes from Occallatibacter sp., assembly GCA_035604995.1. Classification (GTDB taxonomy): domain Bacteria; phylum Acidobacteriota; class Terriglobia; order Terriglobales; family Acidobacteriaceae; genus Telmatobacter. The sequence continues at coordinate 5,639 of DATNHL010000308.1, read as the reverse complement.
AATGAGCAAGAGGGAGTGAGTGTGGATACCTCGGTTGACATGCTTGCAGAGTATGGCCCTGCCCTCGGACGGCCTCATGTCGATACGCCTAGAGGGTCCAGATATACGAACCTGAAGGAGCTGCGGGTGCAGCATCTGGGGCGGCCCTTGCGTATTCTTTTTGCTTTCGATCCTCGGCGCAATGCCTACCTGATCCTCGGCGGCGACAAGACAGGGGACGCTCGCTGGTACGTCGATGCGATTCGCCGCGCTGAGGCTATTTATGCCCAACACCTCAAAGAACCTGTCCAAAAACCGTGCGTTGAAGGGTTCGAGCTCCTCAGGCTGCGAAAAAACCGGTCCCAGCGGCGATTCGCGAGGGTTTTGTAACAGGGCACGACTTCAGTCGTGCCGCAAAGGCCGAAAATAAGGCCGGGCTTTAGCCCCTGCGGGATGCTTTCTTGTCTCATGCTCGACATCTCTTCACAGTTTCTGGACAGGTTCAAAGAGATTGGAGAATGAAGGAATGGCCACCAAGTGGAGAGATATTCGCAGAACTCATTCGCCTGAGGTAGAGGCGGAGATCGCGCGGCGCGTGCAGGAGGCGGCTGGGGTCATGACCCTCTACCAGCTCCGCGAGGCGCGAAGCCTGACGCAGGTGAACCTGGCCAAAGTTCTCAACGTGAACCAGGGCGCCGTGTCGCGGATGGAGAAACGCACGGATATGTACGTTTCCACCCTGCGCAGCTATATCCAGGCCATGGGCGGGCAACTGCAGGTCAAAGCCGTATTTCCCGAGGGCGAGGTCGAGATCGATCAGTTCGAAACCCTGGCCGAACCTCGGGTGGGGGAACCCAATGCACTCGAAACCTAGCCCAACTCACCTCAAGACGATGGCAGACGATACGGCATCGCCAACATTTCCTTATGATCGATACAGGAACACCGAGCTCTGGCAGACCGTGGAGAAAGCAATTCACGATCTGGTCGAGAACCACGATATTGCCGAGACCACGCGGCAGGAATATATCGTTGGGTATATCTGCAAACGGCTGGAAAAGTTGTGAGCAAAGGGAAAGAGAAACGACAATGACCGAAGCAGGCACCCTCGAAACCCTCGTCAACCAACAGGTAATCGCCGCCATGAAGGCTCACGACGCGGTCCGCACCACCACCCTGCGGCTCATCAAGAACGCCCTAAAAAACAAGGCCATCGAAAAGCGCGCCCCGCTCACCACAGCCGAGGAGCAGCAGGCGCTGGGAACCATGATCAAGCAGCGCCGCGACTCCATCGAGCAGTTCACCAAGGGCAACCGCCCGGAGTTGGCCGCCGCCGAAGCCGCCGAGATCGTGGTCATCGAGGAGTTCCTGCCCAAGGCCCTCGACGAATCCGCCCTCCAGGCCCTGGTCGCCGAGGCCGTGGCCGAAATCACCGCTGGTTCCGGCCAGAAGCCCACGCCGAAGGACATGGGCGCGGTGATGAAGGCCGTGCAGGCGAAACTGCAGGCCGGTGGCCTCCGCGCCGAGGGCCGCCTGGTCAGCGAGTTGGTGAAGAAGGTACTGGCAGGCTAAATCCCTCGAAGAAACTCTCCCCGCATTCCCTTACCATAGGGGCAATCTCTCGCACCCGAGGTTGCCCCTGCGTTGACCCTATCAGCCCCACGAGCGCACGGCCTGGACACCCTGCGCAGCCTGGCCATCCTCTCGGTCATGCTGTTCCACGTGAACGACTTTCATGGCGAGGGAACCCTGCCGGCGTTTCTGATTCCCGTCGCGCAACTGGGCTGGATGGGCGTCGATCTCTTCTTTGTCCTGAGTGGCTACCTGATCGCCGCGCAGTTCCTGCACCCGTATCGGGCAGCTGTGCGGCCGCGCCTGTGGCCCTTCTATCGCAACCGGCTCTTTCGCATCCTGCCGGCCTACTTTGCCGTGCTGGCGCTTTATCTCGCGGTCCCCGTCTGGCGCGAGGACGCGGGCCTGCCGCCGCTGTGGCAGATGGTCACCTTCACCCAGAACCTGTTCGTCAACTATGCCTCGGACCGGGCCTTCTCGCACGTCTGGTCGCTGTGCGTGGAGGAGCATTTCTATCTGCTTTTTCCCTTGCTGGTCTATGCCCTGATGCGCAGGCCGTCGCTCAGGAAGACCCTGGTCCTGCTGGCCGGCCTGGTGCTGTTCGGAATCTGCTTTCGCGCTTTCGTCCTGGTTCACACGCTCAGGCCGCTGGCCGCCTCCGGCCACCGCATTGGGCTGGTCCACATCGAGCGCATTTTTTACCCGACTTACAGCCGCCTCGACGGCCTGCTGGCCGGCGTGACGCTGGCTCTTATCAAGACCTTTCGCCCCGAGTGGTGGAGGGCCATGACGCGCCGCGGGCACAGGCTCCTCTGCCTGGGCCTGTGCCTGGTGGCGTTGGCCATCTACGTCTTCAAGGATCGATGGGACTCGGTCACTGGTGTCTCCGCCGTGGGTGTGGTGATCGGCTTCCCGGTACTGGCGCTGGGCCTGGGTTTACTGGTTGCATCCGCCGTGAGCACGAACGGCTGGCTGCGGCTCAAAATCCCCGGCGCCGAGCTGATCGCCACCCTCGCCTACAGCATTTACCTGACGCACAAGGAGCTGATCCACCTGGTGGACCTGCGCTTTCCCGCCCTCGCGCATGGGTCCATGTTCCAGTGGCTGGCCTTGTACGCCTTGACCAGCTTCGTGGTGGCGATGGCTCTCCATCTGGCTGCCGAGCGGCCGTTCCTGATTCTGCGCGACAAGCCCTTCATGGCCGGCTGAATCGCGGGAAGCAGGCCACAAAAGAACGCCGGGGCAACGGGCGCCCCGGCGATGCGCATGCGACGCAATGAAGCTTTGCAGGACCCCGTCGGCGCACGGCCGCCTTCCCCTCTTTCCCCTGGTCGCCGCCAGCCGCGTCAGGCCGCCGTATCGCTCCGGATCGGCAAAGGCGCATTCAACTGCTGGCGCAGGTTGCCGGCCAGATCGGCTACCATGCGCAGCCTGGCGGCGATCGTCGAGGGCACCTCGCTGCCGGAAAGGGCCAGCTGCGAGTGGAGCAGAAGCCCGGCCACCGTGCTCTTGAGCTCGTTCTCGATGGCCGCTGCCGCCGCGCGCCTGGCCAGCGTCTGCTCCCGGTCGCGGCGATGCAGGGCGGCGCGAATCTCGCGGATCAACCGCGCCGCGCCACTCAGGGCAAAGTTGATCTGCAGGGGAATGGCCAGCCCCGCGCGCTCCCAGATGGCCTCGGCGGCCGAGGGGTCGCACTCGGCCATGGTCTCGTCCACCACCACGGCGGAAAACTCCTTGCGGCGCAGCGCAGCCAGTGCGGCCTTGCGGCCCTCCGCCACTTCCACTTCCATGCCCAGTTGCCCACCTACCACGGCGGCGCAGTTGCGGGCGCCTTCAATTCCGGTCACGATCAGAATGCTCATCCCCAGCTCCTCACACGCTTCCCGGGCCGGTTCAGGACCGGGGCTTTTCTTTTTCGCTCTTGGGTTTCCACCTCAGGCAGGTTCCACTTCTGCCTGGGCTTCGCGGGCGTTTCTCAATCCGCCCTGTCGGGCTGATCCGTTCCGCCTGGAACGGCGGGCGGCTCACTCTTCCCGAAGCGAGTCGGCGATGCCGTACTCCTTCAGCTTGCGGTAGAGCGTGGTCTTGCCGATGCCCAGCAGCTTGGCGGCCTGCAGCTTGTCGCCGTTGAGGGTGCGGATGGCGCCCAGAATGGCCTCCCGCTCCATGTCGGCCAGCGTCTTGACCTCGGGCACGGAGCCCTCGGCGGCCGGCTCGTGGGTGGCCGCGGCGGTGCGCCGGGCCTCCAGGCCTTGCTGCTGCAGCTGCGTGGGCAGGTCGCCCAGGTGCAGGATCGGGCCTGAAGACATGGTGCAGGCCCGCTCGACAGCATTTTCGAGCTCCCGCACGTTACCCGGCCAGTCGTGCCGCATCATGGTGCGCAGGGCCTCGTCGCTCAGCGTGAACTTGGTGCCGTGCTCGCGGCTGATGCGGTCGAGGAAGTGCGCTGCCAGCAGCGGAATGTCCTCGCGGCGGTCGCGCAGCGAAGGCAGCCGCAGGTTGACCACGTTGAGGCGGTAGAAGAGATCCTTGCGGAAGGTGCCCTTCTCGACCATCACCGCCAGATCGCGGTTGGTGGCGGCCACGATGCGCGCCTTGATGGGAATGCGATGCGTGGCCCCCACCGGCCGGACTTCCTTCTCCTGCAGGGCGCGCAGCAGCTTGGCCTGCAGGTCGAGCGAGAGCTCGCCGATCTCGTCGAGAAACACCGTGCCCCCCTCGGCCGAGACCAGCAATCCGTCCTTGGAGCGGTTGGCCCCGGTGAAGGCGCCCTTCACGTAGCCGAAGAGCTCACTTTCAATGAGCGTGGGCACCAGCGAGCCGCAGTCGACGGGCAGAAACGGCTTCTGCGAGTTCGGACCGTAGGCGTGGATGGTGCGCGCCACCAGTTCCTTGCCCGTGCCGCTCTCGCCGAGGACCAGCACCGGGTGCGTGGACTGGGCGACCTTGGAGAGGATGCGATAGAGCTTCTCCATCTCGCCCGAACGGCCGATCATCGCGCCCAGGCCCTGCGAGAGCCGGAGCCGCTCGCGCAACTGGCGCGTCGCGGTGTCGGTCAGGTGGCTTTGCGCCGCACGGTCAAGAACGGTGGAAAGCTCGTCCATGGCGAAGGGCTTGGTCAGGTAGTCCGAGGCGCCGCAGCGCATGGCCTCGACGGCCGCATTCACCGACCCGGAAGCGGTCATGGCGATCACCGACGTGTCCGGGTAGAGCAGCTTGACCTCGGAGACCAGCTCCAGGCCGTGGTTGTTCCCGGCCGGCAGGTTCACCAGCAGGATGTCGGCGGCACGGCCACGGAGCAGGCTGCGGGCCTGGCCCATGTCGCCCGTGCTCTCGACCGCATAGCCCAGGCTCGAGGCAATCTCGGCGCAGGCCGACCGCATGGCCGGGTCCGCGTCCACCACCAGCAGGTGCAGCCGCACCGGCGGTTCCGCGAGTTGAGGTATGAACTCCATGATTCTCGCACTTTCGACTGTTTCGAGCATTGTATTCGCCTCACGCGTGATTGGGTGAATGGTTGGTTGATGACCGGGGCAGTTTTCGTCCGGTTGCACTGCCTTTGGCGGGCGCGGTCAGCGCTTGCTGACGGGCAGTTCGATATCAAAGCGGGCTCCCGAGGGGCAGCGGTTCTGGGCCGTAATCCGCCCGCCCGCCGACTCGATGATCGACCGCGTGATGGACAGGCCCAGCCCGCGATGGGCGGCCGGCCAGCCATTGCTGCCGGAAGAGGCCGTCTGTGTACTGAACCCAGCCTCGAAGATCCTGCCCAGCGCCCGGGGCGCGATGCCCCTGCCGGTATCCTCAACGATAAGGATGAGGGAGAGGTTGTCCGGAGTTCCCGGCCCCGCTGGCCTCTCGCGCAGGCTCAACTGAATTCTGCCCCCGCCGGGCATGGCCTCGGCGGCGTTCTTCACCAGGTTCACCAGCACCCGGGTCAGGTCCTCCCCGGTCAGCCGGACCGGCAGCGCGCCCCCCTCGGCGTCCACCGTCAGCGCAATCGAGGGCCCGGCCAGCGCCGCCAGCAGGTTGCGGGTGGCCAACAGCTCGCCCGCCAGGTTGTCGATGGGAAGCGCCGGCATGAGGTCCCA
>DATNHL010000307.1:0-14025 GCA_035604995.1 Occallatibacter sp. | reverse complement strand
GCCGCGCCACCCCTTCCCCGGTTCCCACGCTGCGGGACGCTCTCCCACCGCGTCCCCGTCCCCACCCCCGCCCGCAACCCCATTGCTTTCGACCTCGGCAATGTGAATTTCCAATTGCAATGCGCCTTTCGCCGCCCCCACCCCAAACCGTTGCATTGACGCGGGAAAGCTGGGTTGCTAAACTCATGAGCGTAGCCTGCTGCGCGTATTCCCGCAGTGAGCTGCGGCCGCCCTCCAGCAAGCCGTTGCCTGCCGGGTGTTTCCCAAGGAGACCAGTCGCTCGTTCGACCAGTGCAACAGGCTGGCAGGACTGTCCCTTGTGAACGCGCACCGGTGCCGTCACAAAGGACAATGGCGAGTGAAGCGGTCTCATGGCAAGCCGCCCGCGGCAGTCGCGGCGCGCAAGCCACTCCCAGCGGCAGGCATGATCCGTCGCGGGAGGCAGGAATTCCGGAGCAGCAGTGATGGCAAACGTCCTCAATCCCGAACCCGAGAGCATAACCCTGAACACCGAACTCGAAACCCCCACCCTCGAACCTGCGACGGAGCTTGAGCAGCCGTTGTCCGAATCCACGTCCAACACCGAGACCGCCGAAGTCGTAGCAGCAGTCGAACCCGTCGCGCTGGACGCCGATGCCCTAACCGAGCCCGTCGCCGAGGCCGCACCCGCGGAACTTCCTACACCCGTTGTGGAAGCCGCCGCCGCCGAGCCCGCGCCGCCCGCCCCGGTTCAAACCGAAGTTGCCGCGTCCGCGGAACCCGAAGTCCAGGCCGCCCCCGCCCCCGCGCCTGCCGTCGAGCCTGTAGCGGAGCCCGTGCCCGCCGTCCAGGCCGCCGCAGCGCCCGCCGCCCACGAAGCCCACGGTCTCGAGTCCCACGGCGTCGAGTCCATGGACGACTTCTCCGCCGCCCTGGCAGCCTTCGAGCGCGAGCAGGCCGCTGAAGCCGCTGCCGTTGAAGCCTATGGCGACAAGATCGTCGCCGCCACCGTCCTCAAGCAGACTGACAAGCACCTCGTCGTCGACGTCGGCCTCAAGTCCGAGGGCCTCGTGCCCATCGAGCAGGTCCTCGACCACACCGGCGCGGTCAGGTTCAATCCCGGCGACGTCATCGACGTGGTCATCGAGCGCGAGGAGTCCGAAGGCGGCTACCTGGTCAGCTTCGAGAAGGCCCAGCGCCTGCGCGTCTGGGACGTCATCGAGAAGGCCGCCAACGACAAGACACCCATCACCGGCACGGTCGTCAGCCGCGTCAAGGGCGGGCTCACCGTCGACATCGGCCTCAAGGCATTCCTGCCCGGCTCCCAGCTTGAAATCCGTCCCGTCCGCAATCTCGACGGCTACCTCGGCCAGCACATCGAAGTCCGCGTCATCAAGCTCAACAAGAAGCGCGGCAACGTCGTCGTCAGCCGCAAGGAGATCCTCGAGGAAGAGCAGAACGCCAAGCGCTCCACCACCCTCGAGCAACTCGGCGAGGGCGCCGTCCTCACCGGCACCGTCAAGAACCTCACCGACTACGGCGCGTTTGTCGACCTCGGCGGCATAGACGGCCTGCTCCACATTACCGACATGAGCTGGGGCCGCCTCACCCACCCCCGCGACCTCGTCAATGTCGGCGACGAGATCCAGGTCAAGGTCCTCAAGTTCGACAAGGAAAAGCAGCGCGTCTCGCTCGGCTTCAAGCAGCTCACGCCCGATCCCTGGCTCGACGCCGCCGAGCGTTACCCGGTCGGCGCCCACGTCAAGGGCCGCGTCCTGTCTGTCACAGACTACGGCGCGTTTGTCGAGCTCGAGCAGGGCATCGAAGGCCTGGTTCACCTCTCTGAGATGACCTGGTCCAAGCGCCTCAAGCACCCCTCCAAGCTGGTCAAGCCGGCCGACGAGGTCGAGACCGTCGTCCTCAGCGTCAACCCCGCCGACCGCCGCATCTCGCTGGGCATGAAGCAGCTCCTCGACAACCCGTGGGAGAACCTCACCGAAAGGTATCCGGCGGGAACCGTCGTCGAGGGACGCGTCCGCAACCTCACCGACTTTGGCGCCTTCATCGAAATCGAAGACGGCATCGACGGCCTGGTGCACGTCTCCAACCTCAGCTGGACCAAGCGCGTCAAGCATCCCTCTGAAGTCGTCAAGAAGGGTGAAAAGGTCAAGGCTGTCGTTCTCGGCGTCGAGCCGCAGAACCGCCGCCTCTCTCTCGGCATCAAGCAGCTTCAGCCCGACGTCTGGGAGAGCTTCTTCGCCACCCACCGCGTTGGCGACATCGTCCACGGCAAGGTCCTGCGCACCGCGCAGTTCGGCGCATTCGTCGAAATCGCGGAAGGCGTCGAGGGTCTCTGCCACATCTCCGAAGCAGGCGACGAGCCCGGCGGCCACAGCAAGCTCGAAACCGGTCTCGAGCACGACTTCAAGATCATCAAGATCAACGTGGAAGAGAAGAAGGTGGGCCTGAGCCTGCGCGCCGTCACCGGCCACGAAGCCAGCCGCGCCCAGGTCGAGCACTACAAAGCCGAGAGCCACGGCGGCGGCCACAAGGCCCCCGTCTCCAGCTCCACCACGACCCTTGGCGACCTGATCAACTGGAAGAGCGAGCGCTAACGCGCAGCTCCACCCGCCGCATCAACGCCGAACGGCCACCCCTGAGGGGTGGCCGTTCGGCGTTGATACGTTTTTCTTACGTTAGTCCCCAGGAGAGGCCTTAATGCGTTCCCGACCGTCTAAAACAGGTGTTGTTTGACGCGATACCTCCAGGTCGAAGGGGTCAGCGAACGATTGCCGTGGCATGGGATGCGTCTGTAGACTGGAGACCGCTGTGAGACACAGGTCAGTGGACTCATTCCGGCCTGTCCGGCCGCTCTTGTTAAACGTGCGAAATGGGGTGGCAAAGTGGAGCAGGAATTCCTGAAGCCTAAACTCAAGGGCGAACGCTTCCAGGGTGCCACAGTGCCTTTGGAGCTTCTAAAGGATTTCGCAGCTTTGCAAGAGATGCTGGTCGAAGTCGCGAAATGGGAATTTCGGAAGAATCACCCAAATAGGGTACGAATCCCCCGCAACTTTGCAGAGGGAGTGGACCTGCGCCTCACGTCCCTGGACGAGGGCTGCGCAATCCTGACCATTAGTCTCGTCTTCGCCAGCCTATTTCCCACGTCGAGTAATCTGACCCATTTCGAACAGGCGAGGACGGATATCGTCGAGGCTATTGCGTCGGCCGAACAGGGAGTGAAACCACGTTTACCTCCAAGTCTCCTGAATTACTTTGACCGTTTTGGACGGGGCTTACGTGCGGGCGAGTCGATTTCGTTTGAGCGTGAAGGTGGCTACGCCACTCTTACTCCGGACACGCGGAATCAGTTAATGCGCTACGCCCAGGTGGAAGAATGGACGGAAGAGGACTCGTTGCGCGTCCGAATCTCTGAGGTTGATAAGCGCCATAACAGCTTTGAAATGGAGCTTAATGACGGCACAAAACTGAGGGGAGGACTCAGCGACCTCTACCAAGATGCGATCTTGGAGGCTTTAGGGAACTATAAGAAGGGCCGAAATGAATATGTCCTGATCCAGGGCATAGTGAGGAAAGATCGAGAGAACCGTCTGAAGAGCTTCGAATCCGTCGAACACGTCACACCGTTGGACTCGTTGGATATAGCCTTGCGTCTAGAGGAATTAGCCAAACTCTCCGACGGCTGGCTCAATGGCGCGGGACGCGCACCCGCTAAGGAGAGGCTCGATTGGCTTGCGAACGCCTTCGACTTATTCTTCGACTCAGATATGCCGCTCCCCTATTTGTATCCCACTGCCGAAGGAGGAATTCAGGCCGAATGGGGCCAGAACGACTGGGCGGTCTCGCTTGAGATTGACCTCGAAGGGCAATGGGGTGAGTACCAGGCGCTGAATCTCAAGGACAACGCCTGCACCGAGCTCAAGCTTCCGCTCGGAGATCGCACGGGTTGGAACCAGCTCAATGAGGAATTGAGACGGCTCGATATGCAAAAGGTCGAGGAGCAGCCGAGTGAATCCTGAGACCCTTCTGCTCCGCCAGATCCACCCAAGCTTCGTGCAGCTCGGGAGACCTACCTCCCAAGCCTTTCGTCCTACTCCCAAAGACGAGAGCTTATTATCGGTTGACGACGGCAGCAAGATTCAACCGAGGGCCTCATGGGAGCGCTTTACGAGCGCAACCGATTCCCGCTCTGCGGGAGTCATGGCCGTTACCTGTGCAGAGTGCGAGGAACAAGAACTTCCTGTGACCGCGGATGGGACCCCGTATCCAGAACACTGTTCAATTGACTTTTCAGATCTGACGGAGAGTTTGGTCAAAAAGAAGGCCAAGGTTCTGGTTGGGCATGCTGTCCGGCGCGACTGGCTATTTAGAGAAATCCAACAGGTCTGAATGGAGGTCGTACCTCAATTGTCGGACACCCTAGCGCCGGGTACCCCTCGATTCTGACAACCGGGAAACCACAAAGCAGCCGGGTTCCGTCCTTCGCGCATTTTGCGAAGGGTGGGTTCCACAACCCCATCGCCGGAAGCGCCGACTTGTTGGCTGCCGAATCCTCGATTCTGTAGCCCGGGAGATCGCAAAGCAAATCCACACCAAGAAAACGATTTCTATGCGCAACCAAGAAAGCCTATGCGCAACAAAAAGCAGCTCTTACGCCGAAATAGTTGCGCATAGAGCAAAATACTTGCGCATAGACAATGCCGTCGAGTGCCCCAGGTTTCGATCCCGACACCTGTCAAACCCCACCCGTCGATCCGTACCATGCAAGAGGAGGTGCCCATGAGAATACAGACCAGCAAAGACCGGCCCAGCCGCAAAGGCCGTCCGGAATGGTTCACCGGCAACGTCTGGATCGACGAGATCGCCGTCGGAGCCGAGCCGTCCCGCCTGCGCGCCTTCCGCGTGAGCTTTTCGACGGGCGCACGCACCGCATGGCACACCCATCCCGTCGGACAGGGCCTGCACGTGCTCACCGGAACCGGCCTTGCGCAGTCCGAAGGCCAGCCGGTCCGCGAGATTCATCCCGGCGACACGGTTTCCTTCGCGCCCAACGATCGCCACTGGCACGGCGCCGGCCCGGGTACAACCATGGTCCACCTCGCCCCGCAGGAAGCGGATGCGCAGGGCGTCGGCGTGGTCTGGCTGGAGCCGGTCACAGACCAGGAATACGCATCCAGATAGCGCAGCCGCGTGGCCCGCCCTCACTCCTGTGGTGACGCGAACGGTGGCCTACCCGCCGGATTTCTCTTGACAGAAACTTCGGCCGCGGCCAGTCTGAGTTCGTGGACTTCGGCCCTTCCGCGTTGAGACTGCGGAAGGATGGTGAACCCTGACGCCTGTGCTCACTCAAGGCTTGGGCCACCTGCCGCGGGTCGGTCCGATCGACCGGTTATTCTTCCCTTGGTTCTCCCCACCGGCCAGCCAATACGCTCGCATTCGAAACGAGGCTCTATGACGGCAGGACAGCGCAGTATCCTCACCAAGGTCGCGGCTTGCGCCTTGCTCGCGGCAACCTCAACACAGTCGGCACTCGCGACCCGGCCCCGCCCTGACAACTCCATCCCGACCAAATCCGACATCGTCTGGATCGGCGTTGGTGTCGCCGCCATCGGTGCTGCCATCGGGATTGGGGTCTACTTCGCCGTAAGACCGCACGGTCAGAGGATCACAGGCTGCGCCTCTTCCGGTCCGAACGGTCTGCAACTGGTGGGCGAAGGCGATCAACAGACGTACATCCTCATCGGAGAAACAGGCGGCATCAAGCCCGGGGAGCGCATCCGCGTCTCCGGCAAGAAGGAAAAGAGCACCGCCGGCGCAATGCCGCAGTTCTTCGTCGACAAGCCGCCAAAGGACTTCGGTGCCTGCAAAGTTCAACCTGCGAAGCCCTGAACGCAGGCTGATCTGCGGGTGTCGTTGGGCCAGTTGCACAATCCCCCCGCGTCGTCGAAACTTATTTGGCCATGAACTTCGCCCGTTCACTTGCTCCCGTGCTCTGCGCCGGCCTCCTGGCCCCTCTGCCCGCCTCCGCCTCCCACCTCGTCACCGGCAACGGCTTCGGCTTCGCTGTCGTGTCCCCGGAGAACGCCACGGTCAGCAAGTTCTACGCCCACCCCTACAGCTTCGTCCGCCCGGACCCGAAAAACCCTCTCAGTGAGGGCATCGAAACTGCCAACTTCATCAAGGAACTCGCCTGGAGCGCCCAAAACAGCCAAAACGGACCTGCTCGTGGCGCCTCCGCAGACTACGAGCAAGACTCGCACGTCATCCGCGCCCGCAGCAGTGACGTCGAGGGACTCATCTTCATGCCCTTCGGCCTGCGCCAGGCAGCGCTAATCGTCAGTTGGGAACCCGCCTCCGACCAGGCGCAATCAGGCGCGTTGCATGTGGAATGGAGCCACCCGGTCAAGTCGGAAACCCGGCTCCGGATCTCCGGCGTCGAAATGCAACTGCTCAAATTCGACGGCATCGACGAATCCCTGCTCCTCATTCCCCTCGGCCCGAGTCGCCCCACTCCGCCAGACCCGCGGCAGCTTCTCGCCACCAGCCAGTCCTGGGCCCTGATCTCCCTCGAAGGCGACAGCGAAGCGGAACAGGTGGCCAGAGACTTCAACCATTGGCGCGCCGGCCTCGCCCCGCGCGCGCTGGCCCAACGCGAGATTGCGGAGCTCGAGCAATGGCGCGTCCAGCCCTCTGTCCACTTCGCGGGCGAGCAGGAACGCCACCTGTGGCGGCAGAGCGAGGTTATGCTTCGCATGGCGCAAAGCCGCGAGCCCAACCGCTCCGGCCGCAACGGCAACGGCCTCATCGTTGCGGCCTTGCCTGACGGCGTCTATTTCACGCCCTGGGTGCGCGACATGGCCTACGCCCTGGTAGCCTTCGCCCGCATGGGCCACCAGGCCGAAGCCCGCGCCGGCCTGCTGGCCTACTTCAACGCCCAGCCCACCGGAAAAATGCGCGCCCAGACCGCCGGCGCCGACTACCAGATCTCCGTGGTCCGCTACTTCGGCGACGGCTCCGAAGAGCCCTTCTTCACCCAGGAAGGCGCCACCAACATCGAGTTCGACGACTGGGGCCTCGCCCTTTGGGTCCTCGGCGAGTACGAGCGCCGCTACAACGACCCCGCCCTCCTCACCACCCCCAGCTTTCGCCGCCCCCTCTACCAGAGCGCCCGCGACTTCGTCGTCAAACCCCTTCTCGCCAACCTCGAACCCTACGGCCCCGCCCCGGACCCCGGCCAGATCGTCGCCGCCGACACCAGCATCTGGGAGGAGCACCAGAAAGACCAGAAGCACTTCGCCTGGTCCACCGCCATGGCCATCGTAGGCCTCGAAAACTTCGCTGCAGTGGCCCGCCGCGCCGGCGACGAGCCCGCCCGCACCGAAGCCCTCGCCCACGCCGCCCAGCTCCGCAAAGGCTTCACCGCAGCCTTTATCCGCGACGGCAAGCTCCACGGAACCCTCGAGCCCGGCATCAAGAACGACATCGACGGTGCCCTGCTGGCCATCATCAACTTCGGCATCGTCACCGATCCCGCTCTCATCCGCGACACGGTGGACAGGATGGACCTCCTCAAAGTCCCCTCAGGCGGCTACCGCCGCGTCCGCGGCACCTACACCGATCCCGCCATCTTCGAGTATTGGTACGAGCAGCAGGAGTTTCTCTTCGTCGATTTCAGTCTTGCCGAAATCCTCCGCCGCCAGGGCCGCCCCGCCGAAGCCGCCGACCTCCTCCAGCGCATCGTCTCCAAAGCCGCCGCCGACCACAACATCATCCCCGAAATGTATGTCTCCGTCCCCTGCAAACTCTTTCCCGGCCAGCTCGGCGACCCCACCGGCGCCCTCCCCATGGTCGGCTACGGCGCCGGAGAATACATCCTCCACGTCCTGGACCGCGAACGCCAGCAGCCCAATCCTTGACCCCGTCCCACTCACGCCCCCCGCCATCCGTGACCCCAGTCACGTCGGTCTCCGCCCTCAGAAAATACGATGGCACCTAGGCCCCAAAATGCCCTACGCTGGAGCAGCAAAGGAGTCCCCCATGAATCTCGGCTTCATCGAAAGCAAAACCTACGAAGAAATTTCCGTCGGCGACACCGCCCACACAGAGCACGTCCTCACCACCGACGACGCCATGGCCTTCACTTCCATCTCCGGCTTCCACTCCATGCTTAACCACGACGAGCTCATCGAGCGCGCCGGCGGCGTCCCTCCCACCGGCCCCAACATGTGGTGCGCTTCCCTCGTCTCCGGCCTCTTCAGCATGAACATCCCCGGCCCCGGCTGTACCCTGAAGCACATCGCGCTCTCCTTCAAAAATCGCATCCATGTCGGTGACCGCATTCTCGTCAACGTCCAGGTCACCGCCAAGGACGACGCCACCAGGATCGTCACCTTCGATTGCGAAGCCGCCAGCGCCGCCGGTCTCCCCATCTTCTCCGGCACTGCCAATCTTCTCGCGCCGCTCACAAAGCAGCGCTGGTCCACCCTCCCCGTGCCCCAGCTCATCGTCAACGAGCCCTATCGCCGCTACCGCGGACTCATCGCGCGCGCCAACATCAAGCCGGCCGTCCGCACCGCCATTGTCTGGCCCTGCGACGAAGTCTCCCTCGCCGGCGCCGTCCAGGCCTTCAAAGACAAGCTCATCGTCCCCATCCTCGTCGGCTCTGAGGACCGCATCCGCGCCCTCGCCGCAACCCTCCAGCTCGACCTCGGCGACATCCAGATCGTCGACGTCGGCGACAGCCGCGGCGCCGCCCTCCGCTCCGTCGAACTGGCCCGCAAATCCGAGGTCCAGATGCTCATGAAGGGCTCCCTCCACACCGACGAGCTCATGGCCGTCGTCGTCTCCCGCGAAGGCGGCATGCGCACCGGCCGCCGCATCAGCCACGTCTTCGCCCTCGACGTCCCCTCCTACCACAAAACCCTCTTCGTCACCGACGCCGCCGTCAACATCCAGCCCGACCTCGAAACCAAGATCAGCATCCTCCAGAACGCCATCGACATGATGGTCACCCTCGAAGTCGTCAACCCCAAGGTGGCCATCCTCTCCGCAGTCGAGTCAGTCAACCCCGCCATCCCCTCCACCCTCGACGCCGCCTCCCTCTGCAAGATGGTCGACCGCGGCCAGATCACCGGCGCCATCGTCGACGGCCCCCTCGCCTTCGACAACGCCATCTCCTCCGACGCCGCCCGCATCAAGAAGATCAAGTCCAACGTCGCCGGCGACCCCGACCTTCTCATGGTCCCCAATTTGGAAGCGGGAAACATCCTCTTCAAGCAGCTGCAATATCTGGCCGGAGCCCTCGCCGCCGGAGTCGTCGTCGGAGCCAAGGTCCCCATCGTCCTCACCAGCCGCGCCGACGGCGAACTAGCCCGCATGGCCAGCTGCGCCCTGGGAGTGTTGTTAGCCAAACCCGCCCCCGTCCTCGCCTAGCGAGTTTTATCCATCGCTCATTGGGTAGCTTTGAAAGGGCACGGCCGGGTACCGGGGTACCCTCTGGGTCGGGGTGCCGCGCCGATCCGCTCACCCTCTCCCCAGAGGCGGTCATCCTGAGTGAAGCGTTCTTCAGCGGAGTCGAAGGACCTGCATTTGCTTTTGCATTTGCCTCCGCTTTTGTTCCTCGTTTCGTCCAGCCAGGCTCGCGGGAGCCTTGTATCAGGGCACGAGTTCACTCGTGCCGCAAACGCCGCCACGGAGGGAGGCGGGGGTTTTAACCCCCGCATAAACCCGACCGCTCTCCCGCTCTGTCCCCAGTCCGCGCACCGGCCACCCAGGATGGGTGGCCGGTGCGCGTTTGGAGCCGCGAATCGTGCAGGCCGACGTCGGATTGCCAACATGTCGCCCTTTGGTCAGCTGCCATCCTGCCCTTGAAGGATCGCTTCCCGCAAGCCGATGCACGAGGACCAGGGGCGGTGCACGCCCTGTTTGCAAGAAGGCCGCGTCGGGGGCGCTGCTAAGCTCGCCCGCGCCTGCGCCCTGCAACTCGGACGAGCGGGGCGTCAAGACGCCCGTAGAGCTCGAAAAGGTATATGACCCTCTGGATCTCGGAGTCGAAACCCGCCCGCCGATAACACGCGTCAACCGCCCGGTCGAGGGAACGGTGGGCCTGTGCCAAAGGCGCGGGCATCACGTCGGGATCATACAAATCCGTCAGTTGCGAATCGGGGAAACCTCTCCGGGCGGCGAGAACAGCCTCCGCGCATTCGGTCACCCGCCGGTGCGCGGCCTCGCTCACATCCTGGGGCCATGGAAATGTGTTGTAGACGATCTGGTTCGAGTAGCGATAGCGAGATTCGAGTCTCCCGGCCACCGTCCTAACCCAGGCCATGTGCATCTCGGAGGAGAGGACGCCGAAGTGAAACATCGTCGCGTCCTCCACCGTGAGGCAAAGGTTCGAAGCAACGACAAGTGGCTCCTGGAAGTCCATAGGGATGTAGATGCGCCTCTCCGAAGACACGGAGGGAATCATCAGGTACCTTCGGGTCGGCTGCCTGTCCTCGCCAAACAGCGACGGCGGGAGTCCCTGAGTCGCTTCGCGGGTACTCCTCGCTCTATATGCCGCGACCAATCGAATGCGGCGCGTCACCAGGGGCAACCGGCGCAACTCTTGTGGGTCCGCCCCTTTTAGCCAAAGGCAGTAACGCGCTCCGCCCTGAATGAACTCCTTGCTCCCCTTAAACGGCCTCATATAACGGCGGGCGGCGGGCTCCTGTTCCAGGAAGGCATTATGTTCGTTTTCGGTGAACAACAGGTGTCCGCCGTCATTCGGCATGCTCCCAAACCTTATAGCGGGCACTGCGCAAAGCGAGGTGGTACGGCTCTTGACGTAGAGCCGCTCCGACATCGGAAGCAGGTAGGGGTTGATCTCGGCGACCCTGCGGCCGATCGGGTCGGAGGTTGGCGTCTCGTATTCGAAGAGCCACTTGGTAGCGCGGCCGTTCGAAAACCCGACAATGACGCAGAACACCGCAGCATTATTGGCTGCTTCGTTCATCCATTTGAATGTCCTGTGGGCGAAATCTATATGCACATCCAGCGCGAAGAGCCTCCGCCACAACGCAGGAACCTGCTCTCCCTGCGTAATGGAATTGGTCGCGACAAAGGCCGCGCGAACATTGGTCTCCCGGATGAATTCAGCAGCCTTTTGGAACCAACAACAGACATAATCGAGCACGCCCGTACCTGTCGCGCCGCCAAGGACCAATCTCATATCATCGTTTTGCTCAGCATTACGGTTTGCCTTCGCCACAAATGGCGGGTTCCCAAAGATGAACACCTCTCCAGCTACGAGCTGTTGGAGGGTAAAGAGCTCGTGCCAATCCGCCCTCAGCGCATTCTCTTGCCGCACGTCGGCGCTGCGGACTAATGGAAGTCGTGTCAGGTTCGCACCGAATGTAGCATTGAGCTCTTGATTCATTTGGTGGTCAGTTATCCAGACGGCCACCCTGGCTATGTGCGCTGGATTCTGCTCAATCTCGAACGCTGTCAGCTGGTGTACATCCACCCGACAAAGAAGGGTCGGGTCGCTCATCAGTTGGGGCTCAAGCTCCCCACGTCTGTTGATGACCCTCATCTCCAACCGCCGAAGCTCTCGATAGGCGATCACCAGGAAGTTGCCGCACCCGCATGCAGGGTCGAAAAACCTCAGCCGGGAGAGCCTCTCGTGAAATGCATTGAGACCTCGGCGGTCATTGGCGACCCGCTGGAACTCCTCGTTCAGGTCGTCCATGAATAGCGACTTGATGACCTTCAGAATGTTCTGCTCGGATGTGTAATGGGCTCCAAGGGCGTGCCGCCTCTCGGTGCCCTCGCTGTTCATCACGTACTGGAACATGGAACCGAAAATCGCTGGTGAAACCGTACTCCAGTCGGATTCAAAGCAGAGCAGGAGAAGATTACGCGCCCGAAGGCTGAACGTGGGAACGGCCAGCCTCTCCTCAAACAGGCCGCCGTTGACGTAGGGCAGCGTAAGCAAATCGTCCCCGAGCGCCTTGGAGCGATTTTCTGGGGGTGTATTAAGTAGCTCGAAGACAGAATGAAGAAACGGACCGACGTCGGAACCGTCCGGCCTCGTGAATTCACGTACAAGCGAGTCAAAGACGTCGCGTGTAAAGATCCCAGTGTCATCCGCAAACAGGCAATAAACAAGACGGACGAGCAACATTTCCAACTCGTGGCCGCGGTAGCCGCTGTCCAGGAGGGCGTCGTGCAGCTCAGCTATCTTCTGCGCTGCCTTCTCGTTTACGGGGTCGGCGTCCCGAGTCTCGTGCCGTTGATAGCCCGTAATGAAGCTGAATAGATGGAGCTTCTGCGGTAGCTGAGCCAGGGCGAACGATTCCTCCGCCCCAGTTTCCAAATCGTGCAGCCGAAACCGCGCGAAATCCGAGACCAACACATATCGTGGAAGCCGTTCCTCGGAGAGGCCGGGGAAATAGTCGACCGCCTGTCCGTAGGCACGGTCGAGGTCTTCGCCAAGGCTTTTGTGCTCGACAATCAGGAGCCCGGGCCAGAGGAGATCAATAGACCCTCGCCTGTCGCCGAGGAGCCTCACGGGCTCCTCAAAACTCGCGACGCGCCGTCTGCTGATACCGAAGACGTCAAAGAAGGCGTTCCAGAAGGTCTGCGCCTCAGCTCTCTCACGGGAGGCAGTGGCCCACTCGCGCGCAAACCGTTGCGCCCTGCCCCGGATTTCCTGATGACTAAGCGGCATAGATAGCCTTAGGGTACATCAGCCGACTCTACGCGCCGCGCCGGGTTCCGGCCATGTATTCGGTGTGGCACCCCCAAGCCAGAACGGGCCTATAGGCACAGATAAACGCCTAGCGTCCCACCCCTCCAGCCGGCCGCCGATCCAAGGGACGACCCGCCACCCAGAGCCCGGCCGTCAACCTAAGCGACCCTTCCCACCCCACAAAAGCCACGCGACCGCCAGAACCGTCCCGCCCCGCCACCCCGCAAAAAGAATCCCGCCCCCCGTTTGCCGATAATTAAAGCGAACAAGCGCACAATCATGCTAGGCGCTCCCTCTGCCCGGACAAGCCCCTCCCCGGCGGAAGCGAAATGCCACCCCTCCCCCCTTTTCGTCGTACCGCATAGAAAAGAACGATGTTATGCGCAAAAAGACCGTTTTCGCCTATCGAAATAAAGGACTTACGCTCCACCCACAAACCTACCCCGACAGAAAATAAAGGACTTAGACAAGCCGAAAATCGCTAAGCACTCCCGATTCGCTCCCGTAAACCACCTGGAATCAGTACCGGTTCCTCCGAAGTCCCGCCTGAATCCGGGTCTTTCCGCTTCCTCACCAGAGTCTCTTCGGGTAATAGCTGGCTTCGGTCAGACGCCGTATGCTCTCGGCGGCGCATGAGTGGTCATCGCGGTAAGGGATGCCAAACCATGAATCACCGGAGCGCAGGACTTTCACCCGCGCCTGCCCCGGATCTCTTCCGCCGCGGCGGAAGACCCTGGATCGCAGGAACCGGCAATGGTTTCCTCATGGATTCAGAGATTCAACTGCAGCTTTGCTCAGCCGTCCGGAACCGAACTGGAAGTTGCATCGACATTGCTTGAGACAGCGAGCTCGCGGCTACCTGTCTCGATGCGAACAGAGTTGGATTTTCTGTTGAAGACAATCACAAGGTGAAGTGGTGAATGGAGAAATTCGACAGCTCTGTCTGTATGGTCGCCGAAGATTCCCCGGCGTGAGTTAGCTCAGGTTGCGTCCGAGCAGGCGGTCATTCCTGCTGGGGTGCTCTAGAGAACAACTTGGAAACGATCACACACAACTCAAGCGCCCAAAACCGCCTCGAATCCGTCTATCCGTCAAGAAACGATCCACACACTGGGTATAACAGGCTCAATCGGGCAGGAAATCTTCTGTGCTAGGATTAATACTGTTCACTTAAGTGAATTTGTGGCATTCTGTATAAGTCAGGGACAGGAGGCCACAGTTGGCGGGTACGGTTGCGGAACTTCCTCCAGGTGCGAGGATCACGGACTACATCAGTCTTGGCGTCATCAGCAAGACGT
>DATNHL010000306.1:0-10958 GCA_035604995.1 Occallatibacter sp. | reverse complement strand
GCCCTTGACCGGGCGGGTGACTTTGCCGTCTTCGATGAGGTAGGCCTCGGAGGCGGAGAAGACGAATTTTCCGTTGGTGATGTCGACCTGTCCGCCGCCGAAGTTGACGGCGTAGAGGCCGCGCTTGACGCTGCGCAGAATGTCCGCGGGGTCGTCGTCGCCGGCCAGCATGTAGGTGTTGGTCATGCGCGGCATGGGGATGGACTGGTAGCTTTCGCGGCGGCCGGAGCCGGTGTTGGCCGCGCCCGTCAGCCGCGCCGACAGCTTGTCCGTCAGATAGCCGCGCAGAACGCCGCCTTCAATGAGAACGGTCTCCTGTGTCGCCGAGCCTTCGTCGTCCACGTTGAGCGATCCCCTGCGCCCTGCAATCGTCCCGTTGTCCACGACGGTAACCTTCGAGCTCGCCACCGATTGCCCGATCAGCCCCGCAAAAGCCGAGGTTTTCTTGCGGTTGAAGTCGGCTTCGAGGCCATGGCCCACGGCTTCATGCAGCAGGATTCCCGGCCAGCCCGGGCCGAGCACCACTTCCATCTCGCCCGCCGGAGCGGGAACGGCGCCAAGTTGCAGAATCGCCCCGCGGGCGGCTTCCTTGGCCAGGGTCTCCGGACTCTTGCTTCCGGTGAACTGCTCGAGGCCCGCGCGGCCTCCGCCGCCGGCCGAGCCACGGGTGGTGAGCGCATCGTCCTTGGCGATGACGAACACGCTCAGGCGGCAGAGTGGCTGCGTGTCCGAGGCAAACGCGCCGTCCGAGGCGGCGATGAGAATCCGGCGCAACTCTTCCGCGTAGCTTGCCCGCACCTGGACGATACGCGGATCGAAGGCGCGGGCGGCGCGATCCATTCTCAGGATCAGCTCCAGGCGCGCGGCCAGGTCCAGATCGAATCCGCCCAGTGGGACGGGATAAAGATCGGCAACGGGGGCCTCGACGAATCCCTGCACGGTCTGCTTCGCCGGGCCCGAGGCGATCAGCGCGGCCGTGCGCGCCGCGTGCAGCAGCCGCTCGGGGCTCAGATTATCGGTGTACGCGTAGCCGGTCCTCTCGCCGGAGAGCACGCGAATGCCGCAGCCGGCGCTGGTTCCCTGCGAGGCCGACTTCACAATCTGTTCGTCCACGCCCAGCGAGGTGGCCGTAACCGATTCAAAATAGAGGTCGGCGTAGTCGCCGCCGGCGGCCAGTGCCTCGCCCAGGCAGCGCTCCAGCAGCCGCTCGGTGATGCCGAATTTCTCAAAGAAATAGCGCCTGTGGCCGTTGTTGGGGGAAGAGGACGCATTGCTCATCGTGCTCTCAGTCTACGCTGACCCGGCCCAATTCAACCACGTTGCCTGTCCCGCTCCGGAACGGTTTCCCAATCCTAGTGCTTCTTTTGATGCGCATTCTTGAATCCACTTTCCCTGCTGCGCTGACCGTGCTACATTCGTGCCATGAAAAAGATTCTCGCTGCCGCCCTGCTTCTGATGGTGTTTGCCGCCCCGGCATTCGCCGCCACGCATCACCATCATCACCACCACCACCATCATCACCATCACGCCTAAAGACGAGCCCCGGTCCCAATGCAGCAACACTGCGGGACCGGGCCGCACTTTTTTCGATTCCTGCGGGCACGGACGGACGGCATGAAAGCTGATAAAGTTCAAGCCATGCCTGATTTGGACGACCTTCGCTTTCCTATAGGACGATTCGCCCCGCCGGCCATGAGCCTGCCGGGTGTTCGCGCGGCGCATATCCAAACGCTGCGCCTTCTCCCCGCACGCCTGCGCGCAGCAGTGAGCGGCCTGACCGACCCCCAGTTGGACACGCCCTACCGCGAAGGCGGATGGACGGTGCGCCAGGTGGTCCATCATGTGGCCGACAGCCACGCGAACTGCTACATCCGTTTCAAGCTGGCCCTCACCGAGGACTGGCCCACCGTAAAGACCTACGACGAAGCCGCCTGGGCCAACCTCGCAGACAGCCGCTGGCTCCCCGTCGAGGTGTCGCTGGCCTTCATTGACGCTCTGCACGGCCGCTGGGTGGGGCTGCTGGAAACTCTCTCCGACGAGGACTTCCACAAGGGTTTTGAGCATCCGGAGATGGGCCGGCAGAATCTGGCCAAGGTCCTGGCGATCTACGACTGGCACTCGCGCCACCACACGGCGCACATCACCAGCCTTCGCGCGCGGCAGGGTTGGTGACGGCACCGATGGCCTCCGGAGATCCAGCACCCTCGGCAAGCCAGCTTGCGCAAAGCATTGAAGAGTATCTGACCGACCATCCAGCCGCGGCCGTCCTCGAGGATGGCCGTGTCCTCTTCGATATGCGCACCGCTCGCTATGCGGTCAGCGAGCAGCACGGCCGCTGCCTGCTCCAGTTGTGGAGCGACGAACGCAACCTAATACGCACCGTCGTCGAGCTCGCGGAGCGCGCGCAGTGTCTGCGCCTGATGACCCGCCGCATGGGCGCGCCCAAACCCCAGGCCCTGGAATTCGCCGCGGTGAACGATCGCCGCACCCCCACAGCCCGCGAGGTGGCGCGCCGTAACTATCAGCGAGTGCTGGAGCGCGCCCTGACCCGGCGCTTCATCGGCTCGAAGGTCGACGGCCTGCGCTCGGCCATGGACCTGGAGCACAGCTTTGGCCCAGCCTACGTCCGCGGCCGGCTTCTCAAGGGCACGGCCGCCGATGCGGTCATCGGGGTGAGCGAGGTTGAGTCCGGCGCCATGGTCGACGGCATTCTGACCCTGGGCGTTCTGTGGCTCGACCACTGCCGCCGCAAGGGCGACGGCCGCCGTCACTTTGGCGGGCTCAAGGTGGTTGTGCCGGCCGGCGCCTGGCGCACCACCGCGGAACGAATGGCCTGGCTCAATCACGCGGCGGCGGAGTTCCAGCTCTTCACCCTCGACGAGCGCAGCGAAGAACTTGAGGCCGTTGACTTCCGCGACACCGGCAACCTGGACGCCCGGCTGGTCCACGCCTTTTCAGCCGCGGCCGCCGTCGAGCGCTGCCAGGCCGGCGTTTCGCGCCTTTTAGAACTGGTTCCCGCCTTGGCTCGCGAACGGGTCGAGGTGCGCGCCACATCCGCCAGCGAGGTGGGCCTCTACCTGCATGGCCTCGAGTTTGCACGAGTTCGCCATGGCTTCATGGCCCACAGCTTTGCTCGCGAGGACGAGATCACCTTTGGCGCCGGATCCAACGAGACTCCGCTGACCATTGAGAGCGAGGCCCTGTGCCGCGAACTCCTTGCCCGCCTCTTTCGCAGCCGCCAGCCCGATGGCGCCCACACCGACCCGCTCTTCCGCATGCAGCCGGAGCGCTGGCTTGAGGCGCGCCTGCGCGCGGAGATTGTCGAGTTGCTGCCCGGCCTCCGCCAGGATCTGCTCTACGCCCAGGTTCCGGCGCTCTCCACCGGCGACCGCGGCCTGCTCGACCTGCTGACCCTGGACCGCAACAGCCGCCTGGCGGTCATTGAGCTCAAGGCCGACGAAGACCTGCACTTGCCGCTTCAGGCCCTCGACTACTGGATCAGGGTGCGGGCGCTCAACGCCGACCGCCAGCCGGCCACGGGCAACGCAGGCGGACGACCCCTCTCGGCCTTTGAGCGTCAGGGCTACTTTGCCGGGTCTGAAGTTTCCGATCTGCCGCCCCGGCTGCTGCTGGCCGCCCCTGCCCTGCGCATTCATCCCGCCAACGAGCCGGTCCTCCGCTACTTCTCTCCGCAAATCGAGTGGGAACTGGTCGCCCTCAGCGAGCACTGGCGCCGCGAGTTGAAGGTCGTCTTCCGCAAGCGCAGCAGCGACCCGCGTTCTTAATGAACGTCCGTCATGGCCGCGTTCAGCCCCTGGAAGATACCGTCGTATTTGCCGCTCTCGGCTGCAAAACGCAGCCCCTTCACGTTCTCCACGCAGATCTCCGCGGGCGTAGGCTCCTGTTGCAGAATCTGCATCACTTCCCCGATGAATGCGTTCAGCGGCATGGCGCGGGGGTCTGAGGCGCCGCTCATCAGGTCGGTTGCGACGTACGGCGGCACCAGTTCCAGTACCTCAATCCGCGTGCCCCGCAGCTGGTAGCGCAGCGACTGCGTGTAGGAGTGAATGCCAGCCTTGGTGGCGCAATAGGTAGGCGTCAGCGCCAGCGGCAAAAAAGCAAGCCCGGAAGAAACCATCATGATGGCCGCATGAGGTTGCTGCTTCAGGTGCGCCATCATCGCCGCGGTCAGGCGGATCGGGCCCAGCAGGTTGGTGGCCACCATGGCTTCCGCGTCCGCCAGGTCTTCCTGTTGGGCCAGGAGCTTCTCCGCGCGCATGATGCCGGCGTTGTTGACGAGCACGTTCAGCGCCGGGAACCGCTCCCTAACCTCGGCGGCGAAGGCGCGGATTGCGGCGGGATTCTCAATGTCCAGTTGCACTGCCTGCATGCCGGGGTTGGCGGCCGTGGTCTCGTCGAGCGCCGCTTGCCGCCGCCCCGCGATCACCACCTGATTGCCGAGTTTGTGCAGCTCTTCCGCCAGCCCGCGGCCGATGCCGGAGCCGCCGCCGGTAATGAGAATCGTGTTGCCGGTAAGGTTCATCGGGGTTGGTCCTCCAACAAGGATTCTAAAGCCAGCGAGCCGCTGTTTCAGCCCGTCAGCGCGTCGGCGGGCCGGCAGGGAAGGCCACAACGGGCGAATGTGAAAATTCGAAACAAAGCATAAGAATATCCCGTGAAAATGTGATTTAAAACACAGATTTCCGTAGTTACGCAAAGCACAATGAATCGTCTGATGCTCGTACGTTCTGTTTCAGGCCCCCATCTTACACTTCGGCGTTGTGCCGATCGGATCCTCTCCTGGAAAGGAATCTGCGTGGCGAGCCAACTTCTTGACGAACTCGAAATCGAATCACCCCAGCCCGTTTTGCTCCGGGACATTCTACCCGGCGCCGCCTGGGCTCCCTTCGGACCCGAAGCCAGCGATTTACCGCGCGACATCGACTACGCCTCCGAAGCAGTTGTCGAGGAAGAAAACTGCCCCAGAGGCATCCTGGTTGGCGCTTGCCTTGAGTTCGCCGTGGCGCTCAGTCTCTACGGCGCCTGGCACGCCTTGCACCTCGCCCGGTAGAGAAGCGGAAAGCCGGGCGCGGCCGCGCGCGTGGTGGCCCGGGGTGAATCCACCTTGGCCGCTCCGCCAGTCTATTGTGCCGGCGTCAGCACAATGTTCCGGAACGCAACGTGGCCCTTCTCGCCGCCCTGCAGATAGATGGGGCCCGGCAATGCTTCGTGGCTGTCCAATGCGCCGCCGGTGATCCCCGGAATCTCCTGGTTATCGACGATGGTCGTGCCGTTCTGAACCACCGTCACGCGTCGCCCAATCAGCGTAATGTCGAACGTCTGCCACACATCCGGAGCACGCGGCAGTTCAGGCGCCGGAGCCAGGAACCCGTAGACGCCGCCCGTGTGGTGGCTGGGCGGCTCGCCCGCCGATTCGGTCTCGATCTGCACCTCGTACCGCCCGCGCAGGTAGACGCCGCTGTTCGAGTCCCTGCCGCAGTTGAATTCGATGTGCAAACTGAAGTCCTGGAACCTGCGATCGCTGATGATCTCGGGGCCATTGCCTGGGCTCACCAGATTTCCATCCTGGACTGTCCAGTTGGGTGGTCCGGGTCTGCTCATCTTCCAGCCCGTGAGGTCCTTCCCGTTGAATAACCGACTTGGCTTTCCCCAGTAGTGGGACATGGTCGTTTCATTGACTCTCGAATGGGTCCTTGCAAGGCCAGGCGCGCGCACACCGGTCCAGGTCCACTGAGTTCCGTCCTGCCCGGTGGTCGTTCCCGAAAGAGTCTTCCCGCTCAGCCTGCCTTCAAACGCCATGTCGTCCTTGCGGTCCTCTTCTTCCTTTGGTGAGACAAAGGAGATGTGGTTGCCGTGAATCTCGATCTTCGGCAGCGGCCGTGCATTGCCCCACCGGCTTACAAACTGAGCGCTCACCTGGCCGTTCTGCTCCTCGATCTCAATCCACGACGGCCACTCCCGGTCGGGCGCCCTCAGCGTCAAATCCCAGCGCCCAAGGAATTGTTTGAGCGAGGTACTTTGGGCGGAGGGCGAAGCGGCTGCGGAAGACTGCGCCATGGCTGGCGCCGATGAGAAAGCGAAGGCGATTGTAACTGCCGCGGCGAAAAGTACTCTTTCGATCTTCACGGGATTCTAACTCCTTGGTAACTGGTTCCGGCTGATAAGTCAACGGCGCAGCCGGGATAACTGCCATTGACAGTGCCTTTCGCGGCGCGCTGAAGTTACGGCTTCTCAACCCACCACTTATCCCATCGACTTGATCGTCTCCGCAGCCGCATCCCAATACACCGGGGTCTTGCGGAAGTAAGACTCATTCGCCAGATGGCAGCCCAGCGCCGCATGGTGCCCAAACACCGCGTCCTGCACCAGCGGCGTCCGCGACCGCACCGCCTGAAAGAACTTCCACAGGTGCGGCTTCAGATCGTCATAGTCGTTCCCGTTGTAGGTAATGCTTTGGGCCGCGGGCTCCTTGCCGGGCGCCGGATCGTGCTCCGCATGCCACTGCTTCACATAAGCTTCGCGCATGGCCGCCGGGAACGAGCCCGCATAGTAACTCGGCGATAAGTCAACCCCTGCCTGCGGAATGTAAGTCACGCTGAACTCGCGCAGCTCCAACGCCCCCTTCGACCCCTGGAACCTTGTAACTTCCGGCGACTCGCACCCCAGCGACAGCCGCATGTACACCGGCACGTTGTCATACTCAAACAGCACCGGGTGCACATCCGGCATGTTGCGCCCGTCCTTCCAGCGATAGATGCCGCCAAACGCCGAAACCCGCTTCGGCGCTTCGTTGATGCCCAGTACAAACTGCATTCCGCTGATCAGGTGCACCAGCAGGTCCCCGGCCACGCCCGTCCCGTACTCCTTCCAGCACCGCCAGCGCGCGAAGGCATACGGATCGAAGGCCTTCTTCGGCGCCGTGCCCTGCCAGGTCTCCCAATCCAGGGTCTCCAGCGAAAGATCCGGCGGAATCGGATACTCCCAAGCGCCGGTCGGATCGTTGCGCCCATACGTCGCCTCAATCAGGTTCAGTTCGCCGATCGCCCCCTGCTCCAGCAACTCCCTGGCCTTGGCGCAAAGCACGGAACTGGTCCGCTGCGCCCCGATCTGCACAATCCGGCCGGTCTTTTTCTGCGCCGCCACCATGGCCAATCCATCCGCCGGATTGTGCGACATGGGCTTTTCGCAGTACACGTCCTTGCCCGCAGCCAGCGCGTCCACCACCACCTGCTTGTGCCAGTGGTCGGGCACGGCCACGACGATGGCGTCAATGTCCTTGGCGTCCAACAGCTCCTGGTAGCGCCGCGTGGTACGGATGCTCTTGCCTGCAATTTCTTTGGCCAGGTCGTGCCGCCGGTCGTAGAGATCCGCCGCCGCAACGCACTCGGCGCCCGGCAACTGGATGGCCGTTTGAAGCAGCGAACTTCCCTCCATGCCCACGCCGACAATTCCGAAGCGAATGCGGTCGCTCGGAGCAACCATCGAGCCCTCAGGAAGCATCGGTTCCGCTTCCAGCAGAGTGGGTCCGGCCACCAGCGATGCGCCGGCAACTCCGGCGGTACTGCGAAGAAACGACCGGCGCGAGAACAGGTTCTTGCTCATGCTTTCAATCCATTTCCGGGGAACAGCGCAACCCCATTGAGATTCGTGTGCGCGTCGTCCCAGCCCACACTGCGCCGCCAGCACGCGCAGCAGCAGGATTAGGCTGAAATCGACAGCACACTCCTTCTAGTCCCGACAGCCGTGGCTGTCAAGAAAATGAATGGCGCAACGAGGGCAGATTGGAAAATGCCTGGAACAGGGGAGTTGCCCCTGGGCGAGCCCTTCCGCCGCCGCGGAAGGAGGTGGCCTGGGCCTCCCTCAATCCACCCTCCGCAATCTCAGTGAGGGGGGTCGCCAAGGTTCATGGCCACGATAGAGCGCCCGAAATGGGCCGGCCGCCCGGTGTGTTCCAATCAGGTACTCCTTGCAAGATTCTTTGGACAATGTGCTCTAGATCACATCATTACAAACAGATGAAGCCGGAGAATGAGTCATCCGATACGCGGTACGTTGGTTTCGGAACCGAATTCGACCAGTTCGGTGCTTTTACATAGGGGCCTCGGAAGGAGGAAATCAACGTGCCGAGCCAGCATTTTATGGAATCTGAAGTTGCGCAAACCAATGCGCTCAAGCCCGCCGCCGGCTTTGACTGTCAAATGCTGTGGCTTTCCCTGACAGAAGCCGCTTCCCAGGCCAGGGAGGCAAAGGACCTGTCCGGACCAGGCGCGGACAACGGAAACTGCCTCTTCGGTTTCAGTGTGGCAATTGCCATGGAGGCTGCAGTGGCTGTTACCCTCTACGGCATCTGGTGGGTCTGGCACCTCATCTGACCGCCATTCCGAAGGCCGGGCCCCGGCCGAAGACAGCCGGCCCGCACTCAGCCCACACCGGGAACGCCGCCGCCGCAATTTTCTCAGCAGCATCGCCTGCTGCGCGAACGCGGATCAATCACTTCCTCGCTCCCGCCACGCCATACCCCCGCCACACATACTCCAGCGCCTCGGCCAGCGTCTGCTGCCTCACCGCGCGGTCCACATGCCCCGCGTTGCGCGCAAACACAAACTGGTAGCGATAGCCTTGGCCGGCAAGCACCCTGGCCATCCGCTCGTTGGCCAGAACCCAGTCGTGCATCTGGTCGTTCATCCCGTTGGGGTTGAGCAGGTCCCTGTCGCCCACCTCCATCCAGATGCGCAGCGGCCGCGGCGGCGTGTTCGGGATCACATGCTCGTGAAACTCCCATGCGCCATGCGGTGTCCGCGGGTCGTAGGGCCACTGCTGATTCACATACGTGCCGGAGTAAGTGAGAACGCGGTGGTAAAGCTCTGGGTGATACCAGGCCATGATCAGCGCGCACGAGCCCCCGGAGCTTCCTCCCATGGTCGCTCGCCCATCCGGATCGCGCGTCAGCTTCACACGCGCCTCGGCTTCCACCCGCGGCAGGACCTCAGTCTCCACAAACTCCGCGTACCGGCCCGACATGGTGTCGTACTCGAGGCCCCGTTCGCTGCCCTGCGCGTCGCCCCCGCCGTTGCCGATGGAGATGGCGACCATGGCCGGTACCTTGTGCTCGGCAATCAGGTTGTCGAGCACCGTGAACAGCAGGCGGTCCGGCCCATCCGCGCCCACGATGAAAGGCGCCGCCGTGCCCGCCACGTATTGCTTCGGCACGTAAACCGCCACGTGCCGCGTGTAAGGCGCCGGATGGCTCGTCGTCACCACCAGTTTGGCCGGATCGTCCGGATCCGGCGTCCCAAAGGTATTGGCCTCCCGCGCGATGCCGGGATAGATCTTGCTGTCCGCTGAACTCATGGTGAATTCAATCACCGTCCCCTGCTGCACTTCCTGTTGCGCTGAAGCCTCCGGCGCGGGCGAATGCGTGGGACCGAGGATGAAGTTCCCGTCCGCATTCGCAGGCGCATTGGCGCCGTCGGGGAGTTCTTTGGCCTCGACGTAGCCGGGAGTATTCGGATCGCGGGTGGGTGGCGCGGGACGGGGAGGGCGTAACACCGCAACTGGCGTCGGCGGTGCGAGCGGCGCAGACTGCACTTGTGCGGTTGCGGCGGAGGGAACGGCGATCAGGGCGAGCAGACAGGGGAGGCTCAGGAAACGAAGCATGATGGACTCCAGCGAGAATAGTAGAGCAAGAGAGCCGGCGCGCGCAGTTCGAGTGTTTTGGCTTGCATCACGCGGGTGTGGCTTTCCGGCTCTGGTTGCCGTACCCTAGGGAGAGGAGCCGAGACCATGGAAGTTGAGCTTACATCCGATCAAAAGGCCTTTGCGCGCAACGCCGTGGAAGCGGGACGGCTGCACAGCGAGGAAGATGCAGTCGCGGAGGCCCTTGTCTTGTGGGAAGAGCGCGAACGCCGGCGCATTGAGTTTCGCGCAACCATCGATGAGGCCCGCGCTTCCCTGGCCCGCGGCGAAGGCCGCGTGATTACGCAGGATTCAATGCGGACGCTGTCTGCCGAAGTGAGAGAGCGCGGGCGCGCGCGCCTGCTTGCGGAACTGGCGCAGGCGAGCTAATGGCCCGCCGGGCGTAGAGTTCAAACTATGGAGCCCCTGGACGCCGAATCCCGCATGCGGCAGTTGCGAATCGCTTCGCAGCAATATGTATATGCGGTAAGCAAACTGCCGTACCCTAGCGCATTTGATTCCTTTCATAAGAATTTTGCGGAACTGATTGAGCACGGTTTTCATATGAATCAGAAGCCATGGCTCAATCCATTCGAGCCTGCAGCCATCGCAAACTACATAGCTCTTTATGGGAGCACAAGTCGTAAACAAAAGCCGCTCATTGAGATATCCGATGCCTTAAATAAGCTCAAGGCTCTGTGGAAATTCGCAGAAGAAGAAGGTGACTATAGCGACGATCCGACTTACGCGGCTACCTTTGCCATGCGGTTGGCATACCAGCAGATCCCATTTTCTATTCACCCCTCGCGTGTCGCGCGCGTGCTTTCTCTCATGCGCGATCTGCTTTCTGCTCCGGAGCTTGAAAGATACGTTCAGGTCAAGCTCGGCTTGACAAGCCAGAATCTGATGGCCATCACCGTGCTCCTGCTCAACCGCTTTTCGAGATGGTCCAGAAGCACCGAGAGTGACTTGCTCAGCCTTGCCAGCCCTCAAGATGTACGCATCGTCCTTGGCCTTCTTGCGGCAAACAGGACAGAGCGCTTTGCATTCTTCAATAGCAAACTGAAAGTCAAATCTCCTGTTGAGATGCCATATGAGTTGAACACCCTGCTTCGGTATCCGCTAGGGCGTGTTAACACTACCTGAGAGCCTCGACAATCAGTGCGAAGGTGAGAAAGCCCAGGAAGAGGATATCCAGTTTTTCAAAGCGAGAGAAGATGCGGCGGAAGCCCTTGAGACGCCGGAAGAGCCGTTCGATCTCG
>DATNHL010000305.1:0-14003 GCA_035604995.1 Occallatibacter sp. | reverse complement strand
CATTCCTTGGGCAAAGGTGCGCGATCATCGGCGTTCACGAACTCCCCTTCGATCCCCTGATTAAGGAACATGTGGCACCCCACGTCCGCGATGACCTCAAGGGCGTCTTCGCTAACTTAAGAACCATGAGGGGTGCCTATTTCAGGGAGCTGGACCAGCCCTCCATCACAAAATTCGTAGATGAGGAGGTGGGATTTGCCTCCTGATCACTTTATTTCATTTTTCGCCGACCCATTTTCCAGTGCAGAGCCGCTCTTCGCAGTTAGCGCGCGTGACGGCCATCCCTCCCGGATGGTGGGTCTCCCACAGCTCCTGGACGAGCCTGGCCTCGCCATTACCTTTCAGGCTGACAGGCTGGTTGAAGGATTGCGAATACGCGACTTAAAGGCACCGAAACTCGTCGATATTCGACATGCTCTTCAGTTGGCCTCTGGGCTCCCAAGGCGCGAGTTCGACCAATCTGACTGGAGGGTTTCCAAATGGCTTCGGCTCACGAGGCTGTCCCCTGTTGAGCAAGAGCTCTATTTCGGCCTGCTTGACGGGACAAAGGCGCGCCCAGATCAGCGCGAACTCGAACGGTTGCTCTTACGCGTGAGCGAGGCAACCGCTGATGTCTGGGACGGGGTCTCTGCAGAATTGGAAAGGATTGGAGAGCTGGAGAGGTTCCTGAAGATCGAAATACCAGTGCAGCAACTCATGTACGAACGGCAAATGAAGGGGCTGGCAGTCGATTTGCCAAGGAGCCAAGCGTTTTTGATTGAGGCAAAGTCCCAGAAATACAAGGCCATGCTCAACGTTGGCGCGGCCTTGCAGCACAACCCGACGGGGGTGACCTATAGGAATGTCCTGCCGCTCATTGTGAGGACGGATGCCTCATGCCTCGCGGATTTCTCCGGCTCCAGGAATCTGGAGTCCTACTTCAAGATGGCCGCAAACAAATCCCAGTTCGCCCGCGACTTTCGAGCGATGATTAATGCAAATCGGAACATTAAGTTTCTGTTGTCGTTCACCACAAGCGGTGGCAGAATCTTTCCAGCGTTCGATGCCATGGGCACCGTGACCGCACGGATCCAAGCTTCATCACCAAATGTTCAGCAGCTTAGGAGAAGCTTCAGAGGGGCGCTTTCCGCTGACCCTGGCATGCATTGCGCCTATCTGGATTTTGCGCAATACGAGCCTGGAGTTCTCGCGCAGTTTGTCGGCCCGGGTCGGTATCGAGAACTATACAACGCCGGAGACGTCTACGCCTCGTTGAGCAACGCCGTTTTCGGGAACGCCTCAAAACGGGATTTATCTAAACAGGTGTTCATTGCGTTTTGCTACGGCATGGAGTTGGAGTCAATCGCGCGTCTGCTGGAAGGAAGCAGGCATTCGGAAATGCCCTCTGGGTACGCTCGGTCGGTGAGCGATTTCTTCGAGCAGTTTCCCGAGCTGACTGGCTTCAAGCGCAAGTGTGAAGCCGATCTACGCCAATCAGGCTTCGTCACTACGATGTTGGGAAATAGGCGCGTCCGGCGTCATTCGGGAGGCCTGACAAGGAAGGAAAGGGGGTGGGCCATGAACCAGGTCATTCAAGGGACCGCCTCGCTGATTTTCAAAGATGTACTCCTCTCCCTTGCGCGCATTCTTGGCTCAAACTCCATACTATTGCCAATTCATGATGCAGTCTGGCTCCAGGCGCCAAAGGACAGCATGACAGCGGAGGAGTTTCAGACGGTAGCCGCAAACGAGATGGGGTCCGTATTCCGGAAATGGTGTCCAGACATCGCGATCAGAGTTAAGGTTAGTGCATTCGACGAATCCTAAACACGCCTGGGCCAGTCATTCGACAACTATCAGTAAACGCCCAAGGCGCCGCGAATGCGTCTGGCTTTACGCCAGATCGCCGAGTCACTCATCGACGATGAGCGGGCGGGGGAGCGCGGATGCGTGCGGCGAACTCCGCTCGGGATGACGGAGGTCGTTATGAGAAGGATTCTGGGCTCAGAACGCTGGTCCCTCTTTTCCGGCTACTGAGGGGCGGGCTGGGCATGGCCAGATGATGCGAGGATGGTGAAGGAGTTGAAGAAGCGGGTCACGTCGCTGTTGCGGCGGGCGGCAGCGGAGGGGAAGGCGGCAACCAGCATGTAGAGTCGTGAACCGGCGAAGATGAGCCGGGAGTTCATGACGCCTCCGCCGGAGTTACGGGCCGAGAAATCGCGCCCGGGAAAGCCCTGGGCGTTGTTTGCCGATTCGCTGACCAGGCTGGTCTGGGTGCGAGAGATCGCTCCGTCGAGGGCCATCGTAAGTGTCTGTTCGGGGGCCTGGTTGTTGACGCGCGCCACGGGCGGATTGTCTTCCCAGGCCACGGAAAAAGTGGTCTCCGCGTCGGGATTGGCGAAGATCATGTTGACCTGTTCGGTGGCGCCGGTCTCGTTGTAGGCCGGGATCTGGATTTCCTGGACGCCGGTTGGCATCTCGACCCCGAAGCCCTCGGAGGCGCGGTTGACCTTTTGCCAGACAATGGCTGCGGGAGACGCGGAGGATTCCGCGGGCTCCGCGCTGTCCCCTGCGTCGCCGTTGCCGGGGCCGCGAAAACCGGGGAGTGCAAGATCCTGCCAATCGAGAACGACGTATCCGATGCCCAGCAGCAGGATCAGGGCCAGGACGATGGTTCGGCCTCGCTTCACACTTAAGAGGGTGCCTAATCGGGGTGATGGATGCAAGTTGAACCTTGCGCTTTTGTGGACCGGGGTGCCTGAGGGGTAAAAGGCGCGCGGGGCGGGGCAGGCGCAAAAGAGGAGAATCCGGACGAAAATAATGTTGAGACGCAACCTTTTTCCGATCCGTGCATCTATCCATGTAATTAGCAGAGGCTTCCCCGAAATTAGTCCCTTCCACGAAGGTATCCACTCCTTTCAGGTCCATCATGGACCTGAATCCCAAATTCCCCCCTGGACCCCCTCCAATCAAATGCCTCTCAAACGGGCCTGCCGGAAGGCAGGCCCATGTGTGTTGGACGCGGCCTGATTCCTGGGGAGGCGGGCGCCAAGTAGAATCATGAGAAGATGAGGTCTTCTTCCAAGCCCAAGGCGCACCCTGGCTCCGCAGCCCAGGATCGGACCGTTGAAGCGATCGATGCACTTTTCCAGACTGCGGGCCTGGTGCGCAACCTGCGCGGCAAGGCCGGCGGCGTGACCCGGCGAGTGCGGATGCAGCGGGTTGCGGCGGAAGAGCTGGCGCAGCCGGCGCCTGTTCCAAGCGCTGCTCCGAACGGCGTACCGTTGCTGAAGATTGCGGCGTGGGAGAAGACGGGCTGGCTGTGGCACGGGTTCAGCACCCGCAAAGGCGGGCTGAGCCGGGTTTATTGTGCCGATGACGCGCCGGGCGAGCTGAATCTTGGGTTTACCGCAGCGGACGACCGGGAAACCGTGGCCCAAAACCGCCGGCTGCTGGTTGAGGCGGTCAGTGGAGACCCGGCCACGCCGCTGGTGACGGCCAGGCAGATTCACTCGAGCGTGGTGGTGCACGCAATTGCCGCGGATGCCGGCCGGCAGAGCCCTTGGAAGGGGGACGGGCTGATGACCGATGAGCCGGGGCTGCTGCTGGGCGTGCAGACGGCCGATTGCATTCCGGTGCTGGTGGCTGATCGCAAGCGGCGTGTGGTGGCGGCCTTTCACGCCGGATGGCGGGGCACGGTGAAGCGGATTGTGGAGTCGGGCGTGGGGCGGATGCGGCTGGAGTTCGGCTGCCGGCCGGAAGATTTGACGGCGGCGATAGGGCCGGGCGTGGGCGCTTGCTGCTATGCGGTTGGCGAGGAGGTGCTGTCGAGCTTCGAGTCGCAGTTTGCTTATGCCGGGGAGCTGTTTCACGAGGTTTACGACTCGGACCCGGTGCGGACCAAGTACCCAATGTTGTTTTTGACCCAGCGGGCGCCGGGGCACTCGGCGATTGGCCCCAGCCTGCACGTGGACCTGGTGAAGGCCAACCGGCGGCAGTTGCTGGATGCGGGGCTGAAGCCGGGGGCGATTCATTGGTCGGGCGGGTGCACGAGCTGCCACCGGGAGCTGTTCTTCTCCCATCGGGCGTCGCAGGGGCACGCGGGGCGCATGCTGAGCGTGATCGGGATGCGGCCGCGGTAGGGGAGGATTGAGGTTCGTGCGGTCCCACCCTTTCCGCCAAGAACGCGAAAAGGATGGGGGCACCCGACATTTGTGGTGCGGCCTGCCCGGAGATGCGGGCGGTCAGGAGGCTTTGGCGGCCTCGTCGGGGTTGACCAAGTCGCGAAGTTCCTTGGATGGTTTGAAGTAAGGAACGCGCTTGGCAGGGACTTCGACGCGGTCGCCGGTTTTGGGGTTGCGGCCGATGCGGGAGTTGCGCTGCCGGATCCGGAAGGACCCGAAGCCGCGAATTTCAATCTTGTCTCCGCTCTGCAAGGCGCCGATTACGGAGTCAAAGATGGTTTCGACAACGACTTCACCGTCACGGCGCGTCAGGTCGCCCAGGCCGGTTACCTTTTCCACCAGGTCTGCTTTTGTCATGTGCTCAAGGCCTCCGCTCACAGCATAACCGGATTTGAGCTGAAAAGCATGAAAAAGAATGGGCCGTTGTGGGAATTGGGCCTTTGTCCATCAACGAGATGGCGAAAATGGCGGGTACCGGAGGTTCTGCCGGCCGAGTACCCCATTTGGTTTATCATGGCTGGAGTCTCATCCTGAAGACGAGGCCGGAAAACGGACGGGCTCAGGCGAGGCGGTGGTTGCAAGCGTGGCAGAGTATCCCAGTTACAGTATCGTCATTCCGGCTTACAACGAGAGCGCGCGTATCCCCGCGACGCTGGAGCGAGTGGTGCGCCACCTGCGGGAGCGCGGGTGGTCGGCCGAGGTGCTGGTCGTCAACGACGGCTCGACGGACGCGACGGCCGACGTAGTGCGCGCATTTGCCCAGACCGCGCCGGAGGTCCGGATGATTGAAAACCCCGGCAACCGGGGCAAGGGGTACAGTGTTCGCGCTGGCATGCTGCAGGCTTTGGGCGAGGTGGTGATGTTCACCGACGCCGACCTGTCTTCTCCGATCGAGGAGGCGGAGCGGTTGTTGGCCGCCATTTCGGCCGGCGCGGACATCGCCATCGGGTCGCGGTGGCTGGAAAGCAGCCGCCAAACGCACCGCCAACCCCTTTACCGCCAGTTTTTCGGCCGCTGCTTCAATGCCGTCACGCGCGGCGTGATGGGGTTGCGCTTTGCCGATACGCAGTGCGGGTTCAAGGCCTTTACCCGCGCCGCCGCCCAGACCGTCTTCCAGCTCCAGACCATCGAGCGCTGGGGCTTCGATCCGGAGATTCTGTTCATCGCCCTCAAGCGCGGGTTCCGCGTGACGGAGGTGCCGGTAAGCTGGGGCCACGATAAGCGCACCCGCATGAGCTATCTCAAAGACGGCATGAAGATGCTGCAAGAGATCGCCGCCATCCGCTGGAACGCACTGCGCGGGCGCTACGGCAAACAGGTGGAGCAAATCCATCGACCCAGTACGGAAAAGCGCTAGGCGATGGTGGGCGCCCCACACGCTGAACGGGTTCGGGTGGCCGCCGGTGGGGCCTGCTGCGCAGCACTCTGACTATGGCCTGATCTCAACTGGCGTTCCTACAGGGACCAGATTCCAAATCTCGTCGATCTCTTCGTCGGTGACGGCGATGCAACCAAGCGTCCAGTCATAAAGCCGATGCGCCGCGCCCAGCCAACCCATGCCATTGGGCAGGCCGTGAATCATGATGGCCCCGCCGGGAGGAGCAGCGAGCCGGGCGGCACGAGCGCGGTCCTCGGCATTGGGATAAGAGACGTGCAGCGCGCGATGGTAATGGCTGTCTGCGTTGTGGGAGTCGATCACGTAATGGCCTTCCGGCGTGCGCGCATCGCCCTCCCGCTGCTTGGGCGCAAGACCGCCCCGGCCCAGAGCCACCTTGTAGGTTCGGATGACTTTGCCCCCGGCGACCAACTCAAGGAGGTGGTCCTTCTTCAGGATCAGGACCGAGTCGGCCTTCCGCACCACGGGCGCCTGTGGCGCCGGTGGCGTTGCGGCAAAGGCGCCGGGCGCGAGAGAAGGCCCTGCCAGTGCCAGCAGAGTTGCGATTCCGGCGATGATTCCGCGAAGGTTCATTGACTCAAATTAGTCTACATACCGCGCCGCGCGCCCCTTACGCCGTCGCCGTGCTGGCCACCTGCTGCAGGCCGCGCGCTTCGATTTCGAACTCGCGGATCTTGTACTTCTGGATTTTGCCGGAAAGGGTGGCCGGGAACTCGGTGACGAAGCGGACGTGATCGGGGATTTTGTAGTAGGCGATCTGGCCCTGGCAGAAGCTGCGAATCTCCTCTTCGGTTGCATCGACTTCTGGCTTTAGGCCGGGCTTGAGGCGGACCCACGCGGCGACGATCTCGCCGAGGCGGGCGTTGGGAATGCCTACGACCTGCACTTCGTCGACCTTGGGGTGGGTATACAGAAACTCCTCGACTTCGCGCGGGTAGATGTTTTCGCCGCCACGGATGATGACGTCGCGGGAGCGGCCGGTGAGGTGGATGCAGCCGTCCTCGCGCATGACGCCGAGGTCGCCGGTGTGCAGCCAGCCGCTGGGCTTGACGACCTGCGCGGTGCCTTCGGGGTCGCCGTCGTAGCCCTTCATGAGGGCGTAGCCGCGCACGCACACCTCGCCCTGCTCGCCGCAGGCCAACGCCTCGCCTGTTGCGCTGGAGGCGATCTGAATCTCGGTCTGCGGCATGGCACGGCCCACGGTTTTGACGCGAATTTCGATGGGGTCGGCAGCGTCGCTCATGGTGACGACGGGCGAGGTCTCG
The DNA here is from genome assembly GCA_035604995.1 of Occallatibacter sp. Taxonomy (GTDB): domain Bacteria; phylum Acidobacteriota; class Terriglobia; order Terriglobales; family Acidobacteriaceae; genus Telmatobacter. The sequence continues at coordinate 7,179 of DATNHL010000305.1, read as the reverse complement.
GTCTGGCCGTAGGCGATGACCAGCTCGCCGCAGTGCATCTCTTCGAGCACGCGCTTCATGAGCTCGACGGGGCAGGGCGCGCCGCTCATCATGCCGGTGCGCAGGCTGGTGAGGTCGTAGCTGGCAAAGTCGTCGAGGGCCAACTCGGCCACATACATGGCCGGGACGCCGTATACGCTAGTGGCGCGCTCGCCGTGCACGGCCCTGAGCGTGGCGCGCGGGTCGAAAGTCCAGTTGGGCAGGATGATGGCGGCGCCGGAGTTCACCGCGCTCATGGTGCCGATGACGCAGCCGAAGCAGTGGAAGAGCGGCACGGGGACGACGATCTTGTCCTGCTCGGTGTAGTGAAAGCCCTGGGCGAGGAACTGGCCGTTGTTGACGACATTGTGGTGCGTGAGCATCACGCCCTTGGGCAGGCCGGTGGTGCCGCTGGTGTACTGGATGTTGGCCACGTCGTCGACGGCGACGTTCGGGGGCAGCTCGCCAGGGGTGTGCTTGAGGGCCAGCCACTCCGGCGAGTCGAAGTAGATGGTGTGCTTCAGCTCGAGGGTGAGACCGTGGCGGGCGCGGTTGAGGATCTCCTCGTAGTCGGCGCGCTTGTCCTTGTGCCAGAGGAAGAGGGCCTTCATGCGCGAGCGGGTGAGCGTGAACTGCAGCTCGTGGGAGCGGTAGGCGGGGTTGACGTTGACCAGCGCGGCGCCGGCGCGGGCGCAGGCCATGTGCATCACGATCCACTCGATGCAGTTGGTGGACCATAGGCCCACACGGTCGCCGCGGCGGATGCCCAGCGACCACAGCCCGCGCGCTACGGAGTCGGCCTCGTCGCTCAACTCGGCCCAGGTCAGCCGTTCTCCCTGGTGGCACGACGCCACCGCCAGGCGATCGGGGAAGCGCTCCGCGGTGCGGTGAAGGAGGTCGCCGATCGTCAACTCCAGCAGCGGCCGGGCGGGGCCGCGCGCGTAGCTCAGGGTGCAAAGGTCTTCTTCCACTGCCATGGGTTTGCCTTTTCGAAAGCGACGAGAGGCAGTTTAGTCCGCTGACCCGGCGCCCAAATGTGATCCAGCACACAAAACATCGCTGTGTTAGCGGCCCGGCGATTCCCACTGGCCGGTTGCGGCCGACCGGAAAACGGCCTCGATGACCGCCATGTTCCGGATGCCTTCCTCGAGGGGAACGGGAACCTCCGTGCCGTCGAGAATCGCCTTCGAAAATGCGTCGCCCTGCAGCGTGTACTGGTCGCAAACGGGGAACGTCTCGGTCACGATACCGGCGTTGGTCAGGTCGCCGTTGTCGATGAACAGGCGGGTGGGCCGGTCGGGCGGGGCATTGAAGGGAATCTCGATCTCGATGCGGCCGGTGGTGCCGAGAAAGTGTACCCGCTGGTAGGGCACAAGCTGGGTGCTGCAGGTGAAGATTGCCTGTCCCGCCGGGAAGTCCAGAATGGCTGAAGTCAGCCGGTCGGTCCGCATCGCCGGGTCAAGGTCGATGAGGCCGACCACGCGGCGGGGCTCCTGCTGAAACCCGACGCGCGCTGCCTGGATCAGATAGCAGCCAATGTCCATCAGGCCGCCGCCGCCAGATTCCACCCTGTTGCGGATATTGGCCGGGTCGGCGTTGAAGTAGCTGAAGACCCCGGTGACGGCCCGCAGAGGGCCGATGCGCCCCTGGTCCAGCAGTTCCCGCACGCGCAGCCACTGCGGATGGCTGCGGATCATGAAGGCCTCGCCGATCTTCACGCCGGTGCGCGCGCGGACTTCGAGCAGGCTTTTTGCCTCGGCCAGCGTCATGCTCAGCGGCTTTTCGCACAGCACATGCTTGCCGGCTTCGGCGGCCTTCGCGGTCCAGGGCACGTGGAACTGGTTGGGGAGGGGGTTGTAAATGGCGTCGATCTCGGGGTCGGCGAGCAGCTCTTCATACGACCCATAGGCCTTGGCAATGCCCAGCTTCTCCGCCGCCTGGCGGGCTCGGTCAAGGTCGCGGGAGGCGATGGCGGTGACGGTCGAATAGCGGCCCAGTTGCATGGCCGGCAGGACCTTCTTCAAGCCGATGTTTGCGGTGCTGAGAACACCCCAGCGAATCTTGGTTGACATGGAGGTTATGATAATCGCCGAGGGCGCGGGGAGTCGCGGGAAACACTCCCCGCGGCGATTTCGTTGCTTGCGGCGGGCCGGCGAGCTGAGGATTACCGGGCGATGCGCTGCTGGAGATTTCCTCCTGCATCCACTACATCGACGACCAGGTCCATGGCGCCGTCGGCGTGGGTGGCGCAGCTCAGGCAGGGATCGAAGGAGCGAATCAGGCCCTCCATGCGATTCAGAAGGCCTTCGGTGATGTCGTGACCGGAGAGGTAGGCGTGGGCCACCTGTTTGAGGCCGCGATTCATGGCCAGGGTGTTGTGCGCCGTGGCGACGATCAGGTTGGCGCTGGTCATCATGCCGTCACTGTCGACCTTGTAGTGGTGGATGAGCGTGCCGCGCGGGGCTTCGATGATGCCCACGCCCTCCGGCTCATTGGCCTTGGCTTCGGCGCGTATATCGGTATCCAGAATGCCGGGCGTTTGCAGGATCTGCTCCATGCGCTCGATGGCGAAGATGATCTCGATCAGGCGTGCGTAGTGATTGTGGAAGGAGCTGAGAGAGACTTCGCCATTGACGCTGCGGAATTCGTTCAGCGCCTCATCGGCCAGGGGCGTGCCGCATTGGCGCGCCATGTTGAGGCGGGCAGCGGGGCCCACGCGATAGATGCCGTCCGGATATCCCAGGGGCTTGTAGTAGGGAGCCTTCATGTAGCTCGAGGGGTCGACGGCTTCGCCCACGTAGTCCTGGTAATCGCGCGGATGAATGTTGTCGGCGACGATGTTTCCATCCGCGTCGGCAAAACGCAGCCAGCCCTCGTGGCGGCGCCGCGAGCCGTAGAGGCAGAGATTGCCGTCCTTGCGTCCGATCGCCATGAACATGGTGGGGAAGTTGCCGAAGACCTCGACTTCGTCGGAGAGCTTTTCCATCATGTGCTTGAAGAAGACCAGCGTGCGCTGGGCGATGGCCAGCGCATCGGGAATGCCGCGCAGGATTTCGTCGCGCGTTTCCGCGGTGAGTGGCCTGGAGACGCCGCCGTGGACGATCCAGGGATTGTGGATGCGCCTGCCGCCGAGCAGATCGATCACCTGCTGGCCCCACTTGCGCAGGCGAATGCCGCTGAGGGCCAGGTCAGGGTGGCGTTGCGCCAGGCCCAGCACGTTGCGCTCGGCGGGATCGGAATCCCATCCCATGAGGAAGTCGGGCGAGGAGAGGTGGAAGAAACTGAGCGCGTGGGACTGTGTGATCTGCGCCAGGTGCACGATGCGGCGCAGCATCTCGGCGGCCTCGGGGATGCGCAGGCCCATGATGGCGTCGCAGGCCTTGGCGCCGGCCAGCAGGTGGCTGACCGGACAGATGCCGCAGATGCGCGCGGTGAGCGAGGGCATCTCGTAGAACGGGCGCCCTTCGCAGAATTTTTCAAATCCGCGGAACTGGAGCACGTGAAGATGCGCATCCTCGACCTGGCCGTGGTCGTCGAGCTGGATGGTGATCCTGCCGTGGCCTTCAACGCGTGTGATTCCATCGATTCGTATGGTCTGCATCGGAGCACTCCTTAGTCCCTGACCGGGCAATTTCGTTTGTTCAGGTTCGTGGTCTCCCGGGTCTCAAAATCGAGACCTGGGGCACCCAATTTCGTACACGATCAAAGACCTAGTTGCCGAAGTGGCTGCGGGTGCTCAGGTCGGGGATGCGCCCGGCCAGCACCTCGCTTAGCACAAAATGAATCAGGTCCGCCGAGGGCGGGCATCCGGGCACGAAGACATCCACGGGCACCAGTTCATGCAAAGGGATGACCTTCGGCTCAAGCCGGGGAACCTCGTGATCCGGCGGGCCCGGGTTGGCGGTTGCATTGTCCACGTAGCCGCGGCGCAGTACGTCGGCGAGAACGAAGTTGTTGCGCATGGCGGGCACGTTGCCGGTTACCGCGCAATCGCCCAGCGCCGCCAGCAGCTTTGTCCGGCCGCGGACCATCTTGATTTTTTCCAGGTCCTCTTCGTTGGCCAACGCGCCCTCGACCAGGGTGAGATCGACATTGTCCGGAAACTGTTTGGCGTCCACAATGGGGCTGAAGACCAGCTCGATGCTGCCCGCGATCTCCAGCAGGCGCTCATCGATGTCGAGCAGGGACATGTGGCAGCCCGAACATCCATCCAGCCAGAGCGTTGCTATCCTTGCCTTGTCCATTACTGTGCCTTCCCGCGCATCTGGATGAGGTAGGGCAGGAAGTTGGGCTTGGTCATCTCCGCAACCGCTCTGCCCTTCTCCACCAGTGCGCCCACCGGGCAAACGCTCACGCATTTGCCGCAATTGGTGCAGGATTCCGATTTCCCCCACGGCTCTCCCAGATCCGTGATCATGCGCGCGCTGATGCCGCGGCCGGTGATGTCCCAGGTGTGCGCGCCTTCAATCTCGTCGCACACGCGCATGCAGCGGGTGCACAGCACGCAGCGGTTGTGATCGGCGATAAAGCGCCGGTGCGAGCCGTCGGTGGTGCACTTCACATGCAGGTAGGGCAAGGTGACGTGGTTTACGCCGAGCTTCTGCGCCAGGGCCTGCAGTTCGCAGTGGCCCGCGGAGACGCACACCGCGCAGACATGGTTTCGCTCGGTCAGCAGCAACTCGATGATGAGCTTGCGGTACTCGAGCAACTGCGGCGAGTGCGCGGTGATGTCCATGCCTTCCTGGGCCTGGGTGACGCAGGCGGGCAGCAGCTTGTTGTTGCCCTTCACCTCGACCAGGCAGAGCCGGCAGGCGCCGATGCCCTTCAGCCCGCTGAAGTGGCAGAGCGTGGGAATATCGATTCCGTTTTCGCGCGCTACTTCGAGGATGGTTTGATGCTCGGAGGCGCACACTTCCTTGCCGTCGATTTTGAGCGTCTTGACTTGATACTGATTGAGCTCTGGCATCTCGCGCCTCTCCTTACTTCTCCGCCGTGGCGGCCGGCGTTCTGGAACACGGGCACTTGCCCTGGGCACAGGTCTTTTCCGCGATGTGCTGCACATACTCGTCGCGGAAGTACCTGAGTGTGCTGGAAACCGGATTGGGCGCGGTCTGGCCGAGGCCGCAAAGGGCAGTGCGCTTGACCATGCCGCCCAACCGTTCCAGCGTGTCCAGGTCTTCCATGCGGCCTTTGCCCTCGCTGATGCGCTCCAGCAGGCCATGCAACTGCGTGGTTCCCACGCGGCAGGGAATGCACTTGCCGCAGGACTCGTCGCGGGTGAAGTCCATGAAGAACTTGGCCACGTCCACCATGCAGGCTGTTTCGTCCATCACGATCATGCCGCCAGAGCCCATGATGGAGCCGGCGGCCATGAGCGACTCATAGTCGACCCCCATGTCGAGGAACTGCTCCGGGATGCAGCCGCCGGAGGGACCGCCGGTTTGCACCGCTTTGAATTTGCGATCATTGGGAATGCCGCCGCCAAGGCTGTAGACCAGGTCGCGCAGCTTGATGCCCATGGGCACTTCAATGAGGCCGGTGTTGACCACATCGCCCACCAGCGCAAAGACCTTGGTGCCTTTGCTCTTGTCGGTGCCGATCGAGGCAAACCATTCCGCGCCGTTGCGCACGATGGGCGCAATGTTGGCGAAGGTCTCCACGTTGTTGAGCAGCGTGGGGCAGTGGTTGAGGCCGGAGTACGCGGGGAACGGCGGACGGGGCCGCGGCACGCCGCGCTCGCCTTCGACCGAAGCGATGAGCGCGGTTTCTTCGCCGCACACAAACGCGCCCGCGCCGAGGCGCACCTCGACCTCGAAGCCGAAGTCCGATTCGCCGATGCGCTTGCCCAGCAGGCCCATTCTCTCCGCCTGGCGGATGGCCACCTTGAGCCGCTTGACCGCCAGCGGATACTCGGCGCGGCAGTAGATGTAGCCCTTGGTGGCGCCCACCGCATAGGCGGAGATGGCCATGCCCTCGAGAACGCGGTGCGGATCGCTCTCGAGGACGGAGCGGTCCATGAATGCGCCGGGATCGCCCTCGTCGGCATTGCAGATGACGTACTTCTGCTCGCCCGCGGCCTTGGCCACCATGGACCACTTCAGTCCGGTGGGATAGCCGCCGCCGCCGCGCCCACGCAGGCCGCTGCGGATGATCTCCTGCACAACATCTTCGCGGGAGCGGTTGGCGATCGAGGTGAGCAGGGGCTCGTAGCCGCCCACGCCGATGTAATCCTCGATCCGCTCGGGATCGATTTCGCCGCAGTTCTCGAGCACAATTCTCTTTTGCGCGGCGAAGAAGGGAATGTCGGGCGAGAGGGCGAACTCGGGAACGGGCTTGCCGTCGAGGCTGTCGATGACGGCGCTGAGCACTTCGGGCGCGTCCGGCGGAAGGCCGCGATAGTAAGTGTGCTGCGGCTCGCTGCGCACCAGCGGGCCGGCGGCGCAGAGGCCCATGCAGCCGACCGACTTGACCTTGCAGGTTTCTTCCAGGCCGCGCTTCGCGACTTCCTCGTGAAGGATTTTGAAGACTACGTCGCTATGCAGAGACAGGCAGCCGGCCGCAACGGAGACGTTGATGCGGCGCGTGTCCTTCTTCTGCGCTTCCCGTTCGTTTTCGGCAATTTCCTGTAGCTCATCGAGCGTCATGGCCGATCCACCTCCGAAGCTGATCTTGTACGGCGCCGGGTTGTGCGCGGGGAATCACTTCTCCGTCGAACACCACCGCGGGCGCAAGGCTGCAGGAGCCGATGCAGCGGGCTGCAACCACGGAAAGCTTGCCGTCCGGCGTGGTTTCTCCGGCGCTGATGTGCGCCAGTCCCTCGATCATCTTCATCAGGTCCCCGGCGCCCTTGACGTAGCAGCCGGTGCCCATGCAAACGACGCAGGTGTGCTCGCCCGGCGGCTTCATGCTGAAGAAGTGATAGTAGGTGGCCACGCCGAAGACTTTGCTGAACGGGATGCGCAGCGAAGAAGCGACAAAGCGCAGCGAAACATCGTCAAGGAAGCCAAACGACTCCTGGACGGTATGGAGCACTTCGATCAGAGCGGAGGTTTTGTAGCCATGGCGGCGCATGGTGGCCTCAACGAGTTTCCAGCGTTTGTCGGCCGAGGGAAGGGGAACCGATGCGGGGTAAGCTTGCATGCAGATGCTCCTTTCTGGTGA
>DATNHL010000304.1:0-4232 GCA_035604995.1 Occallatibacter sp. | reverse complement strand
GCGACTCCAGGATGCGCGCGGTCCCCGCAATCGTTCCCGCCTTGTAGCCGAAGCTCTGCCCGCGCTCCTCGGCCTCGCCGCGCATCATGCCCAGCGCAAACACACGCGGCCCAGCCGCAAGCGGCAGCCCGGCAGCGCTGGTAATCTCGCCGGCAACCGATCCGTTTTCGAGCGTCAACTCCGCGCCACGCGCCGGCGCGGGGCCCTCGAGCTCCAGCGGGCGCAAATGCCGATGCACATTACCGCGCGAGCGGATGCGTTCAACGATCTCCTGGCCCAGATAGCAGCCCTTGGCAAAGTGCAGCGCGCGCATCTGCGAGGTCTCCTGCGGCAGGTCGCGCTCCACCATGTCGATGCCATACACCGGAATCCCTTCGGCGATGCGAAAGGCCTCGAGCGATGCGGAGCCTACCGGCGTTGCTCCGCCGGTGCGCAGGCACGCCCAAAGCTTCGCCAGCCCCGCCGACGGCAGCCAGAACTCGTAGTGCTGCGCGAGCACGCCGTGAGTGCGCAGAATCTTCAGGTTCCACCCATTCCACTCCACGCTTGTGCACGCCATTGCGCTGCCCACCACAGGCAGGCCAACGCGCTCCAGAACCTCGCCGGCCTGCGGGCCGCTGAGCCCAATCGCGGTCTCCGAGCCGGTCTCTCCCAACTGTTCTTCGCCGAGCGCGACCAGTTCCACATCGTCCATGATGATGAACCGGTTGAGGTGTGCCAGCAGCTTTTCAATCTGATCGGCCGCAATCTCCAGCTCCAGCTCCGACTCGCCGGCGAAGGGCGTTCCCAGCAAGCGGTCGCCGTCCTGAGACCCCGCGCCCGAAGGGCTGCGCCGCTGCGGCGATTGCTCCTCGCCTCCCCGCCACACGGTGAGGTCGCCCTGAATATGTCCCTGCGCATTCAGCACCAGGTTCCATGCGCCGGTGTTGGGGAAAAGGTCGTTGACAGTGTTGGTGACCATCCCGCTCAGCCAGCGGAAGCGGTCGGCGCCGCGCACGGCCACGCGCCGCATCCAGCCCAGGTCGTGGATGGCTGCCCCGGAGGCGAGAGCCGCCGTTTCCATCTCCGGCGCGTCCAATGCTCGAGGGGTCAATGCCCCCCGGTAAACGGCAAGTTCATGTGGTGTATGCGCTTGTTCCAGCATGGCGGCCAGCGCGGTAGCCTGAAGATTTTGGGCGAGATCGGTTTCCGGCATGGGGAGTTTCCCGTGATTTGGCGCAGGATTTTCTCTAAAACTTGGCGTCAAACCGCATCCTGATTATAGCCTTGAAGACAGATACCGGAATTCCGGGCCGAAGCCCGGAATCGCACTGAATGTCGCGGGAAGGACAGATGAGAATCGAGCACACGAGGACGGAAAAGATCGGGCATTGGGCATTCCGTGCCCTTCTGCTGTTCCTGGTGGCGGCGACCGCGCCGGTGTGGACGCAGCAGCCTCAGTCTTCGCCCACGCCTACTCCGCCAACTGCCCCCGCACCCGCATCGCCCGGTCCCTCAGCCGGCCAGACGAAGCCACCCTCTTCGAAAGCGGGTCAGAGCGACAAATCCGCCACGCAGATAACGCCCGAGCAGGCGAAGCAACTCTTCGCCTTGGTCGATGAGCTGATCAAGTTTGCCGCCGGCGACACAGGCCTCCCTGTAAAGAGCACCGTAAAGCGCCAACTGACCACCCGCGCCGCCGTGGAAAGCTACCTCGATGAAAAATTTAACGAGGATCAAGGCGCCAAGCGCCTGGAGCGCGACGAGATCGTGCTCAAGAAGTTCGGCCTGCTCGACCGCGACTTCGAGCTGAAGCCCTTCCTTCTTGTGTTGCTGAAGGAGCAGATCGAGGCTTACTACGACTCCAAAACCAAGACCGTGAACCTGCTCGACTGGGTCGATCCCGACGAGCAAAAGCCGGTGATGGCGCACGAGCTGACCCATGCCCTGCAGGATCAGCATGCGGACCTGGAGAAGTGGGACGACCAGACGCCGGATGACGTTTCGCACGACGCCGCAGGCGATCAGGATCACTTGGCAAAGGATGAGATGGACACGGCGCGCGACGCCGTCGCGGAGGGCCAGGCCACTGCCGTGATGATGGACTACATCCTGAAACCACTGGGCAAAAGCCTCGTCAAGGATCCTGAGGTCATGGACATCGTCCGCGGGCAGATGAACTCCACCGGTGACTCGCCGGTGATGGCCCGTGCGCCGCTGCTGCTCTCGGAGTCGATGCTGTTTCCTTATCGCGAAGGCCTGAGCTTCGAGCAGAATATCTGGATGGACCAGGGGCAGAACGCGGCATTTGCGGGGGCGCTCGATCGGCCGCCAACCTCAAGCTGGGAGATCATCAACCCGCGCATGTACGAGGAGAAGCGCATCCCGGCCATTCCTCTGCTGCCCAACATTCATCCCCTCGTCGATGCGCTCTACGTGCCCTACGACATCGGCCAGATCGGGGAGCTCGACGTGCACATCATCTCCGAGCTTTTCGGCGGCGACAACGCGGCCCGCGACCTGACTCCTGCATGGGATGGCGGCCTCTACTGGGCTGGCCAGTTGCGCACTGCCACCACCCCGGCCGAGCAGGCCAGCACGAATTCCATCGGGCTCTTTTACCTTTCCGTGTGGAAGAACGCCGACTCCGCGCAGGTATTCGCGCGGCTCTACGAAAAGAACCTTGGCCGCAAGTATTCGAGCGTCCATCTCGAGAATGCCTCCACTCACCCCGCCCCGGCCGACGACGGCTCAGTGGAGCAGGTCTACTCCACCAACGAAGGCCCGGTGGTGATCACCACGCGCGGCAAGCTGGTGTTCGTGGCAGAAAGCTTCCCTCTGCCGCTGGCGCGCAAGCTTACCGCGCTCATCCTGGATGCCCAGGGCGGCGGCGCGATGCGCATGACGTCCGCACCGCGGGAAAACGTTGCGCCGGCCCGGCAGCTTGTTGACGCGCAGGAATCGGATCGCCTTCCCGTTGAATCGCCCACCCTCGCCGGGGATTTTGTCCATTTCTTCGGCGATTGCGGCGTAATGAAATTCGCTGTGGACGCAGCCGAGCGGGCTGCGCGCGAGCGCTGAACAAGGCCGCGCCTCACTTTTCCAGATAGCGTCAAAAAAACGCGACGCCTGGACGAGGTTTCTGCACTCTCCATGGCGTTATGATGAGAGTCCGGAAGGCGCTCCGCGCTTTTTTGCTTCGGGAGGCTGCCTTCCTGTCACACCGGGAGACGCGCACGTGCAAGGCAAGCTCGAACTGATGATGGGACCTATGCGCAGCAATAAGACCGCGGAGCTGCAGCGCCGCGCAGAGATGCGCCGCCAGTACGCCAAACAATATGTCATGGTGCTGAAGCCAAGCGACGACACCAAAGGCGGGCCGGGAGTGGTAGAAAGCCGCAATCCCAACGGCGGCGGCAAAATGAGCGCCGTCGAATTCAAGTCGACGAATCCATGGGAGGTGCTGCGCGCGATTAGCGACACCGAGCAGCAGATCGGCAAGCGAGTGGAGTGCATCGCCATCGACGAAGGGCAGTTCGTCGATCAACTTTTTCTCTTCGTCAAGTACCTGCTCGACGCGGGCCACGACGTTCTGGTCGCGGGGCTCGATCTCGACTTCCGCGCCATGCCCTTCGGCGAAATGCTGAACCTGACCTGGCTGGTCAACGCTTACGGCGGCAGCATCACCGAGTGCATGGCCTACTGCAACTGCGGAGCGCGCGCCCTCTACTCGCAGCGGCTCATCGACGGAAAGCCCGCGCCATTCGACAGCCCCATCAAGGTTCCGGGCGACTCTTACGAGCCGCGTTGCGCCGAGCACTTTGTGTTGCCCGGCCGCCAGCACTGAACACGTGCCGCTGAATCAGCCGAGAGCAGGGCGCATACCAGTGCAGTGCAAGGCTGGCATTTCGGCGCAAAGGCCCCGAAGGCGGAGAAAGCTCTTGCCACGTCTTTGAGCCGCCGTATATCGTAAGTGATCAAGGTCTTCCCCCGCTTCCTCTTTTTGGGTCCTCCACATGCTTACAGCTTTGAAGAAGATTGCCCTCGGCCTCGCGCTGATCGTGGGTGCAGCGGCGGTTTTGCTCTATTCCGATCTCGACTCGCGGCGCGTCGAGGTCCAGAGCAAGAGCCGCCAGGTGCGGGTTGCGATGGTGCAGCAGATTTCGATCCCTGCCCTCGACGACGGCATCACCGGCGCCCTCGCCGCCCTGAAGGACCGCGGCTACGCAGACGGCGGCCGCATGATCCTCAGC
>DATNHL010000303.1:0-22971 GCA_035604995.1 Occallatibacter sp. | reverse complement strand
CCGTCGCCGCGCTTGCCCTTCACCTGTTCGGGCGAGATGTAGTTGGGTGTGCCGATGGCGGCGGTGAAGTTGGCATAGGTCAGCCGCTTGGCCGCGGCGTCGCCGGCGATGCCGAAGTCGATGAGTTTGACGTTGTCGTTCCCACCCACCATGATGTTCTCCGGCTTCAGGTCGCGATGGACGACGCCGTTCGCGTGGATATAGTCAAGTCCATCGAGCACGCCGATGGCAATGCGGATGGCGCGTTCCTGGGGGATGCGCCCTTCCTCGAGGATCTGGCGCAGCAGGCGGCCGTCGCACCACTCCATCACCATGTAAATGCGCGAACGATTCTCCCCTCCGAAGACGCGCATCACCTTGGGGTGATTGAGCCTTTCGCCGATGCCGGCTTCGCGCTGGAAGCGGTCGAAGAGAATGGCATCGGCTTCGAGATCGGGGTGGGGAATCTTCAGGGCGACAACGCGATTGTCGCGCAGGTCGATAGCGCGATAGATCGAAGCCATGCCGCTGCGGGCCACCGGGGCCTCCACGCGGTAAGAATCGATTACGGAACCAGCTTCCAGGCCGTCATGAAAGCCCATTGGGCGGCACACTCCAATCAGCGAACTCCTTTAACTCTATCGGGGAAATGCAGTGCTCACGGTAAGGATTCCATAAGACTTTGCTGAAATTTAGAGGATGGCGCATCAGGAGGGCAGCCGGTACGGCCGGCCGCGGTACATCCCCACCTGCTCCACTGAGCGGATGCGGATGACCTGAGCCGTGGTGTTGTCGCCGCCGTCGATCTCAACAGCGCGCGCCACCAACTCACGGGCGATCTCCCCGACGTCCTTGTTCTGCGAGACGATGGCGGCGATGGTCTTTTCGCTCATTTCGTCGTGCAGGCCGTCTGTGCACAGAACCAGCACGTCCCCGGGCTGGAGCGTGAGAGCGGTCGTGTCCGGGGAAACAAACATCTCCGGCCCGAGAGAGCGGATAAGCAGGTGCCGGGAATCGGATTCGGCGATCTCAGCGGCGGAGATCAGGCCCATCTTTCTCTGTTCGTTGACCCAGGTGTGGTCCTGGGTAACCTGTCTGGCCTGGCCGTTGCGCACCAGGTAGCAGCGCGAATCGCCAACGTGCGAGACGATGGCCTGGTCGTGGCGGAGCGCGCAGGCAACCATCGTGGTAGCCATCCGCTTGCCGCGGTACTGGGGAGCCAGGGTGCAATCGTGGACTGCCGCATTGGCATACTGGATCAGGCGCGGGAGCAGGCCGGCGAGCATCGTGCCTGCCTGCGCCTTCGAGAATTCTTCCACCAGCACGGAGATGGCCGTGGACGAGGCAACTTCGCCCAGATCCATGCCGCCCACGCCGTCGGCTACCGCAAACAGGTAGCCATGCGATCGGGCCTGCTGGCGCGAGGAAGGGACGAACGATCCCATCGCGTCTTCGTTGTTGGTCCTGACTTTGCCGAAATCGCTTGCCTGGCCGAACTGAACATCCAACATGGGCGCCGCCGCCTCGGATATCGTCCCCTCTGTCGCGGGGAAGAATACTTCTAGAAATTGTTATACAGGGATTGCAGCAAAGCACCACTGGGTGGTTATCCGCTACCCGTCTCTCAAGAGAGTCGGAAAGCGGATGCCACCCAGCAATTGCGGTTCGGTTGCGGTGCTGTTCAAAGACCTTACTTGGCCGTGAGCAGAACCGCCTTGCCCTTGGCCTTCGAGGAGCGGATGAAGTAGATAGCTCCGTAGATGCCCCAGACGGCGGAGATTCCCAAGGCCAGCAGCGGTTCCTTGAACGTCCCCAGGCCGAAGACCGGGCTGATCAGGTAGAAGGCCATGCAGACAATGTTCGCGAGCAGACCGAACCCTGGGATAAGCAGGTGCAGAACCACGTTGTAGTCGGGGCGCTTGTGGAAGGCCACGATGCATAGGAAGCAACTGAGCGCATAAAGGATGAAGGTGCCGAAGTTGGAGGTCAGCGTGATCGTGAGCAGAGAGTTGGGCAGTGCCGCCAACTGGTCGTGCGAGAGGTAGCCCCAGTTGGAGAAGATTCCGTGGGGCAACGCGGCAATGGATGCATCGCTGGGCGCGCTGGCGTCGCCGAAGACCAGGGCAACAGCGATGACGCCGATGACGGCGGAGATGACGGCCAGCGTCCAGATGGCCTTCCGCGGCGACAGAGACCCGGCATGAAGGATTCCGAAGTGCTCGGGTGCCTCGTCGTCTTTGCCCATGGCGTAGGTAACGCGGGCGCCGGTGTTCATGCAGGCCAGCGTGGTGCCGATCAGCGCCAGGAAGACGGTGATGGCTTCGGCCAGCATGAAGTACTTGCCGTGGCCTTGGCCCAGCAGCGCATCGCCGACGATGATCATCATGTCGCCGATGGGCGCCGCGGAAGTAACTGCGCTTTGCATGGTATAGCCGGAGTTGAGGAAGTAGTTGGCCGCGAAATACTCAAACAGGTAACACACCAGTCCTTGTATGAGCAGGGAGGCGATAACGGCTATCGGTATATGTTTGGTGGGGTTTTTGGCCTCGCCTCCCATCGAGGTCACCGATTCGAAGCCGACCAGGATGAGAATGGCTACGGTGGCCTGAATGAACATGAAGCTGAACTTGTGCGGCGCAATCACCGAAGCGGCGTTTTCGTGGGTGAGAAAGTTTCCGCTCGCGTCTGTGGTCGGGTAGGTGATCACGTAGGGAACCTTGTTGCCTGCCGAGTCAAGCAAACACAGTGGGGTGCCTCCGGCGTCGCGAACCGTCGAGCCGTCCTTGGCCGTCTGGAACTGGCAGTTATAGGTGGCCAGAGTCTGCCCGTCGTATTGATATGCGGTCGGGCCGGTGCTGCCGGCAGGGTGGCTGGCGCGATAGCCCAGCGCCAGAACGCTGAAGACCACCAGCGCGGAGATCTGCACCACATTGATGGCGATGTTGACGGCCGTGGAAGCGCCGGCGCCCTTGGAGGCGATCCAGGCCACGAAGAAGGAGAAGACAACAGCCACAAGCGCCATGAAGACCGGCCCGGGGTTCGAGCCGTTCATGACGTTTGGATAGAGAAAGCCGACCACGTAGCCCACGAAGACGCCGGTCACGGCCACCATCACGCCGGGATAGACCCAGTAGTAAAGGTGCGAGCCCCAGCCGACGATGAACTTGGCAACGCGTGCGTACTTGAAGGCCTTGTCCTTGGAGAGCAGCGCCTGCTCGGCGTAGTAGTAGCTGGAGCCGGTGCCGGGGTAGAGCTTGGAGATCTCGGCGTAGGCGACTGCCGTGGCCAGGCAAAGCAGCAGGGCGGCGAAGATCCCCAGCCACATGGTGGGCGCGGTGGTGCCGGTGCCGGCCTGGATCACGAAGGTGAGCCATAAGAAGGCGCCGGGGGCGATGAGGGCCATTGCGTTTGCGGTTAGCCCGGTGAGGCCCAGGGTGGCCTGCATCTGAGGTGCTTTCTGATCTGCCATGAGGATTCTCCTGAAGAGTGAGGTTCTTGGGTCGGCTCCCGGCGGCTCGCCCTCCGGGACTTGATTTGAATTAGCCCGGTTCGCAATATTCCTTCGGGCGGATGCGAAGTCTGTGAGTTAGCTGAATCCTAAAGTTGGCGCGATAAAGATGAAATGAGGAATCGGAAGTTAGTGAAAAACCTGATAAACGAAGCAGCGAGTTGCACGAACATCGTTTTCATCAAGTCGCGAGCAATCTATTCACGACTGCTCGCGATGCCGGTCGAAATGAACTAGCGTTTCGGGCCGAGGCTGGCAACGAACCCTGCGGTGACTATTGACTGAGCCTTGACCGCGCCCAGCCTGGTGCATTTTATAGAAATCGGCGCGTCGCCGCCCTGCGGAGCTGCGCCTCGATTCGGCTATTTTTCGGTAACGTTTTTGCCAAAGATGAAGCCGAATTCAAGTACGCCCCGGAATTGGTCAGCATCCGTTCCCGTCTTGCCAAAGACGGCTCCCGGCGTGTAGCTCGTTGCGTGCACCCACGCGAGATCGCTGCGAACGTACAGGCCTCCTTTTTGGTAGGTTGGCGTCGCGGTAAAAGTAATGCCTCCGCTGCCCGCTCCAAAGCCCAACAAATTGACCGATCCGTCGGTAGCACTCCCCGAACTCGTAATGAATTCCACGCGCGCCGGAAGCGAGAAGCCGCTCTTAAAGGCATAGCTGGCGTTGATCGCGCCGCCGGTTGCGGATGTACCCTTGGGCACGCCTACCTTCGCGTTGGTCGGCAGCTTGCCGTACTGGAAGTACGGCGAAATGATCCATGGGCCCTTGGCGTACGTATAGATCACCGCGTGCATGTAGCCATTGTTCTGCACCGGTGTGGCCGCTGTTTGATAGGCGGTCTGTCCGAGGTTCCCCATCCCGTCGTATACCAGGCTATGAGGCCCCTTCGTAAGGGTCGCCGAGCCCGAGAGCCACGAGTAGCGGTTGGAATAGTAACCGTCGTTCCAACTGACCGCGGCGGACAGGTACTTACCCAAGGTTTGATTCACCTGAATGCCGCGATTGATGGCGTTTTCCTGGTTCCAAACGATGCCGCGTTCGATGTTGAAGTTCTGGTACGTAAACGTGGACTCGGCGCCCATCAGAGTGGGAAGAGAGCCGACAAGGAACTGCGTGTTCTTAGCCGCCTGCAACTTCAGGTAGGCGACCGGAACAGGCCCGTAGAAATTGTTCACGGTATTTTGGGCGTTAACAAACGGCACGCTGAGCGTCGGCATGGTGTAGACGCCCGCCTGGATGTAGTACTGAAGCTTCCCGTCCGCTCTTTGAATGAAAATCTGTCCGTTGCTCAGAGTGGCTTGCGCACTGTCGTCTCCCGGCACGTGATTGTTCTGGAACTGCGAGAAACCGGTCACGATGCCGTTGACGTACAGCTTGCCCAACGGTCCGGCATCGAAGGTCGCCGGCGGCAGCCATTGCAGCGGACCAGTGAGAACGAAGGTGGAGAGCGGGGCGGGTGCGTCTGCGGGAGCAGCGGGGGCCGCCGTCGGAGCGGGTGTCTGCGCCGGCGCTGGCGGAGCCGGTGTCTGTGCGCCGGCAACCAACGCTATTGCCATGGCTGCTCCGGCCATCGATTGCAGGATCCGGTTTGGATTCGTATTCATCGGCACTGTTCCTCCAAGGATGATTTTCTGTTGGTTATGACACGGTACAAATTGAGACAGAAGCACGCAGAATGAGCCACTTACGCCGTTCAACCGCATTGCCTTCCTGGTCCCGCGTGCGGTGCAGGGAGATTGGCGCACAGCTTACCCGCACGAGGATTTGCCTCCCCTTGGGGTGGTCAGGCGCTGTGGATTGATTTAATTAATGCAAAGGTTACATAAGGATCACGTGAAGATTACGAAATGAATCCCTCATTCGGTGATATTCCAAATTGGCGGGAAAGGGCGGATAGCGGGAGAGTTTCGGGAGAAGCTCATTGATATTGGTTTGTCCGTCAGCGCCAAATCCAGCGCACCAGCGCATCACCGTATCGCCCCAGACCCCACAGCACCAGCAGGGAGATCACAATGGCCAGAGAGGGCTCCAGCCTGCTCCGCAGAGGTCTATCCCTCTCTAGCCACATCAGATGTGCCAGCCAGGCTGCGAAGAAAGCCGCTAATAGACCCAAGCCGAGAAAGGCCGTCATTGGGCCATTCTACGCAAGAACCAGGAGGTCCGCTAAGCCTCAGTCGCATCAGCCAACGTGTTGCGAATCCATTCGGGCGCAGTTCAATCGCTCGTCTTCTCTACGTTCAATCGCTCGTCCGGCGTAGCCCGGACGCCTCCAGCATCGGGTGTAAGGAATTGATAGGGTTCCTGTTAAACTTCTCTTACGCCACGCCCGCATTGAACCGGCAAAGCGCTCGCGATAAGAGCGAAGGCCCAGCCCTCGAAATGTTCGAAGGAAGATGGTTGCGGGTGCGTGGGCGCCTTGGTCTTGTTCTTCTAGGGCCTGTTAACACTTATAGGACGGCAGCGACGGGAGCGGATTTTCCCGAGATCGAGGAGTGAGGAGCGCGATGTACTCAACGTACTTAAGCGACGAACGACGCGGAGATCGGAAAAATCCGCCCCGTCCTTACGGGTTGCGGAGAAAATCGGGCCATACCTCGTTCTCGCCCTCGACCTTGGAATTACCAAAGCCTTCGGGCTCCGCCTCGTTTGGCCCGATTTTCTCTCGCCACGCTGTCCGCCCTATAAGTGTTAACAGGCCCTAGTGTCCCGCCGGCATGGCGAGGTTGGAGGTTGGTTGGCTGGAACCTACATCCCTGCGCGCTCTTCTCTCGCAATAAAGCGCGGGCGGCCCTCCGGCACGCGTGTGCTCCTGTTTGTGCTTGAGTGCGCGCTGGGGATGATCGCCGTTATTCTGGTAGCGGCGCTCACCCAGTGGTCGCGCTGGCTGCTGCCGGTAGCTGTTCTGCTCTACCTTCTCATCGTGGTTGCCACCGCTTTGCTCAGCGGCTTCTGGCAAGCGGTCATCGTCTCGCTGTCGGCGGTTCTGGTGCAGGCCTACTTCACCGCGCACCGGCCGGAGCAACTGGCGGCCGACCCGGTCAACTCGGTTACCCTGGTGGTCTTCGTGCTCGTGGCGCTCACGGTGAGCCGCTTGTCTGCGGGCGTCACGAATCACGCGCGCGAGGCCGAATCCAGGGGCGGACAGATGCAGGACCTGTATGAGTTCACGCGCCGGACGCTCCAAATGAATCTGCATGTTGAGCCCGGACCCCAGCTGGCCGAGCTGGTACATGAGATCTTTGCTCTGGAAGCCGTGGCCGTGTTTGACGCCGACCTGCACGCCGTCTACCAGGCGGGCTACTGGAGCGTGGATCCGCAGGAGATGGCCCAGAACGTCTACTACTTCGAAACCTCGGACGACGATCCGGAGACCGGCCTGGGACGCCGTGTTGTCCGGCTGGGGACGGTGCCCGTGGGCAGCCTGCTTATGCGCGGCGACACCACGCCGCTGACCAACAACGCCATAGCCTCGCTGATCGCCATCACGTTCGACCGCTACCGCGCCTTTGCCAACGAGAGCCGCATCGAATCCGAGCGGCGGACCGAGCAACTGCGCGCGACTGTTCTGGATAGCTTGGCGCACGCCTACAAAACGCCGCTCACGGCCATCCGCGCCGCCTCGACCGGCCTGGGCGAGATGGGCCGCCTTTCGCAGGGCCAGGCGGAACTGGTGGCCCTGATCGACGAGCAGACCGGCCTGCTGGGTGACCTGACCACGCGCTTGCTGACTACGGCGCGCCTCGACGCCGGTGAGGAAGTGGCGCTGCAGGCCGCCCCGGTGGGGGTTGCCACCCTGATTGAAGAGGTCGTGGCCAGTCTTGGCGACCGGTTGGCAAGCATGAAAGTTGCCATCGAACTGGATGACGACGACTTGGTTCTCTCCTGCGACCGCCAATTGATGGTCATGCTGCTGACGCAATACATCGACAACGCCTGCAAATACTCCATCTTTGGCACCACCATCACCATCCGCGCCGTGCGCGCCCGCGCGGAAGTCATTTTCTCCGTGCGCAGCTTCGGGCCCGTAATTCCCATGGCGGACCGCGAGCGCATCTTCGACCGCTACTTCCGTTCTTCCACCTATTCCAGCCGCGCACCCGGAACCGGCATCGGCCTCTCCGTGGCCAAGCGCGTGGCGCTCCTGCACGGCGGCTACGTGTGGGTCACCAGCGATGAAGTCGAGGGGACCACGTTTTTTGCAGCCATCCCAGCACCTGTTCAAAAGAGGAATCCGCGATGAACCAGCAAGCTATCCGCATTCTTGTTGTCGACGACGAATCCGCCATTCGCAGGGCTCTGCGCCCGCCGCTGGTCGAGCTCGGCTTTCAGGTCTCCGAAGCCTCGCGCGGCGAAGAGGCCCTGCAGTTGCTTCGCGCCACAGCCTTCGACGCCGTGTTGCTCGACGTGAATATGCCCGGCATCGGCGGCGTGGAGACGCTGCGGCGGATTCGCGTCTTCGCTCCGCGCTTGCCCATCCTGATGTTGACTGTCCGCGACAAGGAAGAAGAAAAAGTGGAGGCGCTCGACCTGGGCGCGGACGACTACGTCACCAAGCCCTTCAGCACGCGCGAGCTGATCGCCCGCGTCCGCGCCGCCATCCGCCGCGTCAAGGCTCCGGCCCGCGCCGAAGATGCGCCCATCGAGATCGGCGAAGTCCGCCTCGATCCGGTCAAGCGCAGCGTAACCAAGCGCGGCCAGGCGGTGCATCTGACGCGCAAGGAGTTCGACATTCTCCACTGCCTCATGATCCGCGCCGGCCGCGTGGTTACCTACGCCCGCCTGCTCACCGCCGTCTGGGGCGCCGAGTGCCGCGAAGAGGTCGAGTACCTCCGCACCTTCGTCCGCCAGCTGCGCAAGAAGATCGAAGACGATCCCTCGAATCCTGTCTATGTGCTCACGGACGTTTACGTCGGATATCGATTTGCCGACGCCCAGATGTTTCAGGAGGAGGCAGCGGTAGGCGCAGCCGTTGAAGACCACTCCGACCCGCCCCCAGGCAGCACATCGTGAAGGGGTGGATCTGGCCGTTTTGAAAGGGCGCGGCTTCAGCCGCGCCGAATGCGGATCAAATAGGAGTGCCACCCCTCCCAGCGTTCAACGTCTCGACAGAAGAAGACGGCTCATCAGGGATAATCTGCTGATGGAAGGATCAGGCATGGGACCGAGATTGATCATCGTGTGCGGGCTACCGGGCTCGGGTAAAACGACACTCGCAAGGGCGCTTGAGAGCCGGCTGCGCGCGGTTCGATTTTCTCCCGACGAGTGGATGGACGCTCTTTCGCTGAATCTGTACGACGAGGAAAAGCGCGGAAAGATTGAAGCGCTGCAATGGAAACTGGGTCAAGAGCTACTCGCGCTCGGCCTTACCGTAATCATCGAGTGGGGCACCTGGGGAAGCTCCGAGCGGGACGCCTTGCGACTCGGCGCTCGGGCACTTGGCGCTGCCGTTGAGTTGCATTATCTCTCTGTACCTGTGGATGTCCTCTTCGAGAGGATTCAACGCCGGGGTAGGGAGAATCCTCCCATGGAGCGGGAGGAAGTCTTCCGCTGGTTCGAGACGTTCCAACCACCGACACCCGAGGAGATGGCGCTCTTTGACGAGCCTTTGTTTCGAGGTCTCTCCTCCGATGAGGCATCTATTCGTCGTAGTGAAGCAGGCTGAAGACGTCGTAATCCTTGAACCGCTCGCGCCCCTTCAGGAAGTCGAGCTCGACCGCAAACGCCAGCCCGGCAATCTCCCCGCCCAGTTGCTTGACCAGCTTCACGGTCGCCTCCATGGTGCCGCCGGTGGCCAGCAGATCGTCCACCAGCACCACGCGCTGCCCGGGCTGGATCGCGTCCAGGTGAATCTCCAGCGTGTCCGACCCGTACTCCAGGTCATACGTCACGCGGGCCACCGGAGCGGGCAGCTTGCGCGGCTTGCGCACCGGCACAAACCCTGCATTCAGCCGGTACGCCAGCGCCGGCCCAAAGATGAATCCCCGCGCCTCAATGCCCAGCACCAGGTCGATCTTGTGTTCCAGGTAATGCGCCGCCAGCATGTCGATGAGTTTGGCAAACCCCGTCTTGTCCTTGAGCACCGTGGTGATGTCGTAAAACAGAATCCCCGGCTTGGGAAAATCCGGCACCGTGCGCACCAGCGCCTTCAGGGATTCCACATCCATTGCCTTGATATCGTCGCTCATGCGTCCGTCTGCTCCTCAAGTAATTCGTAACAAGAATTTGCGGGAAGAGAACGGGCGTAGATGCAGTTCGGCTTCCTTATCGATTATAGAGGAGCAGGGAACAGGGAACAGGGGTCAGAGATCAGGGTTCAGAGATCAGTCCGCTGCTCCGGCATCCGTGCAAGTGCCAGCAATCCCGAAGGTGTCGGCCGCAAGAAGTTCCAATCTCCACGCCTGATCCCTGACCCCTGCTTTTCTACCACGCCCCGTCAATCCGGAACGATTCCAGCCCCTCGGCCTCGCTCTCATCGAGATAATGCTCAACCAGCCGGTCCACGCGGCTCCCGCGCGGCCCGCGGCGCAGGCTCGCGCGCAGCTCGGCCAGGTCGCCCTCGTTGCCAGACGCAACCACCTCCACATCGCCGTCCTCGGTGTTGCGCACCCAGCCGCGCAGATCGAGCTCACTGGCCTCGCGGTGCACATACCACCGGAAGCCCACTCCCTGCACGCGCCCCTGTATCAGAAAATGAAGAACCAATCCTACCTCACTTGTGAGAGCGCCTGATTTAGCACATCGATCGTGTTTCTGTCCGGTGCGCCGCCCTTGAAGGCCTTGACATGTTGCAACGCATCGTTAATCCCCTGCTTAATCGCTGCTGAGTCGCTGTACGTGCCTGTCTTCACGAGCGACAGGATTGCGACCGCAGAATGGAAAAGGATAAAGGGCTGATTCTCACTCTTTATTCTTTCGACCAACCACTGGAAGAATCCAAACTCCGGAACAACTTGTAGAATGCACACCGCCGCCAGCCTATCTCCGGCAGAATGTCCAGACATAAACGACGGGAGGACGGGTCGCGCAGCTAGCGAGAGAGTCCGCATTTTCGCCACGACTTCGTTCATTGCCCTTGTTCGGGCCGCGCTGCTTGGCATTCGTTCGCGGAGGTCGTCGTATTCGCTCACAAGCAGCTGCATATTTCTTTGCGCGACTCCGGCTACTGTCTGGTCGGATAAGGGCGACGCTTGAAGCCTCTTATTGACCTCCTGTGCGGCCTTGACCTGGCCCTCAGGAATCTTCACCTCAAGGGTCTCGCTTCCAGCGGCCTTGCCGGCTCGTTCCACAGCATCCTTCACGTCTTGCTCGGCGGTCTCAATCTCAAGTTGCCAGGCCTTTACCTTTGTGGCCGTCGCGAGCTTTCTCGTAAGGACATCGAGCAGCGCACCGATCCTCGATCTGTAGATGACGAAGAAAAGGGCTGCCACGACCGGCCATGCTACTGCTTGGAGAATTGCAGCGATGCTCGAAATCGTTGACGGCGGTGCTGGGGCTGGGTCAATCAATGGGGGCCTCCTGCCGGAATAAGCGGCCCTCGCCTGGCCGGAAACAGGTTCGGTTCCAGAGTATAGCAAAGCCGCATTCTCCCGGAGTCCGGCCGCTCGAAGAATGCCGTACACTGGAAGCCATGGTCTTCGTCCTCGACAACTACGACTCGTTCACCTACAACCTCGTCCAGTACCTGGGCGAACTGGGGGCAAAGGTCGAGGTCTATCGCAACGACGAGCTGACGGTCGAGCAGGTCGAGGCCCTCAAGCCCGAGCGCATTCTGCTCTCGCCGGGACCCTGCACACCGGGCGAGGCGGGCATCCTGGTCCCGCTCATCCGCCACATGGCCGGTAAAGCCCCCATTCTCGGCGTCTGCCTCGGCCACCAGGCCATCGGCGAGGCTTTCGGCGGCCAGGTGGTCCGCGCCCAGCACTTGATGCATGGCAAGACCAGCCCGGTGGACCACGACGGCAAGGGTATCTTCGCCGGACTTCCCTCGCCGCTCACCTGCACGCGCTACCACTCGCTCATCGTGGCCGAGGACTCTCTTCCCGCCGAACTCGCCGTCACCGCCCGCACCACGGAAAACGGCGGCGGTTCGGTCATTATGGGCCTGCGCCATCGCACTCTTCCCATCGAGGGCGTGCAGTTCCACCCCGAGAGCGTCCTCACCGAGGGCGGCCACCAGATGATCCGCAACTTCCTGAGCATGTAGCCGCGATGAAAGACCCGATGCGAGTTCGAATGCGTCGCAACCAATTCTCGTATCCCATTTGCGCGCCCGGAATCCTTGGCCTGGCAGCTGCTCTCTCAGCCGCGCCCTGGCTCAATGCCCAGGAAGCCCCTCCGGCTCAGGCCCCACAGGCTTCTCAGACAGCTCCGGCTCCCGCCGCCTCGCCAGCCCCGGACCCCGCTCCCACCCCCTCCGGCCCCATCGCCATCATCCCCCTCGACAGCGCCCACCCCGACGAGGCGGCCACGGTCACCGGCGCGCTCGAAGTCTCACAGGGCAAGGCCATCATCGCCGCCAGCGGCTCCGTGACCTCCGGCTCCGAGACCACCCAGGTCACTCTGCCCCATCGCGGCGTGCTGCGCGTCTGCGCCTCCACCACTGTGAAGCTGGCCGCCGACTCCAGCGTCCCCGCCGGCGAAATCCCCGGCCTGATGATGGCCATGGATCACGGCGCCGTCGAGGCCAGCTTTGCCACCGGCCGCAACTCGGACATCCTGCTCACGCCCGACTTCCGCATCCTCATCGGCGGTCCCGGCGCGGCCGAGGTCAAGGTTCGCCTCGGCCCCAACGGCGACACCTGCGTCGATAACGCGGGCGTCAACGCGCCCTATGTCTTGGTGACCAGCGTCTTTGAAGGCGGCGATTACCGCGTGCAGCCCGGCCAGCGCGTCATGTTCCAGCACGGCAGCCTGCACGAGGTCGTCGACCAGGAAAAGGAGCCCTGCGGCTGCCCGCCTGCAGTCAAATCCCCGAACGAGTTCCCGCTCGCCCAGAGCGAAGGCCTCGCTCCCTTGGCCCCGCCCGCACCCAGTCCCGAAGCCAAACCCGGCCAGCCCCCTCAAACCACGGAAACCTTGGCCTACAGCGCCGCCGACCACGCCCCCAAGCCCGCCGAGGCTGCCACGCCGTCCACTGCGACCGCGAATCCCCCAGCCGCCACGCCCGCACCCAAGAAGAAGCCCGGCTTCTTCAACCGCGTAGGCCGCTTCTTCAAGCGCATCTTCGGCGCGGAGTGAGTTAGCAAAGCGGCGACGCGGCCTTGCAGATGATTTCCACCTTTTGGCGCACAATCATTCCAGGAATCCCCTTTGGGGCCTCTGGAGAAGCTACCGCCAGGACCGAAAACCTCCGGCCCGCTGCTTGCTCCCCCCTCGCAAAGGGGGTGTGGGGGGTCCATTCTCCCTATCTTCGCCCAACTAAAACCCGTAAATATAGGATATAAATCGACTTAAACTCCTATTCAAGGCGAACAAGAGACGAAATTATTTCCCGGAAACCCCCGCTATTCCAGAGAATTCCCGCTCAATCCGGCCCAGATCGGTCAAGCATGAGATCTGGGTGTCGCCAGCCCCTCTGCCGCAAGCAGCCGCCAACTGATCTCTGATCTCTGACCCCTGATCCCTGCCTTTACAGCTCCCGCGCCCGCTCAATCGCCCGAATCACCGCCCGCGCCTTGTTGATCGACTCCTGGTACTCCAGTTCCGGCACCGAGTCCGCCACAATCCCCGCCCCCGCCTGCACGTACCCCTTGCCACCCGTCGCCAGCATCGAGCGGATCGCGATGCAGGAATCGAGATTCCCCGAGAAGTCCGCATAGAGCACCGCCCCGCCATACGTGCCGCGCCGCGCCGGCTCCAGCTCTTCGATGATCTCCATGGCCCTCACCTTGGGCGCGCCGCTCAGCGTGCCGGCAGGGAAGCAGGCGCGCAGCGCGTCCACCGCCGTCAGTTCCGGCTTGAGCCGCCCCTCGATGGTGCTCACAATATGCATCACATGCGAGTAGCGCTCGACAAACATCAACCTGTCCACCTTCACCGAGCCGAACTGGCTCACCCGCCCAACGTCGTTGCGTCCCAGGTCTACCAGCATCACGTGCTCGGCGCGCTCCTTCTCGTCGTGCAGCATCTCCTCGGCCAGCGCCTGGTCTTCCTTGTCCGTAGCCCCGCGCGGCCGCGTCCCGGCAATAGGCCGGTACTCCACCTTGCCCTGGTGCACGCGCACCAGCAACTCCGGCGACGACCCCGCCAACTCGATCATCTGCTCCGGCGCCGGTCTTGTCGCTTTCGGTGAGCTCTTCCGAGATTCCGGCCGCGCGCCAAGCGTCGCAAACCGCAGGAAGTACATATAAGGGCTCGGGTTCACTGTCCGCAGCGAGCGATACACCTGGAAGCTGTCCGCCTCCGGCTCCACGTCGAACCGCTGCGACAGGACAGCCTGGAAAATGTCGCCCGCCGCAATGTACTCCTTGGTCCGCTCGACGCTGAGGAGAAACTGCTTTTTCGCCGTGCGGTGCTTCACCTTCAGCTTGGCCTGTTTGCCCAGGCTCCGCCCCTTTCGCTCGGGCAGCTTGGGCAGCGGCCTAGCCAGCCGCTTCTCCAGCTTGGCCAGCCGCGCCACGGCTTTCTCGTACGCGTCGGCCGGCTTGCCGTGCCGCACGTCGGCGGTGACCACCAGCCATATCTCTTTCCGCACATGGTCGAAGGCCAGCACCTCGTCGAAGAACAGCAGACAGGCGTCGGGAACGCCCAGCTCGTCGGCCGCCAGCTCCGGCAGCCGCTCGATCTGCCGGACCGCATCGTAGGCGAAGAAGCCCACCGCCCCGGCGGTAAACGGCGGCAGACCTTTCAGCCGCGCGGGCTTGTGTCCGCCCAGCGCCTGGCGCAGCACCTCGAAGATGTCGCCCTCGATGCGCGTCGTCTTGCGGCCCTCGGTGATGGTAATCGCGCGCCCGCGGGCCACGATCCGCTTGAACGGGGCCAGACCGATGAAGGTATAACGCCCCACCTGCTCGCCGCCCTCGACGGACTCGAGCAGAAAGCACTCGCGCTCCGGCCACGCCGCCCGCAGAAACGCCGAGACCGGCGTCTCCAAGTCCGCGGTCAGCGTCAGGCAGACCGGAACCAGTGTGTGCTCCTTCGCAAGCCCCAAAAACTCCTTGCGGCTGGGCTGGACAGAGTGAGAAGAGGGTTTCACAGCCTCCAGTGTAATTGCTTCGGTGGTCTACGAAGGGGGCGCCGTGTTATCAGGTTTGCCGTTGCAGCCGGCCTTCGTAGTTCTCCAGCCAGCGGACAAGTTCTTTCGGAGGGAGGGGGCGGGTAAAGAGATAGCCTTGCACGGAGTCGCATCCGCCGCGGCGCAGAGACTCCAGTTGCTGTTCGGTTTCCACGCCTTCGGCGATGACTTTCATGCTCAGTCCGTGGCCGATGTCAATGCTCTTCTCCACCATGATACAGTCGCTGCTGTTGGTATGCATGTTCATGACAAAGATGCGGTCGATCTTCAATTCTGTTGCCGGGATATTGACCAACTGCTGCAGCATCGCATAGCCGGTTCCAAAGTCGTCAATCGACAGGTGCACGCCTTTCACGCGCAGCCGGGTGAGCACGTCCAGGGTGTGCGACAACTCATTGATCAGACCGCTCTCTGTGATTTCAAGGATGATGCCATCGGCGGGCATGTCGTGCTTCCTGAGCAGGGCGGCCAGGCGATCGGGGAACTTGAGATCGCGAAGCGAACGCACCGAGGCATTGAGGGCCAGCCGGGGCAAAGGCCGGTTCATGTTCGCGAAGAGCTTCACTTCAGCCAAGGCGCGGTCCGCCACCAGCCAGCCGAGATCGTCGATGAGGCCGAGCTCCTCCAGGCGGCCAATGAAGCTGTCGGGATAGATGAGTCCGCGCACCGGATGCTGCCAGCGGGCCAGCGCTTCCACGCCGGTCACGGCTCCGGTGGCAAAGTCGATCTGGGGCTGGTAGTGGAGGATGAACTCGTTGCGCCCGACGGCAGCGCGCAGGTCTTTGTCGGGGATGGGAACCCCGGGAGTCGGCCTGGGAGGGACGGAGACTCCCGGCACAGGGTAGTTCCTGAGCAGCTCCTCCAATTCTGCAAGTTGGAATGGCTTGGCGAGACGGCCAACGACGAACAGGCCGAGCGTGCCGGCCAGTTTCTCCGCGGTCTCCAGCACGCGACTGCTGATGCCGCTCATCAGCACGATGCCCGCCTTGCACTTCAACTCGCTGAGCAGTCTCAGCGCCTCAACACCATCCATCTCCGGCATCATCAAATCGAGCAGGATCAAGCTGACGTCGGGCGTGAGCAATTCCGGCAGGGTGCCCGCATCGGTAGTAACAACGCATTGAAGGCCCAGAGAGCTTGCAGCGGCAGCGACGAATTCTCCTATGTCGTGTTCGTCGTCGATCACCAGGATTCTGCCCGCATCCGTCATCGTTGCTCCTTGCTCTCCCCGCGTACTGCGTGTTCCATGCGGATTCCCGCATGAAGGAGCCCATAATGCCTCCACTAGGCCGCTGCTCCTTCCAGCGTATGCTGAACGATCCTTACAAATTCCGTGCGGTGATAAGGCTTTCGCAGCATGGGACCGTCAACTTTGGTGTCAGCTCTTTCCGCAAGCGCATCGGCCGGGAAGCCGGAAGAATAAATGACCTTAAGATCTGGGCGCAGTCGGCGGGCCTTCTCCGCCAGTTCCACTCCATTCATCCCACCCGGCATGATGATGTCTGTGATCATCAGATCGATCTCCTTGTATTGCGCCAGGGTATTCAATGCGGTGGCGGCGTTGTCGGCGCACAGGGCCGAGTATCCCATCTCAGTCAGATAGATGCGCGCGATTTCCAGAAGTTCCGCTTCGTCATCCACAACCAGCACTGTGCCCCCCGGCTGAGCGGAGGACTGCGCTTCCGGGACTTCGCAGACTGCGGGCGCGCATTCTCCGGCTGGAGGCAGATACAGGGATACGGTGGTGCCGCAGCCCTGTTCGCTGTAAAGGCGGACCGTTCCGCCCGATTGGCGGGCGAATCCGTAGACCATGGCCAGGCCGAGCCCTGTACCCTTGCTGCGCGGCTTGGTGGTAAAGAAGGGCTCCAAAGCACGTTCCAGCACCTCCTTCGACATGCCATGACCGGTATCGGAGACCGAGATGCGCGCATAGGTGCCGGGCTTCAGTTCCCCCGTCCGGGCAGGCGGGAAGGATTCGTCCAGGTTGCTCATCTGTGTGCTGATGGTCAAGGTACCACCCTTGGGCATGGCGTCCCGCGCATTCACTGTCAGGTTGAGGAGTGCGCTTCCCAGTCCAGTGGCATCCACGAAGACGGGGGGCACAGAGTCGTCGAAATGGGTGACAATCCTGATCTCGGGGCCCAGCGCACGGGCAGCAAATTCGATCGTCTCCTGAATAACATCCTCAATCCGTATGCTCGCAGGGTTCAGATCTTCTTTGCTTGCCAGGGCCAGCAGGCGCCGGGCAAGGGCTGCGCCCCGCGCCGCCGCCTTCTGCGCGGGCTTCAGTCGCATCATGGCGGGTTCATTCCCATCAATCATGCGTTCCATAAGGCCCAGGTTGCCAATCACGATGGCCAGCAGGTTGTTGAAGTCATGGGCAATTCCCCCCGTCAACTGGCCGATGGCTTCCATCTTCAGGCTTTGGCGCAACTGGCGCGCCAGTTCCTTTCTCTCGCTGATGTCGCGGATCGCCGCGGTCACCAGGACCCCTTCCGCGCTTTCCAGCGGACTGAGCAAGATCTCGATCGGAAATTGGGCTCCATCCTTCCGCCGCCCGAGGAGCTCAATCCCCGTGCCGATCTGCTGGGCCGGCGCCTCTGCCGTGGTGCGACGAGCGTCGGCGATCAGCCGTTCCGCAAATCCCTCCGGAATGATGTCCTTCACGTTCCGGCCCAGGAGTTCATCGCGATGGTATCCAAATTGTTTCTCCGCCTGAGCATTCAGCAGGACGATCACCCCGTCCTCGTTCACCACCACCATTCCATCCGGCGCCGCCTCCAGCAGTCCGCGGTATTTGGCTTCCATCTGCGCCAGACGCTTTTCCGCATCTTTGCGCAGGGCGATGTTGCGAATCGCTGCCGTCACCAGGATTCCATCGAGGCTATCCAGCGGACTGAGCGTGATCTCGATGGGAAACTCGGTTCCGTCCTTCCGGAGCCCGTGGAGTTCAATCCCCGTGCCAACCTGCTGCGCCAGCGCTTCGGCGGCGGTGCGGGTTCCGTCGGCGATCAGCCGCTCCGCAAAGCCTTTCGGAATGATGTTGGTCACGTTCTGGCCCAGGAGTTCATCGCGACGGTAGCCAAACTGCTCCTCCGCCTGGGCATTCAGCAGGACGATCTCCCCCGCCTGGTTCACCACCACCATTCCATCCGGGGCCGCCTCCAGCAGTCCGCGGTATCTGGCTTCCATCTGCGCGAGATGCTTTTCCGCATCTTTGCGCAGGGTGATGTCGCGGACCGCTGCCGTCACCAGGACTCCCTCGGAGCTCTCCAAAGGGCTGAGCATGATCTCGATAGGGAACTCACTGCCATCCTTGCGCCGGCCGCTGAGTTCAATCCCCATCCCAATCTGCTGTGCCAGCGCTTCAGCCGCGGTCCGGGTTCCGTCGGCGATCAGCCGCTCCGCAAAGCCTTCAGGAATGATGTTGGTCACCTTTTGGCCCAGCAGTTCATCGCGGCGGTAGCCAAACTGCTTCTCCGCCTGGGCATTCAGCAGGACGATCTCCCCGTCCTCGTTCACCACCACCATTCCATCCGGAGCCGCCTCCAGCAGCCCGCGGTACTTCGCCTCTGACTCCTTGTGCTCGGTAAGGTCGCGGCAGATCTCTGAGAATCCACGCAGATTTCCTGACGGATCCCGCAATGCAATGTAGGTGGCGCTGCACAGGAACTCGGAACCGTCTTTCCGCACGCGCATGCCTAATTCTTCATGCCGGCCCGAGGCAGCAGCCATCCGGAGCACCTCCTCCGGCCGGCCCCGCTTGATATCTTCCGGAACAAAAAAGCATGAGAAGCTGCGATTGATGATTTCTTCGGCGGTGAATCCCTTGATATGTTCCGCGCCCGCGCTCCAACTGACGACCTTGCCTTGCGGGTCCAGCATGAAGATCGCGTAGTCCGGGACGCCGTCAAGGAGCATCCGGTACTTGCTTTCGCTCTGCTGGAGCTTATCCTCGGCCACGGCACGCTTGGTGCTATCGCGCACCGCGGACCAGGCCGCGATGCCGGCGATCAAAATCCCCATTAGGGTTCCTATCAGCAGAATCGGCTTGGTTTGGCTCAGGTCGCGGCTGGTTTCAGCGTTGCGCTTCGCCAGCAGGCGCAGTTCTTCGTCCTGCAACCCGCCGACCAGCGCCCGGAACTCAGTATCCCGTTCGTCCGGCCCGGTTCCGATGGCATCCGCCGCTGCCGCCAGGCCCTCGTTCCGGCGCAAATTGACGATCATGTCCGCATACTGGATCCGCTCGGCAGCCAGCACTTCAAGGTCCGGGAAACGGGCCTGCTGCACGGGATTATCCACTGTCATGCTGCGAATGGCTGCCTCATCCCGCGCTACATTTGCTATGCTTTCCCGGTAAGAATCGAGATCGGATTCCTCGCCCGTTAGCACGAATTCTCGGCTGGCGGACTCGATCCTGCCCATGGCCAAGGCCAGGTCCTGGATGGTCTCGATGACTGTGTGGGAATGCCGGACCATGCCGTCGCTCTCTGCGGACACGATCATCCAGCGATAGGAGAGAGACCCCATCAGCAACATCATCAACATGGCAAATCCGAACGCCAGCCGCACCTTCAGGTTCAAGAAGGATTTCATATTTGCCTATCCTGATTCTTGTTCGGGGGTGGGGTGCA
This sequence comes from Occallatibacter sp., assembly GCA_035604995.1. Lineage (GTDB taxonomy): Bacteria > Acidobacteriota > Terriglobia > Terriglobales > Acidobacteriaceae > Telmatobacter. Next base: position 3,611 of record DATNHL010000303.1, on the reverse strand, counting down.
TGCCCGTGCCAGCGCGGGGAGTCCAGAATTGCTGGTTTGGCCGCACTTTAGAGGCTCCTGTTTCCTGAGAGGCAAAACCCCTGTGAATCTTAATAGTTAGAATGACATCATTCGAATGCTGTTTGTCTGTCTCGTTTTGCTCAGATTTGCGCATGCATTGAGCGGGTGTGCACGAATCTGAACTCCCGCGGCAGCAATTCGGAGACCTCTGAGATTGCCGGCCAGAGCGGCTCCGGCGGCTTCTTCCCGCTCAAAAGGGGACGGTGGGGGCAGATTTTCAACCGTGGCTTCCCGCTTCAGGACGATACTGAAGGGGGCAACCCGCAGCCGGATGGGGTTCCCAGGATGGTTCCGGCAGACTTGAAGGAGGTGTCCGGCAGGCTTGACGGGGCTGAAGCGCCGGGCCTAGACTCACTGGGGTTTGGGCTTGCTCGCTTCGACTTGCAGGCTCAACCCGCCGGTCAGAGCGAAGCAGGCGGAGGAAATCCTGCTGTTTCTGATACTTGTGGATGGGCGATTCCCCTCGTCCACCGTTCGGCGGCAGGCAATCGGAATGGGAGATGTGTATGGCAATGGCAGCACCAACAATGACCTTGGACCAGGAGATCAACCCCTGGGAGGCACAAAGCGCGCGATTTGAGTTCGCGGCACGCAAACTGAACCTGGAGGAAAACCTGTGGCGGGTGCTCAGCACCCCGTCGCGCGAGATCATCGTGCATTTTCCAGTCACGATGGACAACGGCAAGATCGAGATGTTTACAGGTTTCCGGGTGCAGCACAACATCGCTCGCGGGCCGGGAAAGGGCGGCATTCGCTATGCGCCAAATGTGACGCTGGACGAGGTGCGCGCGCTGGCCAGTTGGATGACCTGGAAGTGCGCGGTCGTGAACATCCCCTTTGGCGGGGCCAAGGGCGGGGTGATCTGCGATCCCAAAAGCATGAGCCAGGGTGAACTGGAGCGCATGACGCGCCGCTACACCTCTGAGATCATCGACTTCATCGGGCCGGAGAAGGATGTTCCCGCGCCCGACGTGAACACCAACGAGCAGACGATGGCCTGGATCATGGACACCTACTCCATGCACATGGGCCACACGGTCACCAGCGTAGTCACCGGCAAGCCGCTCAACATCGGCGGCTCGCGCGGCCGCGTTGAGGCCACGGGGCGCGGCGTGATGGTGGTGTGCGACGAGAGCCTGCGCTACCTGAACATGCCCATCGACGGCTGCCGCGTCGTCATCCAGGGATTCGGCAACGTCGGTTCGAATGCCGCCCGCCTGATGCTGGAGCACGGCTACAAGATTGTCGGCATCGCCGAGAAGGAAGGCGGTCTTAGCAATCCCAACGGCATCGACATTCACCAGTTGATCGAGTACAAGTACCGCAACGGCACCACGCTTGGATTCCGCGGCGCAGAGGCCATGCCCAGCGAAGAGCTGATCGTCTCCGACTGCGACATCCTCATCCCCGCCGCCACTGAGAACGTGATTACCAGCCGCAATGCCGACCAGATCAAGGCGCGCATTGTCGTAGAAGGCGCCAACGGCCCCACCACCGCGGTGGCCGACGAGATCCTGGCCGACAAGCGCATCTTCATCGTGCCCGACATTCTGGCCAATGCCGGCGGCGTCACCGCCAGTTACTTTGAATGGGTGCAGGACCGGCAGGGCTATTTCTGGAAGGAAGCCATCGTCAACGAGCAGTTGGAGTCCATCCTGCGCGAAAGCTTCGACGACGTGGTGCGCTATGCCGAGGCCCACAACGTGAACAACCGCATCGCCGCTTACATGCTGGCCATCGATCGCGTAGCCTTCACCATCAAGCAGCGCGGCATCTACGCATAGCTTTCCGGCTCGCGTGAGCAGGGTGCAGCAACTGAAAGCGGGATGGGCTCGAAGCTCGTCCCGCTTTTTCTTCCTTGCCGCTCATAACCAGATTGCCTCGCCCGCCCTCTAATCGCTGCAAGTCAGGAAAGCGAAGGAGAACGACGATGGGCCTTCTAACTCGCACTTTCTCACGGTGTACGGCGATGTTAGCGGTGTGCGCGCTGCTTGTAGCGTCCTCACCAGTTGCATTAGCCAAGCCGCTAACTCCCCAGACGGTTCATGCCCGCATTCTGAAGCGCGGGGTTGGTAACTGGGTCGGAGTGGAATTGCAGAATGGCACAGCTTTCGTAGGCCGAATCGTCAGTGTCGATGCGGAATCGTTCGGCCTGCAACTGCACAACGACCCCGCCATCACGCCTGTGCGCTACAGCGATGTGGTCGGCCTGCGCACGGGCATTTCGAACGGAGCCTTCTGGGGCATCACGATTGCCGGCATCTGCGGGGTTGCCGCAATGGCCGCAATAGGGATTCACGAGGTGCATCAACATGCGCAGATGCCCACGCTGCCCACTCAGCCTGTCTTTCCGTAAGGCAGTCTTCGCGCACTCTCAACGGGCTGGAACCGCCTTTCAGCAGGCCGCTCGCACGCGAAGAGGGCCGATCCCCCTTGGGAATCGGCCCTCTTCAAGCCAGGTGCGGGTGTGATTGCAAGACTCCTGACAGGCCCTATTGCGCGCCGCTCTGATTGGACGCCGTCTGCGTGTTTTGACTGCTCATATTCGAAAGCAGCTGCACCTCCACGCGGCGGTTCTGCTTGCGCCCCTCCGCAGTGGTGTTAGGCGCCACTTCCTTGTCCTTGCCGATACCGATCAGGTAGAAGCGGTGCGCCGCAATGCCGTACTTCGAAGCCAGGTACTGCACCACCGCATCCGCGCGGCGCTGGCTCAGGTCATAGTTGTACTGGGCCGGGCCGGTCGAGTCCGTGCCGCCGGTTACTTCGAGAATGTAACTCTTCTGCGAACCGAGCTGCGCGGCAAAGGCGTCGAGTTGATCCTTGTCGTCCTTGGTCAGGACCGACTTATCGAAGCCAAAAGTCACAGAGACATTGGCCAACGACTTGTAGTTGTCCAGCCCCTTCACCACACCGTCCAGAGAATCTGCGCGATGGACCACGTCGAGAGCCGCGGTCTCCGCATCGCCGGCCGACTTGCTGGCGTTCTGCGCGTTCTGGTTGGCGGCGTCCGCCGATCCCTGTGCCTGCTTGATGCCCGCCTGCGCGCGCTGGTCCACGGCCTGAATCTGCCGGTTGTTCGCCGCTGTCTTGGCGTCCAGTTGGTCGGTGTGCTCCACCAGGGGCGCCGTTTGCGTGCGCACATAGTTCTTGGTCGCGCAGCCGGTCGCCCCCAGCGCGGCCAGGCTCGCTGCCAATCCCAGTACTTCCAATCGATATAGACTCATGGTCCAGCTCCTTGAATGGTGCCAGGCGTCGTGCCCGGCCGGTTGATTCCCGGTTCATCCGGCATTCCCCACGCCGTGAAGGAAGCATTCAAGGGGCCAAATGTGAATTTTTCAGCTAGGTCATGAAAACAAGCAACTTGGGCCATGGGACGGCCGTGGCAGCACAGTTCGGAGGCAGGCATTTTTTACCCAATCCGGTAATGATTGCCTGTCGGGAGCAGGGTCCTGAAGCCTCTCGAGGTCTGGGCCGCGGGGGGTACCCTTGGGGGGCGGCGCAACCAGCGATTACCGCGTGAGCGGCCCGGCACGCCGCAGCGGCGGGCGCGG
>DATNHL010000302.1:0-18103 GCA_035604995.1 Occallatibacter sp. | reverse complement strand
GGTCTTGAGCCCGATTTTGAACATCGTTTTGTGATCTCTCAGGGGAAGGGCTATACCTCCCACGCGGGCTTTGGTTGGAGTCCGCGTGGACAGAAGAATGGTAACAGGGGTGAGGGATTGGGTGTCCTCCATCGAAAGGCTGAGGGGTGGGAAGCGGCAAGCCGGCGAGTCATCGGAGACCGGGCGGGATGGGGCACCTGGGATTGTGTCCTATCCGGGGTCAACGCGTGTCTGGATGCCGGGTAGATTTCTCCCTGAGAGGAGAAGCTATGAATCCGATGCGTGCGTTGATGCTGGTTGTTCTTTTGGCCGGGGTGGTTTTCGAGGGTGTACCGGCGTTTGCGGTTGAAGGCAAAGAGGCGGCCTACGTGGCTGGAACCGGGCAGACGGTGAAGGAGGGAACGGTGGGAGTGCTGAACACTTCCTCGGCGACGGCGCTGGTTTTTGAATCGAGCGGCGGACAGATTTCGATCCCCTACGCTCGCGTCGTCAGTTACCAGTACCGGCAGGAGGTGAAGGTGCACCTGGGAGTGTTGCCGGCGATCGCGGTGGGTTTGGTGAAAAGGCGGGCCAAGCGTCACTTTGTGACCATTACCTGGAAGGGCGATGGGGACCAGCGGGAGGTGGTGACGCTGGAGGTGTCAAAGACGGAGCCGGAGATTCTTCTGGGCCTGCTGCGGGCGCTGGCGCCGGAGCCCTGCAGAGCGAAGCCCGGCCTGCCTTGCGGCAGCAGCGCCGCTGAGGCGCACGTTACCCGGTGAGGGGAGCCGGCGGCGGGCGCGGACAGGTGGGGGAAGCGGAGCGGAGGGGGGAATTGCAGGGGGCGGTTCACAGAGTGGGATGAGTGGACGGAATTCAGGATTGGGCGGAGAATAAGGGGCGCAGGGGCTTAGCCAAAACTACCCTTGAACTGGTACGTTGTTTCAGAAGGATTTCATTTTCGAAGATGGCCTCAAATCCTTATTTTTCTCTTGCGGTTCTGTTTGTCGTGGCGTTGTGCTTTGGTCTGACGCCTCTGGCGCTGGCGTGGCTGTGGGCAAAGGTGTATTCGCCGGCCAAGCCGAACGCGGTGAAAAACGCGATTTACGAGTGCGGGTTGGAGTCCAAGGGCGATGCGTGGGTGCAGTTCCGCTCAGCCTATTACCTCTACGCCATCATTTTCCTGATCTTTGACGTGGAAGCTGTGTTTCTGCTGCCGTTTGCGGTGGCGTTTACGGGTTTGGGCCTGGCGGCATGCGTGTCGATGCTGGTGTTTGTGCTGATGCTGATTGAGGGCCTCGCCTGGGCCTGGGCCAAGGGTGTGCTGACGTGGGCGTGAAAGAGCCGACACCTGCCAGTTTTTAGCGCCCGGAAACGTGAACTGTTAGCTGTAGGCTGTTTGCTGTCAGCTTGAGGAGCGGAGCGACGATGGCTGTGGATGATGGGCTGAAGATCGAGCTGGGCAAACAGGGGGTCTTCGTAACCACCATCGAGGAGCTCTACAACTGGGGCCGGAAGAACTCGATCTGGCCGATGCAGTTCGGGCTTGCCTGCTGCGCCATTGAGATGATTGCGACCACCATGGCGCGCTACGACATGGCGCGGTTCGGGGCGGAGGTTTTTCGGCCGTCGCCGCGCCAGGCCGATCTGATGATCATCTCCGGGACGGTGACCAAGAAGATGGCGCCGCAGGTGGTGCGGCTCTATAACCAGATGGCCGAGCCCAAGTATGTGATTGCCATGGGGGCCTGCGCGATTTCCGGCGGGCCGTTCAAGCAGGGATACAACGTTCTGAAGGGGATTGACCGGTACATTCCGGTGGATGTGCATATTCCGGGATGCCCGCCGCGGCCGGAGGCGCTGCTGCACGCGTTTATGACCTTGCAGAAGAAGATCGATGAGCAGCCTCTGACGGGCGAGGGCCGTCCGCGGCACCTGGATGCGGAGGCGCAGAGCGAGTTTCCCGTGCCGGTGCAGGGCGAGCACGATCTGGAGCCGGCGTCGAACAAGGGCGTGTGGACGGTGCCGGTGGTGATTCGGTGAGAAGAGCAGGGAGCAGGGAACAGCTTGGAGTCTTGGGGAAATAGAAATTGAAGACGGTGGAAGAGATCAAAGCGGCGATTGAGACGGCGATTCCCGGCGCGGGGGTGGTGATTGTGCCGAACCCCAGCGTCAGCGGACAGCACTCGCTGAGGATTACGCCCGCTCATGCGGTTGCCGTGGCGACGTTTCTGCGCGACGACGCGGAGTTGAGCCTGGATTTTCTGTCGAATGCTACCGGGGTGGACTGGCCGGATAAGGAAGTCTCAGAGAAAGTGAAGATCACGCGCACGGTGACGAAGACCGTGGACGGCCAAGAACAGCAGGTGGAAGAGACCGTTGAAGAGACGCAAAAGCGGGTTGTGCCGGGCTGCCTGGAGACTGTTTGCCACTTGTTTTCAGTTTCCAAGGGTCACGGCCCGGTGGTGATCCGGATGAAGACGGCGAACCGGACGGACCAGGTCGAGTTGCCATCGCTCACGCCTATCTGGCGCTCGGCGGAGTTCCAGGAGCGGGAGATTTTCGACCTGTTCGGGATTGTGTTTACCGGGCACCCTGACCTGCGGCGTCTGCTGATGTGGGACGAGTTCAAGGACCATCCGATGCGGCGCGATTACGTGGAGCCGGACGACTTTGAATATGAGCCCACGGCGCACGACGAGGTCCTCACGCGCGCGCAGGAGCACCAGGCGAAACTCGCCGGCATGGCTGCGGGCCAGGAAGGCGCTGGCGCATGAACACATCCGGATTCGTTCAGGAGAAGGACAAGCGTGAAGGCTGGAACCGGCCGCCGCATATTGAGCCGGACGGCGAGGGTGAACTGCTGGAAGTGGCGATGGGGCCGCACCATCCGTCGACGCATGGGGTCTTCCGCATGGACGTGGCGCTGGACGGAGAGCGGGTGATCCGGCTGAAGCCTGTCTTCGGTTATCTGCACCGCAACCACGAAAAGATTGCCGAGGGGATCGGCTACCTGGGTTCGATGCCGTTCACGGACCGGCTGGACTACATGTGTCCGCTGACCAACAACTGGGCCTATGCGCTGGCGGTGGAGAAGCTGACCGGGCAGCAAGTTCCGGAGCGGGCCGAGTATTTACGCGTGATTGTGGGCGAGCTGACGCGGGTGGTGAATCACGCATCGTCGATCGGCTTTCTGATCCAGGAGATGGGCGCGAGCGGCACGCCGCTGATGTATGCCTTCAAAGCGCGGGAGAAGATTCTGGACCTGTTTGAAGAGCTGACCGGCGCGCGGATGATGTGCAACTACATGCGCTTTGGCGGTTGCCGCGTGGACGCGACGGCAGAGTGGCTGGCCGCGACGCGCAAGGTGGTCGCCGGGCTGCCGAAGTTTGCCGACGAGTACGAGCGGTTGCTCAGGGGCAATGAGATTCTGATGGCGCGGACCCAGGGCATAGGCATTCTGCGGCCGGAACTGGCGGTGAATGCGGGCGTGACCGGGCCGATGCTGCGCGCTTCGGGCATCAACTACGACATTCGCAGGGTGGACGGCTACAGCATTTACAACCGCTTCAAGTTCCGCGTGCCGCTGGGCGAGCATTGGGACGTGTATGACCGCTTCATGATCCGGCTGCTGGAGATGCGCGAGTCTTTTGGGATTCTGGAGCAGGCGCTCAAAGAGATTCCGACCGGCCCGGTGATGGATCCGAAGGCCAAGATTCGCGGCTTCCGGCCCAAGCCGGGAGAGGCGTATGGAAGGATAGAAGCGCCCAAGGGCGAACTGGGCTTTTATCTCATCAGCGATGGAGGGCCGAATCCTTATCGCTACCGGGTGCGGCCGCCGAGCCTCGTCAATCTGACGGTGCTGGAGGATATGTGCCTGGGCAGCAACGTGGCGGACGTGGTGCTGATTTTTGGCAGTGTGGATATTGTGCTGGGAGAAGTGGATCGGTGAGGCAGCGGACTAAGGGACTGAGTTGACTCGCGGGAGGATGCATTGCTGGGCGAAGGGATACTGAAGGGGCTGGGCGAGACGGCAAGAAACTTTGTGGGCAGTTACGTGTCCGCGGAGCGGCTGACGACGGTTCAGTATCCGGAGGAGCGGACTGCTCCGATCGAGGCGACGCGCGACTTTCCCTTCCTTGTTTACGACGGGACGGATTGGGAGGCAGGGCTGCGCTGCGTGGCCTGCCAGATTTGCGAGAAGGAGTGCCCGCCGAAGTGCATTTACATCGTGAAGAGCACGGACAAGAAGCCGGATGCGCTGGGTAAGCTGCAGATTTATCCGGTGCGCTTCGACATCGATATTTCCGTGTGCATGAGCTGCCAGATCTGCGTGGAAGTTTGCCCGTTTGAAGCCATCAAGATGGATATCGAGTTTGAGCTGAGCACGGCGGACCGTTTTGGCGGCTTGCTGTACGACCGCAAGCAACTGGCCAGGTCGAACGAGTACTACCATACGATTCATCCCACCGAGGCGGCGGAAGTGGATGCGCGCCTGGCGGAGGAAAAGGCCAAGGCGGAAGCCAAGGCCAAGGCTGCGGCGGCTGCTGCTGCGGCCAAGGCGGCGGGTCCGGCTCCGGCAGCGGCGCAACCCGCAGCGACAACGGCTCCCGCAACTGCGCCGGCGCCTGCGGCGAAGGTGGCTGAAGAGGAGAAGAAGGGATGATCGAGAAAGCGGATCAGATCTTCATTCTGCTGAGTCACTGGCTGGTGAGCTTTTTGCCCGCGTGGTTGCAGGCTGCGGCGATGGTGTTGCTCGGCGTGGTGGCGATCGTTGTCACCTTTCCGGCGCTGTTCGCGGTTACCGTACTGCTGGAGCGCAAGGGGCTGGGGCGGATGCAGAATCGCTACGGCCCCAACCGCGTGGGGCCGTACGGGATCTTTCAGCCCATCGCCGACGGAATCAAGTCGCTGACCAAGGAAGACATTGTGCCCAGGAGCGCCGATGCGGTGGTGCACTTCATGGCGCCGGTGTTTCTGGTGGTGGTGGTCTTCATGGGCTACGCGGTGCTGCCCATGGGGCGCAATATGACGCTGGTCAACATGGACGCCGGTCTGCTGTTCTTCTTCGCCATTGGCGCTTCGTCAGAACTGAGCGTTTTCATGGCCGGCTGGTCGAGCCGCAACAAGTATTCGCTGCTGGGGGCCATGCGCGCCGTGGCGCAGATGATCAGCTACGAGGTGCCGCTGCTGATGTCGAGCCTGGCCGTGGTGATGATCACCGGGTCGCTGTCTCCGAACAAGATTGTGGATGCGCAGAACCAGTACACATACGGGTTGCCGCACTGGTACATCTTTACGCCGTGGGGATTTGCGGGCTTCCTTCTGTTCGCCGTTGCGGCGACGGCGGAGACGAATCGCTCGCCATTCGATTTGCCGGAGGGCGAGTCGGAACTGGTGGCGGGCTACTTCACGGAGTATTCGGGGTTCAAGTTTGCGCTGTTCTTTTTGGGTGAATACGTCGGCATGATGGGCATTTCGGGGCTGGGGACAACGCTGTTTCTGGGTGGATACTCGGCGCCATTCTCCTGGCTGCAGTGGGTGCCGTCGTGGTGCTGGTTCTTCGGCAAGGTGATGCTGTCGATGTGCGTCTTCATCTGGGTGCGCGGGACGCTGCCGCGGCTGAGGCAGGACCAGTTGATGAACTTTGCGTGGAAGTTTGTGCTGCCGCTAACGCTGCTGAATCTGATGGTGGCGGCGCTGTGGCGGTTCATGGGCGAGGGATGGCTGCGCTGGGTGGTGTGCTCGGCGATTCTGCTGCTGGCCTATACGGTGATGGGCCGCGTGGGCATGCGCAGAGAGCACTTCGGACCGAGGAGTTACCGCTATGCGGAGTGAGTGTTTGAGGTGCGGCCGATGAGCCTTGTGTTCTACGTAATTGCGGGTTTGTCAGTGGCCGGAGCGCTGGCGGCGGTGCTGCTGAAGAACACCGTGCATTGCGCGCTGGCGCTGACGGTGGCTTTTGCGGGACTCGCCCTTCTCTTCCTGGAATTGGACGCGCAGTTTGCCGGGTTTGCACAGATTCTTATTTACATCGGCGCGGTGGCGATTCTGGTTGTGTTTGCCATTCTTTTGACGCGCGGCTCGGAGACGCCCAAAGATACCGTTTATAGCAGGCACTGGATTGTGGGCCTGGTGACTGCGGCCGGAATCTTCGCGGTGCTGGGATGGGCGGTGCTGCATAGTACCGTTGCCTTGCCGCGCGAGACGACGAAGCCGGAAGTGACGGTGATGGACATTGGCAATGCGCTGATGGGGCGCTACGTGCTGCCGCTGGAGATTGTGGCTCTGCTGCTGACGGCGGCGCTGATTGGCGCGGTGATTGTGGCCATGCACGACAAAGAGGGGGCCCAATGACGCCGCTTACCGGATACTTGCTGGTTGCCGCGCTGCTGTTTGCGATTGGGCTGGCCGGAGCGCTCACGCGGCGCAACGCCATCCTGGTGCTGATCGGGATTGAGCTGATGCTGAATGCGGCGAATCTGAACCTGATTGCGTTCTGGCGGTATGGGCCGAATCCCGAGGCGCTGACGGGAATGATGTTTGCCATCTTCTCGATTGCCGTGGCGGCGGCGGAGGCCGCGGTGGGACTGGGACTCGTGATTCAGATTCATCGCCATGCGCACACGACGGACCTGGATGCGATGAATAGGATGAAGGGGTGAGAGGTTGATGCAAGAGGCAATTTCGTTCACTCCGCAGCTCGGTCCTTCGGCGATCGCGCAGCTCTTGTGGCTGATTCCCGCGGTGCCGATTGTGGCTTCCGGTGCGATTGCGCTGCTGAAGCAACCAAAGCGTAGAGCGGCGGCTACGCTGGCCATCGGCTCGCTGGCGTTTTCGCTGCTACTCGCGTTGATCGCGTTTGCGCACGTGGTGACGGGATGGGCGCACGGCGAGGCTATACGCGAGACGGTCGACTTTACGTGGATTCAATTTGGTTCGACGAACGTTGATCTGGGCTATGTGCTCGATCCGCTCTCCGCAGTGATGCTGGTGATGGTCAGCTTCGTCGGGCTGCTCATCTTCATTTACTCCATCGGGTACATGGCGCACGACGAGAATTACACACGCTTCTTCTGCTTCCTGAGTTTGTTTGCGGGAGCCATGCTGGGCGTGGTGATTGCTAACAGTATTCTGCTGCTGTTCATAGGTTGGGAGTTAGTCGGACTTACTTCCTACTTATTGATTGGGTTCTGGTATTTGAAGCCATCGGCAGCAGCAGCGGCGAAGAAGGCGTTCCTGACTACACGCGTGGGCGATGTGTTTTTTCTTCTTGGAATTGTCTGGCTGTTCGGACAGACGGGGACGCTGCTGTTCTACAACGGCGGCGCGGGGTCGCTGGAGTCCGTTGCGCTGACGGGGCTACTGCATCAGCACGCGGCTCTTGGCCTGACCGCGGCGGGCGCGATTGGCCTCTTGATCTTTGCCGGAGCGGCTGGGAAGAGCGGACAGTTTCCGCTGCATGTGTGGCTGCCGGATGCGATGGAAGGTCCGACGCCGGTCTCCGCATTGATTCATGCGGCGACCATGGTGGCGGCGGGTGTTTATCTGATCGCGCGAGTCTATCCACTGATGCAGGCCGGAGCGTTGACGGGCGGCACGACCACGGCGCTGATCGTTGTAACGTGGGTGGGCGCGTTTACGGCTGTGTTTGCGGCGTTGATCGCGGTGGCGCAGAACGACATTAAGCGCATCCTGGCTTACTCGACTGTTTCGCAGCTCGGCTACATGATGGCCGGCCTGGGGATGGGCGGCGTGGCGGTGGGCATGTTCCACCTGATCACGCATGCGTTTTTCAAGGCCCTCCTGTTCATGGGCGCGGGCTCGGCGATTCACGGCTGCCACGAGGAACAGGACGTGCGCCGCATGGGTGGGCTCAAGTCCGCAATGCCGGCGACGTTCATGACTTATGCCATCGGCATGCTGGCGCTGTGCGGATTTCCGCTGTTCTTCTCCGGCTTCTGGTCGAAGGACGGCATCCTTGAGGCCGCGCAGCATTTCAGCCTGTCCAAAGGTCCGTTCTACATGCTGGTCTTTGGCGCGCTGCTCACCGCCTTCTACATGACGCGGCAGGTCAGCTACGTCTTCTTCGGCAGCTATCGCGGCCATGGGCATGCGCACGAAAGCCCGAAGTCGATGACCGTGCCGCTGGGGATTCTGGCCTTCTTCGCGATTGCGCTGGGAGCGATCGGCACGCCGGCGTGGCCGTGGTTCCGCGGCTTCCTGGAGAGCAGGGCAGTCAGCTTTGAGCTGGGTGGATTCAACGAGCCGGGGCTGCTGGCGCTAATGGGCGCCTCGACGGTGGTTGTGCTTCTCGGGCTGGGACTCGGCTGGTGGTTGTATGGGGACAAGTCGCCAGCGCCTGAAGACGCCGATGCGCTGGAGCAGGCGCTGCCGTTGCCTTGGGCGTGGCTGCATGAACGGCTGTATGTGGATGAGTTCTACGGGGTGACGGTGATTGCGTTCTATGAATGGTGGGCGCGGGTTGCGGACTGGCTGGACCGCCGCGTGTGGGGCGGGGTGGTGGCCGGCGTTGCGTGGGCCTTCGGGCTGTGGGCGCAGTTGAGCCGCTTCCTGGATACGAACGTTGTGGATGGCAGCTTCGACAAGGGCTGCGAGGAGCTGTCGACGGGCGGGGGTCTGCTGTCGCGCATACAGTCGGGCAGGGTACAGACCTACCTTCGGCTGCTGGCGCTGGCCGTGATCGCGCTGGCGGCGATTCTGATCTGGAGCAGCCGGGCATGAGCGGAATTCCTGTGTTGACGCTGTTGACCGTGCTGCCGCTGATCGGCGCAGCGATTGCCATGTTCTCAGGCAAGCACGCGCGCGGGGTGGCGATTTGGACCACGGGGCTGAGCCTGGCGCTGGCCCTCTATGTGTGGACCGAGTTGCCGGCGAATGGTTCGATCGGCCTAGTGGAGTTGCACAGTTGGGCTCCTTCGTTGGGGATCGATTACCACCTGGGCGTGGACGCGCTGGGCGCGCTGATGCTGGTGCTGTCGGCGATTGTGACGCTGATGAGCGTGGACGCGGCGCATCGCGTGCATCATGCGCCGGGGCTTTACTTCGGTCTGGTGCTGGTGTTGGAGTCGGGCCTGTTCGGGTCGTTCACGGCGCTGAATTTCTTTCACTGGTTCTTGTTCTGGGAACTGAGCCTGATTCCGGCGTTCTTTCTGATCAAGCTGTGGGGCGGCGCGCGGCGGGGCCCGGCGGCGACGCAGTTTTTCGTGTACACCATGTCCGGGAGCGTGGCGCTGCTGATTGCGTTTTTGGCGGTGTTTCGTTCGACCGGGAGCATGGACTTCCCGCACCTGACGCTGCTGGCCTCGACGGGCGAGTTGGAGCAGATGGTGACGGCGCACCTGGGACCGGTGACGATGTGGCTGGCGGTGGGTGTGCTGGCCGGGTTCTCGGTGAAGGTGCCGATGATTCCGTTCCACACCTGGCTGCCTGCGGCGTACGCCGAGGCGCCTTCGCCGGTGACGATGCTGCTGACCGGCGCCATGTCGAAGATGGGCGTGTACGGGTTGCTGCGAATTGCGATTCCGCTGTTCGGCCACCAGATTGCGCAGATGCGGACGGCGCTGCTGGTGCTGGCGGTGGCCACGGTTGTGATGGGCGCGTGGGCGGCGGCAGCGCAGAAGGACTTGAAGCGGGTGTTTGCTTACTCGTCGGTAAATCACCTGGGCTATTGCCTGCTGGGAATTTTTGCGCTGGCCGTGCCGTATGTGGCCGGTGATGCGGCGCAGTTGGCGAGCCAGTCGGCGGCGCTGAACGGCGTGATTCTGCAGATGTTCAACCACGGGGTGACGGCGGCGGCGCTGTTCTGGTTTGTGGCTCTGATGCAGCAACGGACCGGCGGGCATCGCGGCATCGACGATTTTGGCGGGCTGCGCAAGCCGGCTCCGGTGCTGGCGGGCCTGATGGGGATTGCGCTGTTCTCGTCGCTCGGGCTGCCGGGGCTGAATGGATTTGTGGGCGAATTTCTGATCTTCCGCGGCGTGTTTTCGCTCTCGTGGGTGGCTGCGACGGTTTCGATTCTCGGTTTGCTGGTGACGGCAGCGGTGATTCTAACGGTGATTCAGAAAGTATTTTCAGGGCCTGTACCCGGGCATTGCGAGGGCTTTCCCGATCTGCACCACGGCGAGCGGCTGGCGCTGGCTCCGGTGATCGGGCTGATGCTGCTGATTGGCCTGCTTCCGCAATTGATTGTGGACAGCGTGAACCCAACAGTTCAAAACCTGCTTGCGCACTGGAGGTTTTAAGTGTTGGCCTGGACGATTTATCTCTCCTTTGCCGGTGCGCTGATTGAGGCTCTTTTGCCGAAGGGCAAGGCGGGTCGCCACGGCGATCAGGCGCTGGCGCGTTGGTTTGCGCTGGCGGTGGCCGTGGGCGGGCTGGCGCTGGCGGTAGAAGGATTCTATGCGGGCATGGGCCAGGGGCGCGTGACGCTCGTCGATGCGGCGTGGGTTCCTACCATGGGCATTCACTACCTGCTGGCGGCGGATGGAATCAGCCGCGTGCTGGTGCTGCTGACTGGGCTGGCTGCGGTTGCAGGCGTGCTGTTCAGTTGGAACATCGAACTGCGTACCAACGAGTTTTTCGCATTCTTCCTGGCGCTGATCGGCGGTGTGTACGGAGTTTTTCTCAGCTTCGATCTGTTTCTGCTTTTCGTGTTTTACGAGATTGCAATTGTGCCCAAGTACTTCCTGATCGCAATCTGGGGTTCCACGCGGCGGGAGTACGCGGCCATGAAGCTGGCTCTCTACTCGTTTGTGGGCTCGGCGATGGTGCTGATCGGGCTGCTGGCAGCCTACGCGGCGTCTGGAAGCCAATCGACGGGGCTGGTTGCGCTGGGCCACGCGAATCTCCCCGTCAGCTTCCAGATGTGGGCATTTCCACTGGTGTTTGTGGGCTTCGGAATTCTGGCCGGCCTGTGGCCGTTCCACACCTGGGCTCCGACTGGCCACGTGGCTGCGCCGACAGCGGCGTCGATGCTGCTGGCCGGGGTGGTGATGAAGCTGGGCGCGTATGGCTGCCTGAGGGTTGCGATCGGGTTGTTTCCGCACGGGCTCGATCCGTGGGGATTCTCGATTATCGGCGTGGGTTCGTGGCGCGACGTGTTCGCGATTCTGGCGGTGGTGGGAATCGTGTATGGCGCGCTGGTGGCGCTGGCGCAGAGCGACTTCAAATTTGTCATCGGCTACTCAAGCGTCAGTCACATGGGATTTGTGCTGCTGGGCCTGGTGACGCTGAACCAGATCGGCGTGACGGGCGCGGTGTTGCAGATGTTCTCGCACGGGATCATTGCTGGGCTGCTCTTCGCGATTGTGGGCCGTATCGTTTACGAGCGCACGCATACACGGCAGTTGGCGGACCTGGAGACGATGCACCTCTCGAAGCGGATGCCGTTTGCCGCATGGGCATTTGTGATTGCCGGAATGGCTTCGATAGGACTGCCGGGATTCTCAGGATTTGTAGCCGAGTTCCAGGTGTTGATCGGCGCGTGGATTGCGAAGCCCTGGTGGACCGTGGCGACGGGCGTGGGGATTGTGGTGGGCGTCGCGTATACGTGGCGGGCGATGCAGAAGGCGTTCTTCAGCGACGCGCCGCAGAGCACACATGGCCTTGAAGAAGAGCATGCGCATCCCTTTGCCGCGATCACATGGCCCGAGGCAACGGGAGTGGCGCTGCTGGCGGGTGTGAGCCTGTTGGTCGGCCTCTACCCGCGGATCCTTCTCGATACGATAGAACCTGCGGTGAGAGCGCTGCTTGCGGGAGGGGGACGATGAACTACGCAGATCTCTTCCGCGTAACGCTGCCGGAGACGGTGCTTGAAATTGCGGCGGTGCTGGTGCTGGTGGTGGACCTGGGCCTGCTGCGCAAGGCAGCGCTGAATGTGCGGTTGGCCGTGGCGGCGGCGCTGGGCGTAGCCGGGTGCGCTGTATCGCTCATGACGGTGCAACTGGAGGGCGTTACCTGGCTCAGGTTTGGCGCGAGCGGCGACTATACCCTATTGGGCACGGGCGGATTCATCGGCGTGGCGCAAACCGGAATTCTGGTGCTGACCGCGCTGACGCTGTTGCTGCTCTTCGATTCGCTCTTTACACGGCATGTGGGCGAGTTTGTGGCCGTCGTGCTGATGGCTGCGGCGGGCGGCATGCTGGTGGCCGCGGCGCAGGACCTGCTGGTGATCTTTGTCGGCCTGGAACTGCTGAGCCTGGGGCTCTACATCCTGACGGCATTCGCCAAGAGCTCGGGAAAGAGCGCTGAAGCGGCCATGAAGTATTACCTCTTTGGCGGCATGTCGGCGGCGTTTCTGCTCTTCGGGTTCAGCTACTTCTACGGATTGACCGGGACGACGAACCTGGCGCTGATTCAATACCGGATGACGTTGGCCGGTCCGAGCCCGCTGCTTTACGTGGCCTGGATCCTGGTGGTTGCCGGGTTGGGCTTCAAGATTGCCGTGGTTCCGTTCCATCTTTGGGCGCCGGATACGTATGAGGGCGCGCCGGCTCCGGCGGCGGCGTTTATCGCCTCGGTGTCGAAGGTGGCGAGCTTCGCGCTGCTCATTACGCTGGCCATGAACTGGTGGTTGCGGCCGACCGGAAATTTGGCCGCCGACGGCTACACGCTGGAGGAGCTGCTGCGCGCCTACTATCGGACCTGGCCGCAACTGGCGATCATCCTGCTGATTGCCGCGGCTGCTTCAATGCTGGTGGGCAACCTGGCCGCGCTGGCGCAGGTGAGCGTGCGGCGGCTGCTGGCATATTCGGCAATTGCCCACGCGGGGTATATGCTGCTGGGCCTGGCCGCGCACGCAACATTTGCCGGGCAGGGAAGCGCGGTGGACTTCCATGCCGCTGGCTTCTACATCACGCTGCGTAGCATGGGAAGCGTGCTTTTCTACGTGTTGACCTATGGGTTGACGACGGTGGGCGCATTCGGCGTGGTCGAGGTTGTGGAGCGGACCACGGGCAGCGACAGAATGGATGCATTCCTTGGCCTGCATAAGCGCAGTCCGGTGCTGGCCGGGGTGCTGCTGGTGCTGCTTCTTTCGCTTGCCGGCATTCCTCCGCTGGTCGGCTTCTGGGCCAAGTTCAACCTGTTTGCCGCGGTGCTGGGCGAGCATGGCGGTGCAGCGCCGTTTGCGCTGGTGTGCCTGGCCGTGGCCATGAGCGCGGTGTCGCTTTACTACTATCTCCAGGTGCTCAAGCGGGCCTACGTGATGCGGGCACCAACCACCGATGAGAGCCAGAGCCGGATCAAGGTGCACCCGGTTACCCTGGCGGTGCTGGTTGCGATTGCGGCGGCGGTGGTGCTGCTGGGATGCTTCCCGACGCTTCTGGGCAGATGGATTGAGGGCTTCTAGAGCGGAACCAGGGTTACTGTGTCCCGGTGAGTGTTGTTCAGGGTTGCCGCTCCCTGTTGGTCGCGTCAACTTGGGGGGGCATGCCTTCGGGATACGCCATCCCTGGTTCCGCTGTAGCCAGATCGTTTGGGGTCAGGTGCGAAGAGCTTTTCGTCCCGCAACCCGCAGTTGCCGAGCGGTCATTACCTACGGATGACTTTTTTGCAAACTTTGGTTACTTGCATCTACTCCGAAAGCGTCTGGCTTGAAACTGCCCTGCATTTTGAGGCGACTCTCTGCGCAGATGCGGAAACTTACACAGTTTTTTCCACAAGCGACGGGGCCGCAAGTTTGTGAATATACACATCGAAATGGTGGAAAACCCGAACCTAACTTCATAATTTCTTTATAGCCCAAGCTTTATTCTTGACTACACTTTAGACTAATAGTTCCCAATCTGCACGTTGATGCTGGAGCGAGATGAGCTCCAATCAGACAAGAACTTCATTCACGGAACACAAGAGCAATCTGTGAGGAGAATATGAATCAAACTTTTCGGAGGAGTGTCGCGCGGTGCGGTCTGCTGGTCCTGGCCGTGGTTTTGTTTTCGTTGCATGCTCTGGCGCAGCAAACCCTGGGCTCGTTGAACGGCACGGTTGTGGATCCATCCGGCGCAGCCGTGGTAGGCGCCTCGGTGACGGCGACCAATGCGGCCATCAACGTGACGGCCACGGCAACCACTTCAGGAACCGGCTACTTCCAGATCTTCAACCTGCCCATCGGAACTTACGTGGTGAAGGTGAGCCGCGAGGGGTTTGAAGTGACGCGGCTGGAAAAGATCCCGGTGCAGGAGGCGCGCGCCACCACGGTCAACGCGACCCTGAAGGTGGGCCAGGTGACCGACTCGGTCACCGTGACCGCGACCCCGCTGCTGAACGCCACCGACGCCACCAACGGCTATACGCTGGACGCCGCGCAGATTGAGATCACGCCGCTGGCCACGGGCAGCTTCACGCAGATGGCTGTGCTTTCGCCGGGCGTGAATGCCGAGCTGCTTTCGAATCTCGACTCCAACGCCGGCCTGGGCAACCAGCCCATCTGGGCCAACGGCCAGCGCGATACCTCGAATACCTTCCAGGTGAACGGCGTGGACTCGACGAACCTCTTTAACGGAAAGAGCTCGTCTGGATCGAGCTCACAGCGCTACAACTTCAACATTGGCAGCGCGCCCACCGCGGGCGGATCGTTCTCGGTCGGCACGTCGGTCTACGGATCGAACGGCAACAGCTTGCCTTCGCCTCCGCCCGAGTTCATTCAGGAAGAGCGCGTCAATGCCTCCATGTATGACGCCCAGCAGGGCGCCACCAGCGGCGCGCAGATCGATGTGAACACCCAGACCGGCACCAACAACTGGCACGCCTCGCTTTATGGCAGCTATGCCAACAACGCGCTGAATGCCTCCCCCTTCTTCTTCAACCAGTCGTATAAGCTGGCGCAGCAGGGCGTGGGCGTCTTCCCGCAATCGATGGTCAATCCGTGGGTTCGCCGCTGGGATACAGGAATTACCGCGGGCGGTCCTATCAAGACCAACAAGCTCTTCTTCTTCGTCGGTTACCAGCGCCGCAGCAATGAGGATAGCGGCACAGGCCTCTCGGAGATGACCGTTCCTTTCGGTTTGACCGACGATCGCTCACTCGCAGGCCTCTACAATGCCGATGTCAACTGGGCCGGCTCGGCCGGCCCAAACCTCTCGGGCCCGGGTGCGATTGATGGTGTTGCGGCTGCGTTGTTGCAGACCAAGCTGGCCAACGGCCAGTACCTGATTCCTTCCTCTCAAGCCGCCGCGGGCGCCAGTTACCAATTTGGCGTGCCCAATGTGTACCTGCTTGGGGTTTCCCGCTTGATCTCCGATCAGGCCGATACTGCGCTGGACTACGACGCCAGCAAGAACGATCGTGTCTCGGCGAAGTACTTCTTCCAGAACGCACCGGTGACGAGGCCCTTCGGTTTCTCGGATACGGCCGGCTTCCCGATTACCCAGCACAACGGCGCACAGGTCTTTTCGCTGGACAACACCATCTCCATCGGCCAGAGGTTGAACTGGGAGCAGCGCCTCGGATTTGTGCGCATGGGTTCTTTCAGCAGCTACGAACAGACCGTTCCCGGCGGCAACCTGGGTGTGGGAGGGGGTCAGACAACCGGCCTGGACGCAGGTGTTCTGCCCGGTTTGACGATCAACAACTTCGGCTACTATGACCAGTACTCGCCAAGTCTCAACATCGGGCCGGCTGGAGTGCCCGGCGCCTTCGTGGACATGGGCTACTACCAGAACCGCCTGAATCCCTCCACCAACGTGATCTTCACGGCAGGCAAGCACACCATCGTGGCCGGCGGCGGTTACAGCTACACGCAGTTGAACATGACCAACAACCGCACCGGTCATGCCCAGGCCTCGATCAGCGGCTTCGATAGCTTCCTGCAGGGGTTTGTGCATAGCTCCAGTGTTCTCGAGAGCATCGATCCCGCCACCCATCGCAACAATGCCGATCGCTACTATCGGACCAATGAGATCAGCGGCTATGTGCAGGACAAGTGGCAGGTGAAGAGCAACCTCAGCATCACGGGCGGGGTTCGCTATGACTACCACGGCGGCATGACGGAAAAATATGGCGACATGTTCAACTTCGATCCGAAGTTGTACAACGTGACCGGTGACGACCAGACCCCCAGGGTGAATGGCGCCGGGGGGTTTACAGTCGTCAATTCCGGATTCGTCATCGCCGGCAACAACAAGCAGAACCCCACTGCGGGCGTTTCAGCGTCCACCCTGAACGGACGCCAGTGGGGCATCTCGCCCCGTGTTGGCTTTGCCTGGTCCCCTACCAGGTTCCACAACAACCTGGTCATCAGCGGCGGCGGCGGGCTTTACTACGACCGCGGGGAACTCTTGTCCTATCTCTCCCAGCCGGCCGGCGGTAGCATCGGCGGTCCCTTTGGCGTCACTGAATCGGCGCCGCTGGTCAGCGTCGCTACGGGGAATTCGGATGCCGGCACAGCGAAGAATGCCGGCGGCCTGACGCTGGAAAATCCAATGGGAGATCTGGCTTTCAGTTGCCCCGTGGGTTCTAACCTCCCCGGCTGCAGCACGACGCAGGGCGGCATCTACCTGCCGCCGAGTTCCAACCCCGGCGTGATGGTTCAGGCCTTGCAGACCCAGTTGAACCAGATGACCAATTACCCGGCCCAGAATTCATACGACTATCAATTCGGCAAGAACTGCAGCGGCTGGCAGAGTGAGGAAGGGTACCTCCTCTGCACCGCGCCGGTGAACTTCGGTTACTACGACAAGAGCAACGTTCTGCCCTACACCATCAACTACACCCTCAACGTGCAGTGGCAGCCGGCCAGCACCGTGGCCATCATGCTTGGTTACACGGGCAACCGTGGCCGCCACTCGGTGATTCCGATTCCCTTCAATGAGCCGGGCATTGCAACAGCGTCCAATCCCATCTGGGGCGAGACTTCCTCGTATGGCATGGAAGTCATGGACTATACCAATCCCAATTGCGGGTACGATTACTGCCCGATTCCAGAGGAGCCCTGGAACACGCATGACGCCGGCAACACGGACTTCCGCACGCCGTACGTGGGCTACAGCCCCAATGCGGCGGCCTTCAAGACCGTCGGCGTTTCCGCCTACGATGCCCTCGAAATGCATGTCGAGAAGCGCCTCTCGCATAACTTCCAGGTAGGCGGAAGCTATACCTGGAGCCATTCACTCGACGAGCAGAGCGACATAGGTCTGTTCTTTACCGGCGACAATCCGAACCACTTGCGCGACTCCTGGGCCTCCTCGGACTTTGACCGTACCCACGTCTTCAGCGCGAACTTCCAGGTGGATGTTCCGAATGCGGTTAAGGAGCACACCGCGATGGCCTACGTCACCAATGACTGGCACATGGCCGGTACGGGGATTCTGCAGAGCGGCGAACCCTACTCCCTCTATGAGTTCTACGGCGCCGTGGGCAGCATCAACTTCGGCAACTACCCAACGCTGATGAACCCCGTTCTCGGCATCAAGGATCCGAAGCATCCTAAAAACGCAATGACCGGCAACAAGGGCTCGGCACGCGGTCCGGGCGGCAGCTACATCCCCACCCTCGATCCTTCGCAGATCGCCATCCACTACCTGGCGCCGGGCACCAACGGCATTCCGGTTTCAACCGGCAGCGATCCGTCGGATATCTACGAGACATCGTTCAACGTGGGTCAGCGTAATATCTTCCGCCAATCTGCTCAGAAGCGCCTCGATCTCTCCTTCCGCAAGGGCTTCAGGATTACTGAAAAGGTCAAGGCGCAATTTGAATTCAACATCTTCAACGTAACCAACACAACCAGCCTGGACGTACCGCAGGATCAAGCGCAGATTCGCCAGAACAACGGATGCGCGGCCTATGCAATCCAACAGTATGGCGGCTCCACGGATTGCAACCAGTACCGTAGCTACCTTGGATACGGCCAGGTTGTGACCTCCAACAGCATGGCGGATCAGCAGTCGGCTCTCGGGAATCTGGATCAGGTCCCCTTCACGACCGGCACAGGGAAATCAATACAGCTTCCTCTGACGCTTGACCTTAACAGCCTGTGGTGCAAGTCCCGATACCTTCCCGAGAAAATCGAGCGGTATCCACAGGAGTCCTTCGTAAAATCAAGATATGGCGATGGGAACGCGCAAGGATCGAGAGCGGCAAGAGGATCTGTGGGTGGCATATA
>DATNHL010000301.1:0-9748 GCA_035604995.1 Occallatibacter sp. | reverse complement strand
CCTTCAGCTTGCCGCCAGCGAAGACCAGCCAGCCCCAACCGGAGCCGAACTGCTTGGCCGTGGTCTCGTTGAAGGTCTTCTTGAAGGCGTCAAAGTCGCCGAAGTCGGCGGTAATCTGCGCGGCGATGGCGCCCGTGGGCGCGCCGCCCACGCCGTCGGAGCCGACCGGCCCCATCAGGTTCCAGAATGCAGTGTGGTTGGAGTGGCCGCCGCCGTTGTTGCGCACCGCGCCGCGAATCTCCTCCGGCACATCGGCCAGTCCGCGGACCAGGTCGTCCACCGACTTGGCGGCCAGCTCGGGGTGGTTGGCCAGCGCGGCGTTCAGGTTGTTGATATAGGCCTGGTGGTGCTTGTCGTGATGGATCTTCATCGTTTCCGTGTCGATGAAAGGCTCGAGCGCGGCATAGTCGTAGGGAAGCGGTGGAAGTTCGTGAGCCATTTGGGGAATCTCCTTCAGATGGAATTGTACTGCGAGGGATGGGCCTGGCGTTGCGCAGAAGAGAACCGTTCATTCGAGCCGGGGTCTGTGAAGCGAAATCATCACACACGCCAACACACGCATATGTTTGGATGGATGCCTGAGAAGTGGGGTTCGGCGCAAAAACTGGGGCAAGGGAACGAACGGCACAGATCGGCGCGCAGCCCGTCCAGTCGGTAATTTTGCCCGGAAAGAAACCTTAAGCCCTCGAGAAACATCGATACAAGGGACAGGAACGTGCAGCTTCCCCCAAACAGCCTCCCCGATTTACGCTTGATACCCAGCTTCTCCAATCCGAAAAGAGTGTTGTGACCATGATCGAACAGCCGTTGTACCGGTGGCTTGAGCAGCAGGGCGAGGCGTTTGGCGCGCCCGGCATGGAGCCGCGATGGACCTCAAGCGTGAAGGATGCGATCGGCACGGCCTACGCGGCCTCCAGCCGCATCTGGTTTACCTGCTCGCACGGAATCCTGAACGAGGTCTACCATCCCACCATCGACCGGGCCCAGGTCCGCGACATGGAGTTCCTGGTCACCGACGGCGAGACGTTTCTCCACGAAGAGAAGCGCGACCTGCACTCCACCTTCGAGTACCTCCATCCCGAGGCGCTCGGGGTGCGCTACATCAATCGCGATCCCGAGGGCCGCTACACGCTGACCAAGGAGATCATCTGCGACCCGCACCACTCCGTGATTCTGAATCACGTTCGCATCGAAGGGGACGCGGAGTTGTTGCCGCGGCTCAAGGTCTATGCGCTCCTTGCGCCGCACCTCGATGGCGGCGGGGCGGGCAACTCCGCGCGCGCAGTGGACATTGCCGGTCATAAAGCGCTGCTGGCGTGGAAGAACAAGTGGTCGCTGGCCATGGGGGCCAGTTGCGGATTCTCGCGTGTGAGCTGCGGCTTTGTCGGCTCGAGCGACGGCTGGCGCGACCTGGTGGACAACTTCCGCATGGACTGGGAGTTTGGCTCGGCCACCGGCGGCAACATTGCGGTGATGGGCGAGCTTGATCTTTCCGCAGGAATAGGGAAGGCCGCCGGAACAGACGGCGCCCTCGAATTCACGCTGGCCTTCGGAATCGGCGAGGGCCATCATACTGCCGCGCAGAAGACCATGGGCTCGCTGGCCACGCCCTTTGCCGAGAACCGCGACCGCTATATCAAGCAGTGGCATCGCGCGGCCAATCCTGGGTGGCTGGCGGCCAAATCGAGCGACGGCGGAAAGCTTATGGCGACCAGCCACAACGTCCTTCTGGCGCACGAGGACAAGACCTACTCCGGCGCGTTTGTGGCCTCGGCGTCGATTCCCTGGGGCCAGGCCAAGAGCGACGACGACCTGGGCGGCTACCACCTGGTATGGACGCGCGATATGGTGCAGACAGCCACGGCCATGCTGGCCTGCGGACGGGCCGAAACCGCGCGCCGCGCGCTGGTTTACCTGGCCTGCACGCAGCAGCCCGACGGCGGCTTCGCCCAGAACTTCTGGATTGATGGAACGCCCTACTGGAGTGGCCTGCAGCTGGACGAAGTGGCGTTTCCGATCATCCTGGCCTGGCGGCTGTGGAAGGCCGATGCGCTGGGTGAGCTGCAGGTATTTCCTTTTGTTGAGCGGGCGGCGGGGTTCCTCGTGCGCTACGCCCCCATCACCCACCAGGAGCGCTGGGAAGAGAACGCGGGCTACTCCCCTTCCACGCTCGCGGCGGTGATTGCGGGCCTCATCTGCGCGGCAGAGATTGCGCGCGCTCACGACTCGATGGAACTGGCCGAGTTTCTCGAGGAGTACGCCGACTGGATCGAGAAGCACCTCGAAGACTGGACCGTCACCAACAACGGAGTGCTCCATCCTGAAGTAACGCGGCACTACATGCGCATCCGGCCGCCGGAGAGCGGCGAAGCCTACGCTTGCGAGAGCTGCGGCACGGAGACCATCCGCCTGCAAAACCGGCCGCCGGGCACGCGCGTGGAATTCGAGGCCCGCGAGATCGTCGATGCAGGCTTTCTCGAACTGGTCCGCTATGGCGTGCGCCGCGCCGACGATCCGCTGATTGTTGACTCGCTCAAGGTGGTGGATGCGGTGCTAAAGCGCGGCCTGCCGCAGGGGCCGGGCTGGATCCGCTACAACTGGGACGGCTACGGGCAGCGCCCGGACGGCGGTCCATTCCAGGGATGGGGCAAGGGGCGCGTATGGCCGCTGCTGACCGGCGAGCGCGCTCACTACGAGCTGGCAGCGGGGAAGGATATCACCGGGCTGATCAAAACCTATGAGCGGTTCGCCACCTGCGGGCAGATGCTTCCGGAGCAGGTGTGGGACGAGGCGAACCTGCCGGGCACGAGCCTGAAGTTGGGGAAGCCTGCCGGTTCGGCCGTCCCGCTGGTATGGGCGCACGCCGAGTATCTTAAGCTGCTGCGCTCGGCAATCGATGGCAAGGTCTTTGACCGCATCGACCCCGTCCATGAGCGCTACTGCAAACCGGAAGGCACGCAGCGGCGCCGCAAAGACCTGGAGATTTACACCCGCCGCAGGCCCATCCAGAAGATCGCCGCGGGAGAGACGCTGCGCGTCCTCGACGAGAAGCGATTCGAGCTGGTGTGGAGCGCGGACGGCTGGCAGACCATGCAGACGGCCATGAGCCGCAGTCTGGGCAGCGCCGGGTTCAGCGCGGAGATTCCCGCCCGCTCGGAGAGTGGCAAACTGCAATGGACTCTTCATTGGCCCGAGCCGGACAGCTGGCTTGGATACAATGTGGAAGTGCAGGTAGACGGGTGAGTAACAAGCGGGAAATTGGGAGCAGCAACTAACTTCGAGTTACTCGATTCACGAGAACTGAGCAGCACAAAGAAAGGAAACGCACAAACTCTATGACCTCAAGCCTTGCAGACCTTTCGCTCGACCAGCTTTCAATCGATACTTTGCGGCTCCTTGCCGTGGACACGGTGGAGAAGGCCAAAAGCGGCCACCCCGGCGCTCCGCTGGGCTGTGCGCCCATTGCCTACCTGCTGTTTCACAAGCTGCTGAAGCATAATCCCGCAAACGCGCATTGGGCGGACCGCGACCGCTTTGTCCTCTCCAACGGCCACGCCTCGGCGCTGCTCTATTCCACGCTGTTTCTCTCCGGCTACAACGTCACGCTCGACGATCTGAAGAGCTTCCGCCAGTGGCACTCGCGCACGCCGGGCCATCCCGAGCGCGGCGACACCGAAGGCGTTGAGGTGACCACCGGCCCGCTCGGTCAGGGTATCGCCATGGCTGTGGGCATGGCCATTGCGGAAAAACACCTGTCGGCGATCTACAACCTCCCGGGCTTCGAGGTGGTCGATCATCACACCTATGCGCTGCTGGGCGACGGCGACCTGATGGAAGGCGTCAGCCACGAGGCTGCCTCGCTCGCCGGCACGTTGGGCCTGGGCAAGCTCATCTTCCTCTACGACGACAATCTCATCTCGCTCGACGGCCCCACGGAGCTCAGCTATACCGAAGACGCGCTGGAGCGCTTTGAAGCCTACCACTGGCACGTGCAGCGCGTCGCCGATGGCAACGATCTCGCGGCCATCGGGGCAGCGATTGAAGCGGCCAAGGCGGAGACCGCCAGGCCCTCCATCATAGCTGTGCGCACCATCATCGGCTATGGCAGCCCCAAAGCCGGAACGAACAAGGTGCATGGCGAGGCGCTGGGCGCTGGTGACACGGCAACGACCAAGAAGTTCTTCGGCTTCCCTGAAGACCAGAGCTTCTATCTGCCCGACGACGCCGTCGCCAACTGGCGCAAGGCCGTCGAACGCGGCGGCGCGCTGGAGACCGAATGGAAGGCGCTGTTCGCGGGCTATGCAGCGGCCAATCCGGAGCTTGCCGGCGAGTTCGAGCGCACGCAGAAGGGCGAGCTGAAGGCCGGTTGGGAGAAGGCGATTCCCAGCTTTGCGCCGGGCAAGCCGCAGGCCACGCGCAACGCCGGCGGAGCCATCATGAATGCCATCGCCGAGGTTGTGCCGGAGTTGTTCGGCGGCGCCGCGGACCTGACCTCATCGACCAAGACCATCTTCAAGCCCGGAGCAAACTTCCACATTGACCCGGCCGGACGCAACGTGTTTTTCGGCGTGCGCGAGTTTGGTATGAGCGCGGCGGTCAACGGCATCGCGGCCCACGGCGGCCTCATCCCTTTCGGCTCAACCTTCTTTGTCTTTAGCGACTACGCCAAGCCCGCGATCCGGCTTGCGGCACTCATGCAGACGCACTCGCTCTTTGTATTCACGCACGATTCCATTGGCCTGGGCGAGGATGGACCGACGCACCAGCCCATCGAGCACCTGATGGCTCTGCGCGCGGTTCCGGGCCTCACGGACTTCCGTCCCGCCGACGCCAACGAAACCGCAGCGGCGTGGCGCCTGGCTCTCGAGCGCAAGAGGCCGAGCTTTTTCGCGCTCACCCGGCAGGACTTGCCGGTCATCGATCCCGCGGCAGTGGACGTATACGGCGGCGTAAGCAAGGGCGCCTATGTGTTACAGGATGCGGCTAGCCCGCAGGTCGTCCTCATCGCCACCGGCTCCGAAGTATCGGCAGTGGTTGAGGCCTCGAAGCTGCTTGCGGCAGAGGGAATCGCCGCTCGTGTCGTCAGCTTCCCCAGCTGGAAGATCTTCGAGGAGCAGACATCCGAGTACAAGGCAAGTGTATTGCCCGCGGGAGTGCCCAGGCTTGCGGTAGAAGCCGGAGCGACTCTGGGCTGGTGGAAGTATGTAGGCCTGGACGGCGACGTCATCGGGCTGGACCGTTTCGGCGCCTCGGCGCCAGGAGCAACGGCGCTCAAGGAACTGGGCTTTGGCGCTGAGAGTGTGGCAGCGCGGGCAAAGGCGCTGGTGAAGTGAGCGGGCAGCGGAGTTAGCGTTGTTAGCGGAGCTAGCGGCGTTGGCAGGGTGAGTCAGCCGCATCTAACTCCGCCAACTCCGCTAACACGCCCGCCGCGCGGGCGGCTAACTCCGCTAGCAACGCTAAACCCGCAAATCGCAATGAAAGGATCGTTGTGAAACTCGTTATCGCTTCCGACCACGCCGGCTTTCCTCTCAAGGAAGAAGTGCGCGCTTACCTTGCCACACAGGGTCACGAGGTGATCGACCTTGGCGCGTATAACACCGAACCCTCTGACTATCCCGACTTTGCCGAGAAGGTGGGTCTGGCGTTGAAGCGGGGCGATGCGCCGCGCGGCATTCTCATCTGCGGCTCGGGCGTGGGCGTCTGCGTGGCGGCCAACAAGATTCCCGGCATTCGCGCCGGCATGTGCCACGATACCTACTCGGCGCACCAGGGCGTGGAGCACGACGACATGAACGTACTTGTCCTGGGCGCGCGCATTATCGGCCCAGCGCTGGCCTTCGAAGTTGTGAATGCGTTCATCGGAGCGCAGTTCATCGCCAAAGAAGAACGGTTCGTGCGGCGGTTCAACAAGGTTCTGGCCATCGAGGCCAAATACATGTGTGGCGACGGTTCGGCGAATCCGGCCTAGCGCCGCGCAGGGTTGCAAGAACGGCAATTCGTGGGGAGGTCCACAATGGCCGGCGAGCTGAAGAAATAGCTTCATCAAGGATTCATCACCGAAACGCATACTGAAAGGCGCCGATGTTCCCCTTCGACGTGATCCTTTTCGATGTAGGCGGAGTGCTGCTGACCAATGGTTGGGACCACGGCGAGCGCGCCGATGCGATGTCGCATTTTCACCTGGACCCGGCCGCCTTTGAAGCCAGGCACACCGCGGCTTACCCGGCGTGGGAGCGCGGTGCGATCCCCCTCAAGGACTACCTCGACGCAACTGTATTCTGCGAGCCGCGCAGCTTTTCGCAAGACGAGTTTTTCGCCTTCATCCTGACGCAGTCGCGGGTCCTGCCCAATGGTGCGCTCGGAATCCTCGCTGAAGTTGCCGCATCAGATAAGTGCATGGTGGGCGCGCTGAACAACGAGGCGCGTGAAACCAACGAGTACCGCTTCCAAAAGTTTGGTTTGCGCAGGTACTTCAAGGTTGCGCTGAGCTCGTGCTATCTGGGCCTGCGCAAGCCGGAGCCGGCAATCTACAAATGCGCGCTCGACATTCTGGGCCGGCCGGCCGAGCGCATTCTGTTTATCGACGACCGCGCCGAGAACGTGGCCGGTGCGCAGGCCGCGGGAATCCAGGCCATTCGATTCGCAGGCGCCGATGAACTAAGGCGCGAGTTAGTAACTTTGGGAGTTATCTAAGGCGTGTTTGATAGGATCGCTTTGTGTCAGGGCACGACTTTAGTCGTGCCGGAGAGGGGCCAAATGACATTGGGCTTTAGCCCCTGAGGGAATTCAATGGTTGTTCCCTGAACCATCGATGAAACATGCTTTGAGCAAACTGAATTGGAGGCGATATGCAACTGGGATTGATAGGGCTGGGTAAGATGGGCGGTAACATGGCCGAGCGGCTGCGCCTGGGCGGTCACCAGGTAGTGGGCTTCGACTTCAACGCAGACGCGGTGGCCCGGCTGACTGCATCCGGCAATATCGGTGTCTCAACCCTCGAAGACCTGGCCAGGAATCTGACGGGCCGCAAGGCTATATGGATCATGGTTCCGCAGGGCAAGCCTGTAGATGACACAATTGCCAAACTCGAGCCGCTCCTGAATCCCGGCGACATCCTCATCGACGGCGGCAACTCGAATTACAAAGACACGATGCGTCGGCACGACGAGATTGCGGCGAAGCACTTCCAGTTTGTCGACGTGGGCACCTCGGGCGGAATCTGGGGCCTGAAGGAGGGCTACAGCATGATGATCGGCGGAGACAAGGAGCCGGTCGAGTATCTGCGGTCTATCTTCGAGACTCTGGCGCCCGCGGCCGACAAGGGTTGGGGCCACGTGGGCCCCGGCGGCGCAGGCCACTTCGTCAAGATGATTCACAACGGAATCGAGTACGGCATGATGCAGGCCTACGCGGAAGGCTTTACCATCATGGAGACGAAGAAGGAACTGCAGCTGGACTTGCCGCAGATCTCGCAAATCTGGCGCTATGGCAGCGTGGTGCGCAGCTGGCTGCTCGACCTGACGGCCGACGCGCTTTGCAAGAATCCGAAGCTCGATGGTCTGGAGGCGTTTGTCGAGGACTCCGGCGAAGGCCGCTGGACGGTGATCGAAGCCATCGACCTGAATGTCTCCGCGCCGGTGATTACGGAGTCGCTGATGCGGCGCATTCGCTCGCGGGAGGAGAATAACTTTACCGACCGCATGCTGGCCATCATGCGCAACGAGTTTGGCGGACATGCGGTGAAGAAAGAATAGGGATTGACAGCCTGTGGTGAAAGTCGAGTCTTGAAAGGGCACGACTTCAGTCGTGCCGCAAACGCAATAGAATCACCGCTGGGCTTTAGCCCCCGAGGGAAGGTTCTCCGCAATCTGGACTTTCACCACGGGCTGCTAAGGGACCGGGGACTAGGGACTAGCGATTTATCTGGAGGGCGAAGATGGCGACGATGCAGATGAGTGTGCGGCCCGAGGATCTTTCCAAGGTTCCTCACGGGGGCGAGAGGATTCCCGAAGCGGGGATCCTGGTGATTTTCGGAGCTTCGGGCGACCTGACCAAGCGCAAGCTGCTGCCCGCGCTGTTCCACCTGCGGCAGAATAACCTGCTGCCCACGAACTTCTCCATCGTCGGCGTGGCGCGGCGGCCGCTGGGAAACGAGTTTGCCGAAGATATGCGCGACGGCATTTTGCAGTTTGGCGGCGTGGACGCGAGCGATCCCAAGCTGGCTGATTTCATTCAACACATCAGTTATTTTCCGCTTAACTTCGACGACCCGGCCAGTTATACGGGACTTAAGGCGGAGTTAGCACGGATCGACAAGGAGAAAGGCCTGGGCGGAGACCGCCTTTTCTATCTGGCCACGGCGCCGGAGTTCTTTGCCGGCATCGTGGAGAACCTGGGCGCGCAGGGCATGGCGCAGCCGGAGAAGGGCAATACAGTGGTGGTGATCGAGAAGCCCTTCGGCCACGATCTTGACTCGGCGCGCGAGCTGAACCACCAGGTGAACGCGGTCTTCCACGAAAGCCAGGTCTTCCGCATCGACCACTACCTGGGCAAAGAAACGGTGCAGAACATTTTGGTCTTCCGCTTCGCCAACGGGATCTTCGAGCCGATTTGGAACCGCAATTACATCGACCACGTGCAGATCACCGCGGCGGAGACGCTGGGCGTGGAAGGACGCGGGCCGTTCTACGAGAAGGCGGGCGCGCTGCGCGACGTGGTGCAGAACCACATGATGGAGCTGCTGAGCTTTGTCACCATGGAGCCGCCCTCGAGCTTCGAGGCCGAGAGCGTGCGCCGCGAGAAGCTGAAGGTGTGGCAGGCCATTCCGCCCATTCCAATTCTGAACACGGTGCGCGGTCAGTATGGGCCTGGCGTGGTCAACGGCCAGCGAGTGGTCGGCTATCGCGACGAGGAGCGCGTTAATCCCGACTCGGGCACGGAGACCTATGCGGCTATACGGCTGCAGATTGAAAACTGGCGCTGGGCCGGCGTGCCTATCTATCTGCGCGCGGGCAAGCGGCTCAAGCAGCAGGCCACCGAGGTCAGCATCCAGTTCAAGCAGCCGCCGCTGCTCATCTTCAATCGCATGCAATCGGGAGGTCCCTGCCAGGAGATTCAGCCCAACCTGCTCACCATTCGCATCCAGCCCGATGAAGGCATTGCGCTGCGCTTCGGCGCCAAGGTGCCCACCTCGTCGGATATGTCGGTGTGCCCGGTGAACATGGACTTCGACTATGAAGCTGCCTTTGGCAAGTCGAGCGCCAACGGCTACGAGCGCCTGCTGCTCGAAGCGATGCTGGGCGACCAAACCCTGTTCGCCCACCGCGACGGCGTCGAAACGACGTGGGCCTTGTACACGCCGATTCTCGAAGCCTGGGCAGCGAAGAAGCCGGAAGTCTTCCCCAATTACTTCGCCGGCAAGTGGGGTCCGGAGTGCTCCGACCGTCTGCTTGAGCGCGAAGGCCGAGCGTGGAGGAACGATCTGGGAAGGAAAGGGTAGAAGCTAGTCGCTGGGGCAATTAGGAACTGTGGTATCCCATCCTTATGACAAATTCGTTCGCAAGGATGGGCACCCGGCTGAGAAGTTAATGGATACCACGCGGTCTCGTGCTAGAGCGTTTTCACTGTTACTGTAAGGTATTCGTAGCGTGCCTGAACCACGCTTGGGCGTTTTCGGATGTGATCAAGGAGATGGCTTCGGTGATCGCTTTGTCGAGGTCTTCCCTGCATCTGGCCTGCGTGGAGCGAA
>DATNHL010000300.1:0-42223 GCA_035604995.1 Occallatibacter sp. | reverse complement strand
CGGTCATGTCGTCGTCGACGGCAAGCCGGATCTTCGAGTTGCCGGTGACCTTCTTCAGAGCATCCCAGGGGCCCACCTCGCGCTCCGGCAAACCGACCGAGCGCTCGCCGCTGAGGCCGATCGAGTCGACCTGAAGGGCGGTGGGTCCGATCAGAACCACGTCGTCCAGGTCAGCGGCCTTCAGCGGCAGCACCCCACCTTCGTTCTTCAGCAGCACCGCGGCCTCTTCGCCGGTCTTTTCGATGATCTTCGCGTTAGCCTCGATCGCCTGCTCGGTGACCTCGTGCTTGGACTGGCCGTCGAGGTAGCCGAAGTGGACAATCTCGTACAGCACCCGGCCAGCGGCGCGGGTGATGGCGGCTTCGTTGACGGTGCCGTCCTTGAGGGCCTCGGGCATCTTCTTGGCGTCTTCCTTCCTGCCGAAGTCGCCAAAGTCCCCCATCACCGGCTTCGGCTCCTCAGGAATGTGGCCGAAAAAGCCCTCCATCATGCCGGCCATGGCGTTCGGCGGCGGAGGCGGTGGAGCGGGCATCGAGTCAAAGAAGGAGGGCAGCATGCCGCCCAGTCCCGGACCCGGCTCGCCTGGCATCTCCATATCGAGGCCCGCGTTGATGAACTTGACCGCGTGCACCGCGCCCCAGTCCGAGGTTACGAACCCCTTGAACCCGATCTCGTCGCGCAGGATCTTGGTCAGCGTCGAGTCGTTGCCGCAGGCAAAGGTGCCGTTGATGCGGTTGTAGGAACACATGATCGACGAGACGTCGGCGCGGCGGATGGTGGCCTCAAAGGGGGCGACGTAGACCTCGTGCAGGGTCTGGTCGTCGATCCAGGTGCTGCCGCTCTCTGAGTCGTAGCCGACGTAGTGCTTGATCTGCGACATCACATGCTGCGACTGGATGCCCTTGACCTCGGCCACGGCCATCTCGGAGGTAAGGAAGGGGTCTTCGCCGAAGGTGTTGAACCCGCGCCCGAACTCCAGGTCGCGGTCGATGTTGACGAAGGGCTGCAGGCTGACGTCGATGCCCAGCGCCCGGTCTTCGCGCCCAATCACCACGCCGTTCTCCTCGGCGGTTTTGGTGCTGAAGGTGGCGGCCACGCCCATGGTCGCCGTCTCACCCTGCGACGGATGCCGCGTCAGCACCCCCGGAGGCCCATCGGCAAATCGCAACCCCGGAATCCCCAGCCGCGGAACCCCACCCAGGTAGCCGGCCTGACCCTGGTAGACAGCCGGGTCCTCGTGCGTGCCGTGAATCAGCGTCAGTTTCTCATTGCGCGTCATCTGGCTCAGCAGCTTGTCCACGCGCGCATCGCCGGTAACCACCGGAATCGTTTGCGCCACGGCCATGGCGGCGCCCAGCAGCAGCGACGCCCCCCCCATCACGACCCGTTTGGCCGTGCTCCCTTTTGTTCTTGCCTGGAAAAATTTCACTATTGGTACCCCACTCTATCTCTGGACGGATCAGCTAGACCTCGGGACCCAGCCATCTGCCTGCTTTCTCGTTGCCCAAAGCCGCCCGTTACAGCACGGCCTGACCCTTGCCCGTCCAACGGCAAGCAGTGTAGTACACAGGCCCCTCGTCTTTATGCACAAGGCTTCGCAGGCGGTTGCGGCGATCCCGGCGAGCCCCGCCCGGAGCCGCACGAGCCAGCCGCATGGCTCCGCTCCCGCTCCTCCCTCGGACTCCTGGCCGGCCTGCCGCTCGTCTGGCGGCCGCTCCGGGCATGCATCCGGAGCTGAAGACCGAGATCGACGGTACCTGGCACATTCTGAATGGGATGCGTCTCCCGCGGCAGACTCTCTCCGTGGTTGCCGACTGGGGCTCCGCACCCCGCGATTGGGCCGCTTTCGCCCTTCCTGTCCATGCTATAGTTTGCATACCGGATCGTGAAAATCTCCAGTCTTCCCGCGACCTGTCCGGCCCATTCCAAAGCGCAAGGTGACCATTTGCAGTCCAATCGAGTTTGGTGGCATGTAACCTCCTCCAGTCGGCCAGAGGGTTTTACCGCCGCAATCCTTGAGCTCAGTTGTGTTTCGATGCTCGGCCTGGTGTGCCTGGTCCTGCCCCAGCGCGCTCTCTCCCAGGGGGCGTCGCAGCTCTCCTACTCAGATTCCCTGGCCCCCGCCGGAAACCCGGCCGATCCGGCTGCCCCTGCTGCCCCGAATCGTTCCGCCGAGCCGCCCACGTCGCCCCAGCCGTCTTCGCTGGCCGGGCTCAGCTCGTCGGCAGATCGATCGAGCCTGCCAGCCATGGGCCACTCCGCCGGCAGCGGAGGCCAGGTCAAGGAGATCTACCTCGACCGGGAAGAGCCCATGAAGCAGGAGATCATCGTCGAGGGCCTCATGTCCTACGGCAACTACAAGATCTTCGCCTCCGGCTACGACGAAAAGCTGTTCACCGGCGGGGTGGAGTACGACCGCCATTCTTGGGGCCACTTTCTCGGTTCCGAGATGGACTACGTGGCCGAGGTTCTCCCCTTGGTCTTGCTTGACAAACCCCTCAAGACCAACCCCTACGGCAGCCCCTCCTACCCGGTCGACCAGAGCAAGGCCGTCCGCGAATACGTCCCTGGCCTGGGAATCTCCCCTATCGGGTTTCGCTGGCAGTGGCGCAGCAGCAAGAGGGTCAGGCCCTACCTCGAGGCCAAGGGCGGTGTCCTTGCCTTCACCAAAAAGATCCCCTCAACCCAAGCCACGTATGTCAACTTCAGCCTGCAGTCGGCCACCGGCGTGCAGGTGATGATGAACCCGCGGTGGGGTCTGCGCCTGGGCCTCTTCAGCGACTTCCATTTTTCCAACGCCTTCATCGTGCCCTCCAACCCCGGCCTCGACGTGATGAGTGCGAATCTCGGCCTCAGCTACCACTTCTAGAATCGAAATTCGCCGAGTACCGCTACCGCAGCA
This sequence comes from Occallatibacter sp., assembly GCA_035604995.1. Taxonomy (GTDB): domain Bacteria; phylum Acidobacteriota; class Terriglobia; order Terriglobales; family Acidobacteriaceae; genus Telmatobacter. The sequence goes on along the minus strand of DATNHL010000300.1, from coordinate 39,321 downwards.
ACTCTTCCCGCCCACAGGAGCACATCCCTGCGTCCCGGCACGCGGGCCTTCCGCGCCACTGGAATCCCATGAACATTCCATCGATTCGATCGGCGCATGAGGAGCATCCTCGATCGAACTCAGCCGTAGAAGCCGGCGTTGTCCTCCGCCGCGGCCGGCTATCATTGCGGGTGCCGCGGGTCTCGCTTTTGAGACCTGGGAGACCACATATCCACGCGGTCTCGGTACGGGAAGCCGTCGTTGTCCTTCGCCCTGGCGTGCGAACGCTGCCTCGCGCAGCTCCCCAACGCCGGCACAGCCAGAGGTGGCATGCTAGCGTAAGATGGGGTCGCCAATTCAACCACTACGGTGGCCCTTGCCAAACAATCAAACTGGTATGCCTTCATTCATTTTCCCGCAACGTACGCGACGCTCCGGACGTTTTTTCCCAGGCTGTTCTTTGATTCTCGCCGGTCTCTGTCTCTTTGCGGCGCAACCCGCCAACTGCCAGGACCGGCTGAGCCCATCAGAGACAAATGGGGCCTTCAGCGTGTCGCAGACGAGTTCATCGTCAACGATCAACCTGCTCGCACAAACCCCAGTCCAGACAGATTCGCTGCCGCCGCCGGAATCGGATGCTGTGCCGCCCGGTGAGGGCAAAGGAAGCGAGGCCAAACCGGCCAGGAAACCGGTGGAGAGAGAACTGGTAATCGAGGGGCTCGCCTCTTACGGCCATTACATACTGTTCGCAAGCGGATCAGGCTGCAAGCTCTACACCGCGGGAGTGGAGTACGACCGCCATTCCTGGGGCCGCTTCCTCGGTGCGCGTATGGACTATGTGGCGGAGTTCCTGCCGGTCGTGCTTCTGGATGCGCCCCTCACGCAAGACATATGGGGCACTCCGACCAGCCCCAACTGGCACATCGTGCCTGGAATCGGGATTTCTCCTCTAGGCTTTCGCTGGCTGTGGCGGGACAAGAAGGCGATCAAGCCCTTCCTCATGGCCAAGGTAGGCATTCTCGGCTTCTCGCAGAAGGTGCTCTCGCAGCACGCCACTTATGAGAACTTCAGCCTTCAGTCGGCCACGGGCGTCAATGTCAGAATGAACGAGCGCTGGGATCTACGCTTAGGCCTGTTCAGCGATTTTCACTTTTCCAACGGGTTCATCGTGCCGGTCAACCCTGGGCTCGACGTGATGAACGCGAACCTCGGCCTCAGCTACCACTTCTGAGCCAGCGCCGTGCCGTCAGTTGGGTCTTCAGGATCGACTTGCAGGGTGACCCTTGCCGAACCATTGAGCCCGCGGATGCACGCTTTCCGCAGTCTTCTACTGGGTCACGCCAACAGCGTCCCTCTCATCCGATTCTTTCTCCGCACTTTTGCGGATCATTAGGTCCCTCCGCCGCACAATGGGTCTGGAGAGGATGAGCCATGGAGGAGACCTGCTGCGCCGCCGGAATGCCTTATGTTTCGCTGTCTATCCCCCGTACTCTCCCCACTTTTCGTCCCAGCCCCATGAAAACAAACAGGTTATGCAAATAATGGCCCAATTTACCTGCCGAAACAAAGGACTTACGCGTTTTTGGGTTTTTGGAAATGGCCCGTTTTCGGCCCGAATTCCGCCCTCGCCCGAGGCTCCACTTCCCGGAAAACGAATGGAATTCATCCCCGGCAAACAGGGTCTGCAACCGTCCGCCGAAGAACTCCACCGCGCCCCGTCCTCAGGGAAGCGGCAGCTGCGCGTCAAGCCCCGCGGCCACAAGATCCGCGCGCAGCCTCTCAACGTTCGAGAACCGGATCGCCTTGAATCCCAGCGCCTGCGCAGCCTCGACGTTCACCAGCTTGTCGTCCAGGAAGAGAGTCTCGTCGGCGCGCGTCCCAAGCTCCTTCAGCACGTAACGATAGATCGCCGGATCCGGCTTGGCCATGCGCAGCTGGTAGCTCCATACCAGCACATCGAAGCGGGGAAGCCAGTCGAACTCCCGCTTCATGTTGTCCAGCACGTTGTCGCCCATGTTGGAGAGAATGGCGGTCAGGATCCCGCGCCGCTTCAGTTCAACCTGCCAGGCCAGCATGACCGGGTTCTGTGTCGTCCACATCCGCGCGTCCCACAGGTTCAGCTCCTCCACTGCGCCCGCCGCAAGGTCCAGCCCCGCATCGCGTAGAAACTTCCGCCAGAACTCCAGACCGGTCAGTTTGCCCTCGTCGTACGCATGGCGATCCGTCCAGTAGAGCGGCTCAAACCGCTCCACCGGCAGCCCGGTAATCCGCAACAGCGCAGCATGCCCCTCCGGGTCTTGTGGACCGGTCAGCACCATTCCATAGTCGAAGACAACCGCGCGCAGACTCAATGTTCCTCCCCGCTTGCGTCCGTGTATGGTTGAAAGGGACGCCTGTTCTTATTGTGCACGACCACCTCCGGTGGGGCAGGCGACTCCCGTTTCTTGGTGGAACGACCAAATGCGCTTCTCTCGCCGCACAGCCTGGAACACCGAAGAGAGCGCACTGGCGCGGGCACACCGTCTGCGCTTGCAGGCCGGCTTGCCCATCGCCGACCTCACCGCCTCCAATCCCACCCGCTGCGGCTTCATTTATCCTTCCGACCTGCTCCAGGCCCTCACCCAGCCGCAGGCCTTCGACTACGATCCCCAACCCCGCGGCCTTCTCTCCGCCCGCCAGGCCGTTTGCCTCTACTATGCCGAGTCCGGCGTCTCAGTTCGTCCCGAGCAGGTCGTCCTCACCACCAGCACAAGCGAGGCCTACAGCTATCTCTTCCGCCTCCTCTGCGACCCGGGGAGCGAGATCGTCGTCCCCCAGCCCGGCTATCCGCTCTTCGACTTCCTCGCCGCCCTCGACGACGTCGCCCTCAAGCCAGCCCCGCTTATTTACGACCACGGCTGGCAGATCGATCCCGAAGGATTCCGCCGCGCCATCACTCCCCGCACACGCGCCATCGACCTCGTGCACCCCAACAATCCCACCGGCCACTTCACCAAGCCTTGGGAGGCTGAGGAGCTGGCCCGCCTCTGCCGCGAATTCGATCTCTCCCTGATTGTGGACGAGGTCTTCCTCGACTACGGCTTTGGGGATACGCCCAGGAGCTTTGCTTCCGGCCTCGACGGTGTCCCGGTGTTTGTCGTCAGCGGCCTCAGCAAGATCGCCGGCCTGCCGCAGATGAAGGCCGCCTGGATTGTCGCCACTGGCCCCGCCGCCGCCGCTCTCGACCGTCTGGAAGTCGTCGCGGACACATTCCTCTCCATGAACGCTCCGGTCCAGGCCGCATTGCCCGTGTGGCTCGCCGGCCGCGCCGCAATCCAGGACCAGATCCGCCGCCGCGTCGCCGCCAACCTCGCCGAACTCGACCGTCAACTAACCCAGGTCCCCCAGGTGAGCCGCCTCGATGTCGAAGCCGGCTGGTACGTAATCCTCCGCATCCCCGCCCTCCAGCCCGACGAGCACACCGTCCTGGCCCTCCTTGAGCGCGGCGCCTGGGTACACCCCGGCTACTTCTTCGGCATGCCCGAGTCCGGCCACCTGGTCTTCAGCCTTCTCGCCCCTGAGTTAGAATTCAGCACTGGAGTTGCTGTGCTGGTTAACTCTTTATAAACGCATCAAGCTGGTAATGGTACCCAGCCTCCACTTTAAGTTGTAATTGAAGAAGTAAAGCTTAACTCATTGAAAAATATGAAAGTCATCCTGTGGAATTATGAAATTTACGTCCCACGCAGAAAGGGATTGCTCCTGCGCTCGGCACCAATCGTCGTGGCGGGCCCGTGACCGGGAAGTACACGCGTCTCATCCGGCAGACGCAGCAATCGCGACTCGATCGAGTCGATGATCTGTTCAAAGTTCCCGCCCGGCAGGTCGGTGCGCCCAATGCTCCCGGCGAACAGCGTATCCCCAGCCACCAGCAGTCTCAGCGGCGCAAAGTGCAGGCATACCGAGCCCTGCGTGTGCCCAGGCGTGTGCAGCACCTTGGCCGGGCAGGCTTCGAGGCCCACCGTCAGCCCGTCACCTAGCGAGGCGTCGGGTGGTGCAGTCTCCGGTGTGCCCAGGCCCAGCCACGCCGCCTGGGTGTCCATCATATCGAGCAGCGGCAGGTCGTTTTCGTTCAGCAGAATCGGCGCTCCCGTCAGCCGTTTCAGCTTCAGCGCCCCGCCCACGTGGTCGATGTGGGCATGAGTAACGAGAATCTGCTTTACCTTGAGGCCCAGCGCCGTCAGCCGCCGGTGAATCCGCCCCACCTCGTCGCCGGGGTCGATCACGATGGCCTCGCCGGCCGCCTCATCGCCGAGAATGGTGCAGTTGCAGGCCAGCGCGCCGACAGGAAAGGTCTCGAGAATCATGCTTCGATTCTATTGCGCCCGGGTCAGGAGGCGATCCCCGGGCTTGCGGAAGGTGAGTGCATAGAACAGCCCGCCCTTGATCATCTCCACGTGAACCTCCTCCATATCACCCGGCACCAGCCCCACCGGAATCGTCACCGCCCGCTTGCGATTCTTGAAGTATCGGCTCGTAATCGGGATGCGCTCATAGGTCTTCTGCGCGTACTCCTCGGTCTCGTCGGAGATGAGCAGCAAACTGCCCGGCCTGGCCACGCGGATCATCTCCCGTATCGCTTTCCCCGGGTCATTGAAGAAGCTGATCCCGCCCACATGAAACACCACATCGAAGCTCGCGTCGGCAAACGGCAGAGCCTCGGCGTTGCCCAGGTAGAGATCGGCCTCCAACCCCCATCGCCGCAGGTTCGCCTGGCAACTGCCCAACATCTCCGCCGACAAATCCAACCCGGAGATCTGAACGCCCTGCGGCAGATACTTCAGGTTCAGCCCGGTCCCCACCGAGGTCTCCAGCACCGAGTCGCCCGCCTTCACCTCCAGCTTGCGCATATATGCCAGGAAGTACTCGTCGCGGTCCAGCCCCTTCAGCGCGCAGGCCACCCGCTGCGTATCGTCGTAGAACCCGCCGATCATCTCGTACAGGTGGTTGTACTTTCCGTTGTCGCCGGTCAAGTCCTCGGGCCTGCGGAAGTCGGGAATCCCGTCGCGCACCGGGAACCGTTCGCCCGAACTGCTGACCAGCGTCTCCTGCCCGCTGTCGCTTTCCACATGCAAGGCCTCGCCGGTCGAAGGGCTTCGCAGCAGCGCCGCAATCACCGGCCGCTCCGCCCAGTGGGGCTGTTTGTCCCTGCGCCACAGTGCCCAGCCGCCGAGCCCAATCGCCCCGGCCAGGCAAGCCCATGCAAGACCCGTACCGGCAGGCAAAGCCTCCGGCAGCGCCGCCCCGGCAAACTGGCGGGCGAGCCCAAGGCCAGCCGCAAATGCAAGGACCGCAGCCAGCAGACCCGCGCTCACGGCAATCCTCGGCCGCCTGAACTCCAGGTTCCACATCCACACCAGCGTGGCCGCAACCCAGTGGGTCAGAAACGTCAGCGCCGCCACGCCAAAAACTGCCCCCACCTGAAGCAGCGTGGAACTGCTGAGAGGAATGCGGCTGACCGAGAAGGCGCTGAAGATTCCCGCCGGAAGCAACGGCAGCGCCAGCCACTGGCTCGCCGTCGCACCCAGCGGCAGAGCCAGCGTGGACAAAGGCCCGCTCACCCGCGCCCCAACCAGCCGGTGAAAGGTGAAGGGAAGCACCATCAGCAGGGAGGCGACGATCATCCAGCCCACGGTCTCCGCCGCGCCCGACCAGCTGGTCACGGCAAACATGCGCCAGTTCGAGGCCAGGCTGGGAACGAACGTCAGCGCCACCATCCACTCGAATCCCCGCCACGGCCGCTGCGTCCCCACAAACCATGCGCCCAGCACCGGCCCCGTCCACACCCCGACCGGAGGCAGAAAGAACCCCAGAACGAAGAGGCTGGCAACGATCCATGCCAGGAACCGCGGAAAGCGCTTGCCCTGAACCTTCGTAGACATCGTTCCAGTCTCTTCTTCGGTCATCACTCCATCTCCCCCTGCCGTCCGCTAACCTGTTAACCCCGCTTAAGGGGGGGCTAACTCTCTGACTCGCCGGCTTGCTGACTCGTTGATTCGCCCGGGTCCATGGCAGACCCGCCCGCCACGCCCTCCGTCAGCATCGCCAGCGCCCCCTCGCTCCACTCCAGCGCCGCCCTCAGCTGACCAACGCCGTACTGCAGAGTGAGGATCCAGAACGGAAAGCCCGGATGATGCGAACTGTGCGCCCGCCCCAGGCCTTCGAGCCCCAGAAGCGTGGCCAGCATGCGCCGGTTTTTCTCCTGGAATCGGCGAATATGCTCCTCGGAAACCCCCGGCCCCGCATCCCGCCCAAAGAACAGCTTCAGCAGAAACTCATCGCGCGGCGGATCGTCGCGGCAGGGCACGGCCAGCCACTCCTCGAGCCGCATATGCCCCGCTGGCGTGATCGAGTACTCCTGCCGTTTGGGCCGGGGAGCCGACGTCGGCCTGCTGAGAACAATCAGCCCTTCGGCTGCCAGTCGCTTCAGGGTGGGGTAGATCTGCCCGTAGCTCTCACCCCAGAAGAAGCCTACGCTCTGTTGAATGGTCTTGCGGATCTCGTATCCGGATTGGTTCGGATGAATGGCGAGAATGCCGAGAATCACAAAAGCCGTCTGGTTCCGCTCCATATCTCTAAAAGATATATCTACTAGATATAAATGTCAACGACACCCCATGCGAAGCAGACGCAACCTGCGTAATCCCTGGCAAAGCAAAGAGGGCAGACGGTATGGTCTGCCCTCTTCTTTCTTCCGCGTAATGCGCTGTGAGTAAACTACTTGCCCGATTTGGCCGGTGCGGAGACGGGAGCCGGTTTCACGTCCTGAAGCACCGAGCGGGAGCCCGAGGAGCGCACATAAAGAACCGTCAGACTGATCGAGGTCACCATGAAGATGATCGCCGACCAGGTGGTGAGCCGGGTCAGTACGTTGGCCGCTGCACGGGGGCCGAAGGCCGTCTGCGAACCCTGTCCGCCGAAGGCGCCTGCTAGGTCAGCCGAGCGGCCCTGCTGCAGCAGAACAACCCCGATCAGAAACAGGCACACCAGCACGTGCACGACAACGACGACATAAAGAAGAATTTGCATATTCCAAGCTGCTTTCCGAGTCTCGCCCGGTTGACCCGGAGGAGGAGAATCTCTGGTGCGGAGGAGGGGACTTGAACCCCTATGCCTTGTGGGCGCCAGCACCTCAAGCTGGTGCGTCTGCCAATTTCGCCACCTCCGCTTGAGGTGAACTCATCGAGTATACCAAAGCATGAGCCGGTTAAGAAAGGCTGCGCCCGCAATGCGCGGTTGCAGGTCGCCAGCTTCATCAATGCGCGGGCTGAGGCGCCGCGGCCATCTTCGCCCGCAGCCGTTTCTCCGCGTCGGCGCTCCAGTATTTGCATTCCAGCCGGATGAAGACTGACGTGTACGGAACCGTCATGTTGGTCTTGAGCACCAGGATGTTGAAGTGCTTGCTGGCCTCTTCAACGTTGGCGATCACGCGGTCATGAGGCACGGACTCCATCGGGTAGGCGCGCAGCAGATCGCCGATCTCGGCCTGGTAGGCCGAGACACCCGGCGCGTCCTCCTCAGCAAGGAAGGGCAGTTCCGCGTCCATCTGGATCACGGGCCGCGCATGAATCGACCGGTCGATGGCGCTGAGCACGTGCCGCACCACCTCCAGTTGACCGGCGCCGGTCTCAATGGTTTCGATCCCCGGTCCTGCCTGCAGCGGATAGGCCGAATCCACGACCAGAATCCAGTTCCGATGGCCGAGCAGCGGCATGGCTTCCGCAACCTTGGCCCTCCAGTCGGTGGCGGGGGGCGCGGCCTGGGCCGAGCAGGGAACAACAGCCCCAGCCAGAAGGCTGAGAACGATCAGGAGATTGCGCATGGGCATGATCCTCGCATTGCTGGGAGCCGAGCCGGCACAGCCTCGCATCCCGTTCAAAACACTACACGATTTTTGCCCAATGTGTCAGGGCCTCGGTCGCTGCGAATCAGGCCGGCGCCCATCAATCCCCGATCAGCCGCTCCATCCATACGGCCAACGCCCGCTGATCGGCCGTCCCGGCAGCATGCGCGGCCTTCACATTCTGCCGCTCCTCTGCCGCCCGGTTCTGGCTGATCTTGAACTTTCCCTCAATCCGCGCAATCGGAATGCGAAAGCCCACAATCCCCGTCAGCATCGTCCGCCGAAACCCCTCCGGCATCCCAGCCCATTGCTCCGCGTAGCCCGGCTCGTTCGCCTGAATCAGCCCCTTGAGCAGCGTCTCCTTTTCGCCTTCGTCCTCGACCAGTTCCAGCGTCCCATAAGCGTGAACCGTTATGTAATTCCACGTCGGCACCGACAGCGGTTCCACATACAAGCTTGGCGAAACGTAGCTGTGCGGCCCCGGGAACACAACCAGCGTCTCCTGCCCGGCCAGCGCCTGCCAGTGCCGGTTGGCCTTGGCAAAGTGCCCTTCCAGCAGCCCGTGCGGCCCCTCGTCCTTCACCACCAGCGGAAGATGCGTGGCCACCATCCCGCCAACCTCAGTCCCTCCCTGCGGTCCGAAGAGAATGGCAAACGAGTAAGCCCGCATGGCCTCGATGAGCAAAGCGCGGTCCGCAACCTGGTTGAATTTGGGCGAGTACATCCGTGCTCCTACTGAATCCGCTCGAAGCGGAACCCTGCCTCGCGCAGCGCGTGGCTGATGGCGGTAATGTGCGTAGCGCCGCGCGTTTCAATAGTCACATCGATCACCGTCTCGCCCAGGCTCACGCCGTAGTAAGCGCGGTTGTGCACCGTCTCCACAATGTTGGCGCGCTCGCGGGCCAGAATCTGCGTGAGGGCCAGCAGCGCGCCCGGCCGGTCCTGCAGGTAGACGCGCACCCGCAGCATGCGCCCGTCCTTTACCAGGCCGCGCTCAATAATTTTCGCCAGCAGCGTCACGTCGATGTTGCCCCCGCACACCAGCACCACCGTCCGTCGATGCCGCAGATTCGTCTTCGACTGCACCACCGCGGCCAGTGCCGCCGCCCCCGCGCCCTCGGCGAGCGTCTTCTCCTGCTCCAGCAGCATCAGGATCGCGCTGGCAATCTCCTCGTCGTCTACCGTCACAATCTCATCCACGTAGCGCGAGACCAGTGGCAGCGTCAGATCGCCCGCCCGCAGCACCGCGATGCCGTCGGCAATCGTAGCCTCCGCCGAAATCGTCACCGGATGCCCGGCCTCCCGCGCCCGCAGCATCGACGGCAGCTTCTCCGGCTCCACGCCCACCACGCGGATCTTCGGATTGGTCTCCTTCAGCGCGCAGGCCACACCGCCAATCAGCCCACCCCCGCCTATGGGCACCACTACAGCCTCGATGTCCGGAACCTGCTCCAGCAACTCCAGCCCAATCGTCCCCTGGCCCGAAATCACCTCCGGGTCGTCGAAGGGATGGATAAACGTGCGTCCCTGCTCCACCCTCCGCCGCAGCGCCTCTTCGCAGGCCTCGTCGTAGCTGGCCCCGTGCAGAATGACCTCCGCCCCGTACCCCCGCGTCGCCGCCACCTTGATCTGTGGTGTCGCCAGCGGCATCACGATCTGCGCGCGAATCCCCCGTGCAGCCGCGTGGAACGCCACTCCCTGCGCGTGGTTGCCCGCGCTGGCCGCAATCACGCCCCGCTTGCGCTCCGTCTCGCTCAGCGTCAGCAGCTTGTTCAGCGCGCCGCGTTCCTTGAACGATCCCGTCCGCTGCAGGTTTTCAAGCTTCAGGTGCAGCGGCAGCCCGGTCAGCTCCGACAGGTGGTGCGAGAGTTGGCAGGGCGAAACGTGTATGCCGTCCCCGATGCGGGCGCGGGCCGTCTGGATGCTGGTAAGACTGACGGATTCCAAGAGGCGATCTCCTTGAAACGGTAAAAGAAGGGATACGTGTGGGGGAAGAAAGGAAAAACCACCAGCCGCGTTCGCGGGTGGTGGCCTGGGGGTTGTTGCATTGCAAATTCCCTTGCTTCAGGCTTCGCTTCCCGCGCGTCGATTGTGCCTGCTAATTCGAAAATCGAAAATCGGCGCACTGGCATGCCTGAACCGGCAACAGGCTGCGTTGGCATGGGGAATCTGCATGACGTTGAGCCAAGTAGACCAGAGCGCCAAGCCGCACGTCAAGAAGTTGCACCCCTTGCATTCGCTCAGAAGGTCACGCCGAGCTTTGCAAACGAGTCGAGTTCGAGGATGTGCTGCCCCTCCGGGGCCGCGTCCAGCGCCGCGTGTTCCAGCACCCACGTGTCCTTGTGAAACAGAAACACCGCGTGCAGTCCCGCTGCCAGCGCGGGGTTGATGTCGCTCTTGATGCTGTTGCCGATCATCCAGCTCGTGTGCGGCGTCAGCTCGTGGCGCGCAATCACCGCGTGGTACGTCGCCGGATCCTTCTCCGCAACAATCTCCACCGCGTTGAAATGCTGCGCGAGTCCCGAGCGCGCCAGCTTGTCTGCCTGTTCCGCCTGGTCGCCTTTGGTCATCAGGATCAGCCGGTGCCGCGTGGCCAACTCGGCCAGCGTCTCCGCCACGCCCGGCAGCAGCTCAATCTCCTGCTGGGCAATCGACCGCGCAAAACTGCGCACCCGCTTGATGTTGTGTTCCGTCACCGGCGTCGGGCTCATCCGCTCATAGGTGGCCACCAGCGACCGCGTAAAGCTGGTCAGCCCGTAGCCGTGCGCCAGAATCGTCTCGCGCTCCTGCGCATTCAGCGCCTGCCGCACCTCGGCGGCCGAGTATTCGTGGTGGTTCAGATAGCTGATGAAGGCCGCAATGGCGCGCTCGAAGTAGACATTGTTCTCCCACAGCGTATCGTCAGCATCGATCAGCAGGGTCTGGCCGGCAGGGAATTGGGGCATGGAATTATGGTATCGAATCCGGGCAGGATCACTGTGCAGCCAGCGTGTACTCCAGGTTATACGAGTGCTTCCCGTTGGCAATGGTGATGGTCAGCGTTCCGCCAATCCCCGTGAGCTGCCCCGTCCCCGACCCCGGCACCACCACCACGGAGAGCTTGTGCCCGCCGCCTTCCATGATGCCGATATGCTGCAGCGCAAAAGACCCGGTGTGCCCGTTGAGCGTTCCCGTCACCTGCTCAATGGCCACGTAGCCCGCACTGCCGGAGGAGGGCTCGCCGGCGCCCAGCATCTCGCCCTTGCTGGTTGCCTCAAGGTCGCCGTGGTACTGCTTCACCAGCGAGTAGCGCCCGATCAGCGTGCCCATGGTGGCGTCATCGGCGGCGATCGGCGTGGTCTTCACATCGAAGGTTCCTTCCGCGTGGCGAGTCATCAAGGGTTCCTTTCTCTGCATTGTGGATGGGGGCGGCTGCGCCTGTGCGCAACGGGCGGCAACAAGGCAGGCAGAGATTGCGAGAAGGCTCAAGCTTCGGCGCGTCATCTTGGGATTGAAGGTAACACTCCCGCTGCCTGCCTACAAAGCAAAACCGCATCTCAATGGGACCGGCCAGGCCCCCCAATGCCGCAGCCCGCAGACCGCTGTCCGATTCTCCTTGCTCCGCAACTTGCCGTTCTGGTACAAGAAGCCCAGGCAGCATCTCCGCGTGCCCAAAGCCAGGAGGTTCCCCATGAGCGCTACCATTCACCCCGCCCAGCCGCTTGAACTGTTGGACCAGTGGGACGACTTCGTTGAGGGCCGTTACCGCGAAGGCAAGTCGGAGGAGGAGTTCCGCGTCTACGATGCCGCCGCTACGCCCGGTGTGGCCGAGTTCTACCGCCTCAACCACGAAGGCCAGACCGTCGCCTATGTCCTCGAAAAAGAGAAGCAGTACTTCGGCCTCGACAAGGGCATGAAGACCATCTGGGAGGCGGCCGAGTTTCTCAACACGCTGGTCGACGACAGCGACCCGGACACCGACCTCACCCAGATTGAGCACCTGCTGCAAACTTCAGAGGCGATCCGGCGCGACAACCATCCCCGCTGGATGGTGCTCACCGGATTCCTTCATGATCTTGGCAAGTGCCTCTGCCTCTACGGAGAGCCGCAATGGGGCGTTGTGGGCGACACGTTTCCGGTCGGGTGCGCTTGGTCGAAGGACATCGTTTTTCCGGAATACTTCGCCAACAACCCTGACCGTCTGGTGCCCGAGTACCAGACCAAGTACGGCATCTACGAGCCCAACTGCGGCCTTGAGAATGTCCACATGTCCTTCGGCCACGACGGCTACATTGCCGAAGTCATGAAGCCCTATATGCCCGTCGAAGCGCTCTACATGCTGCGCTTCCACTCCTTCTATCCGTGGCATCGCCACGGAGCATACGACCACCTGGCAAACGCGCAGGACCGGGCGATGATGCTGTGGGTGCTCAAGTTCAATCAGTACGATCTTTACTCCAAAGGCCACGCCAAACCCGATCTGAAGCAGATCAAGCCCTACTACGACGATCTCTTCGCCGAGTTTCTCCCCGAGAAAGTCGCCTGGTAGCAAAGCCTCTTGAGCGTGGTGAGTCCAAAGCGCCTTTGATAACTGGACTGTCATCCTGAGCGGAGCGTTTCGCAGCTTTATCGCGAGATGCGCAGTCAAAGGACCTGCATTTCCAACTTGCTATATTTGCCGCAAACTTTAAAGACAAATCGCCCGATACAAAAACAAAGACAAAGGCCGTCCGCAAAGCCAGACGGCCTTTGTTCTGCTCGGTTCCCAGCCTTAAATTTTCCCCTGTGCCGCGATCCACTGCTTCAGATTGGGCTCCTGCAGCGTCCGCAGCTCAATGCACCCGTCAATGCTCTCGATCGCATGCTTCAGCGAGCGGTCCGTCGAGGGCACCTTGTGTTCGCTGAAGAAGGCCTTCACGTCGTCGCGGGCCTCCGCGGAGCAGAATGCGCCGGTCGAGCCCACCAGAGCGTTGCCCAGCTCCGGAGTCAGCAGCGTCTTCACCGTGTCCCAGTGGCTCTTGACGTACTTCCAGGCCGGCTCGCGCGTCGCATCGATCTGCAGTGCAATCGCAAACTGGATCAGAGCGTCCTGGTTGCGCACGTTGTTTGAAGCTGCGTAGTCCAGCGACCGCTGAACGAGCGCAGGGTCCTCAAACGTCGCGAGCAGCTGCAGCGCGCCCTCCTGGAAATCCGGATTGGTTGAGGTCTCCGCGACCTTTTGCAACTTGTCGAAAAGCGCGGCGTCCCCGTTGCGGGCGGCAATGGCCGCCGCCGTCTGGCCCAGTGTGGCCTCCACTGACCCCGGATCGGCAAAATACTTCTCCGTAATCTCGCGGGCCTGCGCCAGCACGGCGGGATCCTTGGCGTAGCCGAGCACGTCGAACAGGTGCGCGCGCAGTTCCCGCGTATTGGACGTGTCGCTCTCCGAAGGCGGCGGCAACTTGGCGTACACGGGCGCAAAGGTCGCGCGAATCCATGCGGCCAGGGCTGCGCGCTCGTCGGCATCTCCAGCCACACGCTCGTAAATGGACCGCACCCCGCCGAAGGCGCTGCCCATCACTTCGGCGCTGGGATCGTCCTTAAGCGCCGTCACCAGGTTCAGGTAGTCGCCGACAGTCGCTTTGTTGCCGCGCACCTGGGCCCATTCGTCGCCCGTCAGGCTGATGCGCTCCGTGGGGCTCAGGTCGGTTTCGGCGTTGGCCACCAGAGCTGCGTAGCTGTTGGGCGGATAGGCGCTGCGATAGTAGCCCTTGCCGCCCGCGTTAGCATAGAACAGGCTGGCGGCGGGCACTTTCAGCGTGGTGTCTCCAGGCGTCAGCACCTGGCACTCCTGTCGGTCCGATCCTGTCTTGAAGCACACCGGTATCGTCCACTTCTGCTTGGAGTCGGGCTCGATCGTGGGGCTCAGAAAGAACCGCTTCTGCGCGACGGAAACCTCTCCGCCGGCCGCCTGGCCGAAGGTCAGCAGAGGCTCGCCGGGTTGCGCCACAAGCGACTCCATGATCTTGTCCACCGGCTTGTGGCTGGTCGCCGTCTGCGCTCCCCAGAAGTCTTCCGCGGTCGCGTTCGAGTAGCGGTGCGCAGCCAGGTAGTTATGCACGCCGTTGCGGAAGGTCTCCGGCCCAAGGAAGTTCTCCACCGAGAGCAGCACATCGCTGGCCTTGCCGTAGGAGATGCCGTCGAACATCTGCTCGATCTCCTCGCGCGTCTCCGCCTTGGCGCGAATGGCGCGCGTGGTCGGCTGCGCGTCAAGATTCAGGGTTTCGTCTTCGTCCGAGGCCACAATTTGGTCGATGTTCCACTCCGGATGCATGGCAGCCACCGGCTTGTTCTCCATCCAGGTGGCGAAGCCCTCATTGAGCCAGATATTGTCCCACCACTGCATCGTCACCAGGTCGCCGAACCACTGGTGGGCCATCTCGTGCGCGATGACGAGGGCGACGTTCTTCTTCACGCCCACCGAGGCCGTCTTTGGGTCGATCAGCATCGCCGTCTCGCGGTAGGTAATGGCGCCGAAGTTCTCCATCGCGCCGGCCTCGAAGTCGGGTAGCGCAATCAGGTCCAGCTTCTTCAGCGGATAGGGAATGTCGAAGTAGGTGTCGTAGTAGTGCAGCACGTACTTGGCAACCTCCACGCTATAGGGCGTCAGAGCAACTTTATCCGGCGTGGCGCATCCGCGGATCTGGACGCCGTCCGCCTCGCCCGAGGTGCACTGGAAGTCGCCCACCAGAAACGCCACCAGGTAAGTGGACATCTTCGGCGTGGTCAGGAACTTCAGCGTGTGCTTGCCTTCGCCGGGGCCCGGCGTATCCGAAATGATCGGCCCGTTGGAGATGGCCGTGTCGCCTGCGTCGACCACCAGGGTCACGTCGTAGGTGGCCTTGAATGCCGGCTCGTCGAACGATGGAAACGCCCGCCGCGCATCCGTCGATTCAAACTGCGTCACCGCGTAGTTGCGCTTGGCGGTCTTCGATAGATAGAACCCGCGCAGCTCATTATTCAGAATGCCCGTGTAGTTGATCGAGAGCGTCGCCTTGCCCGCCGGAATCTTCTCCCCAAAGGTAAATGTAGTCTGCTTCTTGTCCTTGTCCGAACTCACGGTCGCCGTCTGCTGTTTGCCGTCGGCCGTCACCGTGACCGGCTGGAAGGCAATCTCCGCCGAGTTCAGCGTGATCGCGTTCGCCGCCTCGGCGAGTGTCACGTCGATGGTCTCCACCCCGGAGAACGTCGCCGCCTTCAGGTCCGGCGTCAGCGTCAGCGTGTAATGCTCTGGCTGAACCGTTTCAGGAAGGCGCTGGCCGCTTGCCGCGACACTGGTGGCCAGGGATAAACAGCAAAGCACGGCCGCGCCTGCAAACGCAGCGCGAGACAAAGCGCAGAAAACCGGAAACCTCATGCAAACCTCGACGGGATGGAGTAAGTGCTGCTTTTGGAACCTCTGATTAAGTCGCCGTTTTGAAAGGGCACGACTTCAGTCGTGCCGCAAACGTAAGAAAATGGACATGGGCTTTAGCCCCTGAGAGAATCCGAAGCCGGAACAGCGATCTTGTTCAGACATTCCTCAAGTGATTGCCGCTTCAACTGACTACTGCCGCTTCCTGCGGCGTAGCTTGCCAGACCTTGCCATTCTAGGACAGCA
This sequence comes from Occallatibacter sp., assembly GCA_035604995.1. GTDB lineage: Bacteria > Acidobacteriota > Terriglobia > Terriglobales > Acidobacteriaceae > Telmatobacter. Next base: position 23,842 of record DATNHL010000300.1, on the reverse strand, counting down.
AATGCCCTGAATGGGTTACGTAGAACAATGCGCGTAAGTTCCATTTAATCGGCGCATTCCGGAGACAAGATCGGCTATCGAAGTTCCGGAGGACACGAAGGCCGCATGGTGGAAGCGGCTGCTCTTTTTGCTTTCTCAGGCTCCTCCGCCCCAGTGAACCTGCTCAGGCGGACGGCTCCGCCTCCAGCGCCGCCTGTTTCTTCTGGAATAGCGAATCGAGCAGCAGCAAACAAGCGCCGGTCACGATGGACGAGTCGGCCAAGTTAAAGTCGGGCCAGTGGTAGCTGAAGATGTGCACTTCAATGAAGTCGACGACCGACCCGTAGAGAATGCGGTCGTGCACGTTGCCCAGCGCCCCGGCCAGAATCAGCGCCAGCGCAACCGTGGTCAGCGTGATGCGATTGCCCAGCCGCACCAGCGCAATCAGCACAACCAGCGCGGCCAGCAGCGAGAAGGCGATCAGAACCCAGCGCACCATGTGCGGCGAGGCCGACCCCGCGAACAGCGAAAAGGCCGCGCCCTCATTGGTCCAGTGAGTAATGCGGAGAACGCGCGGGATCACCGGAATGGCCCCGCCCAGGGCGATGTGTTTCTCGACCCATCTTTTGGTGAGGCGGTCGGCAACAATGATGAGCCCCGAGAGGAACATCAGCAAGGGCAGGCGGCGCGGGAAGCTAAGGCTCACTGGGCGGCCTCCGCGGTATTGGCCTGCGGCCGCTCGATGCCCATCTCAGTCAGCGCGTCCTGGCAGCGGGTACATACGTTCTCCCAGATGCCGTAGTTCGAAACCTCAGGCATGAAGTTCCAGCACCGCGCGCACTTCGATCCGGAAGCGGGCAGCGCCATCACCTGCAGCGCCGAACCTTCGACAACCGTTACGCGCGAGACGTTGACAATCTCCTTGAGCCCTGCGGCGTGACGCTGGAGCAGTGCAAGTTGCTCGCCGGATGCGCTGATCTCGAGTTCTGCCTCCAGTCCCTTGCCGATGTGCTTCGCCTGGCGAGCCTCCTCGAGAATCCTGAGGACCTGATCGCGAACCTCGAAAATCTGTTTCCACTCCTCCAACAACTTCGTTGGGTCCTCGGAAAAGACTTCTTCCGGCCTCGGAAACAGCGCCAGGTGCACGCTCGCTTCGCGCCCTTCCACCTCCGGCAGATACTCCCACACCTCGTCGGCTGTGAAGCTGAGGATCGGCGCCACCAGCCGCACCAGCGCCTCCGTAATCTGCCACAGCACCGTCTGTGCCGACCGCCGCGCCTGGCTCGCCGGCGCAAAGGTGTACATGCGGTCCTTCAGCACGTCCAGATAGAACGCGCTCAGGTCCACGATGCAGAACTCGTTCACCGCATGGTAGACGCGATGAAACTCAAACGCCGCGTACCAGCCGCGAATCTTCTCCGTCAGCTCGCGGGTGCGCGCCAGCATGTAGCGATCGAGCGGCAGCAACTCCGCCTCGGCCACGCGGTCGCGCGACGGCACAAAGCCGTTCAGATTTCCCAGCAAAAAGCGGAATGTGTTGCGCAGCTTGCGATAGATGTCCGCACAGCGCTGCATCAGGTTTTCGCTGGCCGCCATGTCTTCTCTGAAGTTGATCGACGCAACCCACAACCGCACAATCTCCCCGCCCATGCGGTTGGCAATATCCACCGGGTCCACGCCGTTGCCCAGGCTCTTGCTCATCGCGCGGCCCAGTTCGTCCAGCGTGAATCCCGCCGTTGCCACGCGCGAGTAAGGCGCGCGTCCCCGCAGGGCCACCGAGGTCAGCAGGGAAGAGTGGAACCACCCTCGATGCTGGTCCCCGCCCTCCAGATACAGGCACTCCGTGCCTTTGCCGTTCTGGAAATCCGAATAAGCATCCTTCAAATCTGGATCGGCCTCAGCCACCGCAAACCAACTCGTCCCCGAGTCGAACCAGACGTCGAGGATGTCGAACTCTTTGCGGAACGCCGTGCCGCCGCAGTGCGCGCACGTGGCCCCTTCGGCCAGCAGGCCGTCGGTGGCCGTGGTGTGCCAGGCCTCCGCGCCCTCGCTCTCAAACAGATCCACAATCTTCCGGTTCAGCCCCGCATCCAGCACCGGCTGGTTGCAGCCCTCGCACAGAAACACCGCGATAGGCACGCCCCAGATCCGCTGCCGGCTGATGCACCAGTCCGGCCGCGTGGCAATCATGTTGGTGATGCGTTCCTTGCCCCAGCTCGGGTCCCACACCACCTTGTCGATCTCTTCAATCGTCAACTGGCGAAACGTCGTCTTCGAGCCGTCCGCGCGTTCCACCGGTGTCTCCAGGCCGATGAACCATTGCTCGGTGGCGCGGAAGATCACTGGCTTGTGGCAGCGCCAGCAGTGCGGATAAGAGTGGTTCAAATCAGCCACCGACAGCAACGCGCCCGACTCCTCCAGCATGGCCACGATGATCGGGTTGGCCGCCCACACCTTTTTGCCTTCAAAGGCGGGCGGCGCGGCCAGCTTCCACGCGCTTTCGTCCACGTGGATATGCCCACCCGCGTCCACGCGGCAGGTGGGGTCCAGCCCGTACTTCTGTCCCGTATAGAAGTCGTCAGCCCCGTGCGAGGGCGCGGTGTGCACAGCGCCCGTGCCGGTGTCGGCGGTCACGTAGGTGGCCAGCACGCCCAGCACGCTCCGGTCGAGAAAGGGATGCTGGAATCTCGTGCGCTCCAGCACGGCGCCCTTGAAGCGCACAATCTCTTTCGCCTCGCCCAGATCGCAGGCAGCCTGCGTTGCCGCGGCCAGCGCTTCCGCCACGATGTAGACTTGGCCGTCCGTATTCTCCAGAGCCACGTACTCGAAGTCTGGATGGAAAGCCACAGCCAGCGACGCGGGCAGGGTCCACGGCGTGGTGGTCCAGATGATCGTCGAAACCTGCTTGGCGGCCAGCGCCGGGTCGATCCCCGCAGCGTCTGAAGTCAGCCGGTAGCGCACGTAGACCGACGGGCTGGTGTGGTTGTCATACTCGACCTCTGCCTCGGCCAGCGCCGTCCGGTCGTGAATGCACCAGTAGACGGGCTTCAGCCCGCGGTAGACGAACCCTTTTTCAAGGAAGCCATAAAAGGTCTCCAGTGTGCGCGCCTCGTAGTCGCGCGTCATTGTCTTGTAGGGCGTCTCCCACCGGCCGAAGCAGCCAATGCGTTCGAACTGCGCTGTCTGCAAATCGACGTACTTCTGGGCATAGGCACGGCAGGCGTCCAACACGGCGGCTGCGGGCAGCTCCAGCTTCTTGCGCCCAAGGTGCTCATCCACCTTGATCTCGATCGGCAGGCCGTGGCAATCGTAGCCGGGCACGTAGGGCGAGTCGAACCCGGCCATGGTTTTTGACTTGACGACAAAGTCCTTCAGGCCCTTGTTCAGCGCATGCCCCAGGTGAATGGGTCCATTCGCGTACGGCGGGCCGTCGTGCAGGATGTAGGCCGGCCGGCCACGGCCCGCCTTGCGCAGCTCTTCGTAGAGCCGGAGCTGGGCCCAGCGAGCCAGCCGAAGTGGCTCATTCTGCGGCAGATTGGCCTTCATCGGGAAGGCGGTCTGGGGCAAGGCAAGGGTCGCCTTCAACTCGGGCGCTGAGGACATCGATACTCCCTGGAATCGTTCGAAGTTGTTCGGTATCTAGTGTAAATGGCGGAGCGAAGAAATTTCCGGTAACAAAGGTCTGCCTCTCTCGTCTATTGTTTATGGAAGGCGCACGCACGCTGAAATATGAGAGTTTGGAGCGGGGGCGGCTGGAACCGAGACAAGGGCGCCCTTTGTCGAGCATAATGGAATAATGGGCCAATACGGCGGCAGGCACACGTCTGAACGGCCTTAATCAACCAACGCACCAGCAACCATGGAAAACGAAGCACCTATGTCAGAATCGGAATCCCAAGTCGCGACCCTGACGGGCCACGAGTTCGATGGTTTTCTCGGCAAGGCCTTTGAAGAGAAGCCAATCTGGACCGGCCTTTACGAGAGCATCCGGGACGTGTTTTTCCCCGTCAAGCTGCCCCCGCTGCAACTGACCTCGACGCCCATCCCCGTGCCCGACCGCATGGCCGTCAAGCCCAATCCATGGGCCATCGGTATCTCCAGTACCGTGAACATTCTGCTGCTCGTGGCGCTGCTGGTCTTCGGCGTCCGCAAGATTATCGATGTGGCGAACCAGAACAAACTGCAGGCCACCGACATTGATGTAGGCGTGTGGCAGCCCAAGGCGCCGGTGGGCAAAGACTCCAACGGCGGCGGCGGCGGCGGCGGAGAGCACAGCCTGGAGGACCCCATTAAGGGACACCTGCCCAAGATCGAGAAGAACCCGATTACTCCTCCGCAGGTGGAGACAGTCGACAAGCCCAAACTCGCCATGGACCCGGCCATCAATGTGCAGGCCAACATTCAACTCCCTGACAACCCCCTGCTGCCCACCCTGGGCGTCACCAAGTCGCCCAACGTAACGGTAGCCTCCGGCGGCCAGGGATCGGGAACCGGCATCGGAACCGGCTCCGGCGGCGGTCTCGGCTCGGGTACTGGCAATGGCTACGGTCCTGGCTACGGCGGCGGCGCTGGCGGCGGCCTCTACCACGTGGGCGGCGGCGTGTCCGCGCCTGTGCCCCTCAACAGCGTGGAAGCCGAGTTCTCCGACGAGGCGCGCCGCGCCAAGTACCAGGGCGTCTGCCTGATCTCGCTGATTGTGGATGCGCAGGGCAACCCCCAGAATCCCCGCGTAGTGCGCGCCCTCGGCATGGGCCTCGACGAGAAGGCTCTGGAAGCGGTCCGCAAATACAAGTTCAAGCCGGCCATGAAAGACGGCCGCACCCCGGTCCCGGTCATGATCACTGTCGAGGTCAACTTCCGGCTGTACTGACGGATCGAGTTCCTTGCTGCAAAAGAGCGGAATGCATGGGCGCTCCGCTCTCTTCATTTGGAGCCAACTGAGATCGGGGCAGAATTGGGCACAGTCCAGAATCGCCCGCAAAAAGTGAAAGCGGCCAACAGGCCGCCAAGGTTTGTGGATTTGAGATTTTAATGGTGCGCCCGGAGAGATTCGAACTCCCGACCTACTGATTCGTAGTCAGTCGCTCTATCCAGCTGAGCTACGGGCGCACACGGGTGGTCTCAAGCGAAACCATACTCAGATTAACAGGGATTTGGAGACGGCGCAATCGTCGCCCTGGCCACGCGCGGCAGCCGGTTCAACCTGCTGGCGCGGGTTCGGGCTCGGGCTGCGGCGGAATAAGCGGCAACTCGGCTACGATCTCCAGGCTGGCCTCGCGCACCAGCTTGGTCACGGCGGCTGCAGTGAGCCGGGTAGCGTCGTACTCGACGCGCAGCGTACGCGCCGCCTGGTCGAAGATCAGCCGGCGGATCCCGTAAACGTCTTTGGTGCTGGCCAGTGCAAAGACCGCGCGCTCCGAGGGCGGCGTCGAGTAGGAATAGAGAATTTCCACCGTGGTCATGGAGCCATTCTAGCAAGAGCGGCCACCTGCGGCGTGGCAGACGCGGCTTCCCAGTCGTCAGCCTTTTTTCTTCTTACAGACCCTGCAGGTAGGCGCGAATCTCCGGGTTCGACCAGTCGGGGTCGCCGACCAGCTTGCGGCGAATGATGCCCTTGCGGTCGATGATGTAGGTCTCCGGCCAGCCCTCGGAGTGGTAGAGCTTGGCTGCGCTCTCGCTGGGGTCGCGGACGGTGATCAGGTCCACGTGCCGCTGGAGGAGAAAGCGCTTGTAGGCGTCCTCGTCCTCATCGACGCTCACGGCCAGGATGGCCAGGTCGGGCCGGTCGCGATGTAGTTGCTGCAGGCCGGGCATCTCCTGAATGCAGGGAGCGCACCAGGTGGCCCAGAAGTTGAGCAGGACGATCTTGCCGCGGTAATCGGCCAGGTGGATGGTGGATGAGCCGTCGGACACGGTAAAGTCGGGCGCCGCCTTGCCGGTCTGGTCGGGGTGCGCGCCGCGGTCGCAGGCAGAAAGCACGGCCAGCGGCATCAGGAGCAGGGCGAGGAAGAAACGAGGAAACCGCACATCCCTATAATACGGAACGAAAGGGCGAGTCGTCATGGGAAGGGACAAGCCAGAAGAGAGCGCGGGGACGGGAGCGGGTGGCGGATGGAAGCCGGTACTGGGGCTCTCCGACACGCCGGGCGAGCCTGCCGCGCTGCCGGTGCGCTGGGGCACTGTTTACGACCAGCCGGAGCCGGAAGAGCTGCTCGAACTGACCGTGATTGTTCCGGCACGCAACGAGGAGTCTTGCCTGGGCGCGTGCCTTGAATCGCTGGTGAGCCAGTCGGAGGAGATCTTTGAGCTGGGCAAGGACTGGGAACTGGTGGTTGTAGACGACCACTCGACGGACCGGACTGCCGAAATTGCCCGCGGATTTGCCGGGGTCACGGTGCTCGAGGCGGGCAAGCTGGAGCCGGGCTGGACAGGGAAGAATCATGCCATCTGGGCCGCGGCCAAGAAAGCGCGCGGCCGCTGGCTGCTGTTTACCGATGCCGATACGCTGCACGAGCAGGGCGACCTGCGGCGAGCCATCCACGAGGCCACCCGGCACAAGGTGGGCGTGCTCAGTTATTCGCCCCGGCAAATCGTGAGCGGCCTGGCGCAGCGGTCGCTGATGCCCCTGGTTTTCTGCGAGCTGGCGCTGGCCTATCCCCCGGCCAAGGTCTCCGACCCGGCACAGCGGATTGCGGCCGCCAACGGGCAATTCCTGCTGATCGAGCGGGAGGCTTACCGGCGTCTTGGCGGACACGCAGCGGTTTCGGAAAAGGTGCTGGAAGACGTTGAACTGGCCTTTCTGGCCAAGCGGCGCCGGGTGGGCCTGCGCTTCCGGTATGCGGATGATGCGGTGTCGACGCGGATGTACCGGACGACCGCGGCGATGATCGAGGGCTGGACCAAGAACCTCGCGCTGCTTTTCGACAATACGCTGGCTCTGGCAGTGTGGAGGGCTCTGGATATTCTTCTTCTTCTCGGTCTGCCGGTGTTGACAATCGAGCTGTGGAGCGCGCGTTTTGCCGCCCACTCCCTCCAGTGGCTGGGCGCCGGTTGGGTGCTGGCGCTCCTGTGGGTGCGGACGCTGGTGCGGTTTTACGCGCGGGTGGCAAAGTCCAATTTCCCTTTTGTCGATTGCGCGCTAACGCCGCTCGGCCTGCCCTTGTTTGTGGTGCTGCTCTACCGCAGCTGGTTTCAGCATCGAATCCTGAAGCGGGTAAGCTGGAAGGGGCGGGAGTACCCGGGGTGAGAAGGGCGCAGCTGTCAGCTTCGAGCTTTTAGCTCTAAGTGCCAGCGCGGGGCTTTAGAGGCTGCTGAAAAACCTGGTCCGGAGGGAGCCGGGGGTTTCAACCCCCGCATAAAGCAGGCTGGATCAACAAGGGCTTTAGCCCCGGATGGACCTGTTTCGCCATTCTCGCTCGGATGGCGGAGTTTTCCGCAGCCGGGTGATCTGTTCTCGCGGCGCTCAGGCGATGCGGTCGATTTGATCGAATGGAAAATAGTCCGCACCAGATGAAACTTCGACGGCGGGCGGGCATCTCTTCAGGTGAGAGGAAAGAATGGTCTTTCTAACGCGGCGGGCGACGTTTTCGGCATCCCACTACTACTGGAACGAGGCCTGGTCCGAGGAGAAGAACGAGGAGGTGTTCGGCAGGTGCGCCCGGCGCAACGGCCACGGGCACAACTACACGCTGGAGGTGACGGTGGCCGGCGAGCCGGACGCGGTGACCGGCTTTGTGGTCGATTTGAAGTGGCTGAAGGACGTGATGGAGCGGGAGGTTCTGCAGGCTTACGACCATCGCCATTTGAACCTGGAAGTGGCGGAGTTTGCGGCCGGGAAGGCGATTCCGACGACGGAGAACATTGCCATTGCGGCGTGGAAGCGGCTGGAACCGGCGGTCAATGGGGCCGGCGGAGCGCGGTTGAACCGGGTGCGCATCTACGAGACGCCGGAGATTTTCGCCGAGTATAGGGGCGGCGAATGAGCGGACCTTCCGGGAAGGCCTATTTCGGGCGGTGTTACCACATCAGCGCCAGCCACCGGCTGCACAGCGATGCGTTGACGGCCGAAGAAAACCGGGCGGCTTACGGCAAGTGCAACAATCCACACGGGCACGGGCACAATTACGTGGTGGAAGTGCTGGTCGGCGGAGAGGTGGACGCGGAGACGGGGATGGTGCTGAACCTGGCGGCTCTGGATGGGGTGGTGCGGGAACGGGTGGTGGATCGACTTGACCACACCAACCTGAATCTCGATCCGCTGTTTCAAAATCGCGTGCCGACGACGGAGAATCTTTGTAGGGCGATGTTTGCGCTGCTGGATGGTCAGGTCGAGCCTGCCAAGCTGGTGCAGGTGCGCGTGGAAGAGACCGAGAACAATTTCTTTGAATACTCCGGCGAGTGATTCTGCCTGCTGGAAGGATTTCTGACTTGAAGGACGATGTTCGCCCCAATTCCCCAGGGCGAGAGGATGAGGATGATGGCGCAGCCGATAGCAGTGAGCAAGTCCGTTCGCAGGGCGGTTGGGATCGACGAAGGGCTGAGCGAGTTCAGCACCCAGGAGATGTACCGGGAGATCCTGTCCCGCCTCGGCGAGGACCCCAGCCGCGACGGGCTGGTGGCCACGCCCGGCAGGGTAGAGAAGTCGATGGCCTTTTTGACCAAGGGCTACGACGAGGACCCGACTAGGATTCTGCGCGGTGCGCTCTTCAATGTGGACTACGACGAGATGGTCATCGTGAAGGACATCGAGATGTTCTCCCTGTGCGAGCACCACATGCTGCCGTTCTTCGGCAAGGTCCACGTAGCCTACATCCCAAATGGCAAAGTTATTGGATTGAGCAAGATACCGCGCTTAGTCGAAGTATTTGCTCGCCGTTTGCAGGTGCAGGAGCGGCTCACCCGCCAGGTTGCCGACGCCATCCAGGACGCGATTGCGCCGCAGGGCGTGGGCGTGGTCATCGAAGCACGGCACCTGTGCATGATGATGCGCGGGATAGAGAAACAACACTCGTCCACAGTGACAAGCGCCATGGTTGGCTGCTTCCGGCAGAAGGAGACACGCTCCGAGTTTCTGTCGCTGGTGCGGCAGCCGGGGACTGGCGGCCTCTGAGCAGCTCGGAGGATTACGCAGGACTGGAACGAGCAGCAAAGCCTGCCCGAGCCGCGGCCGGCTTGGGACTGAGCAGGGAAAGCGCCTTGACCTCCTCGGCAGCCCGTAGCGCCTGGTCGAACTTCCTGTCTCCAGTTTCTGCAATCTTCTTCAGTGCAGCACGGTCGGTGTGCGGCTCCAGAGTCTTCTCTGCAATTTTGGCCAGCTCCTGCCAGTCGTGCCAGTCGCCAATCTGCTCCCGGGCCCGGTCCAGCGCATCCAGCAGCCCTGAATCGGCGCCGTCCGAGAGTTGCAGCATATAGCGAAGCTCCTTCACCTTGATGCGAAAGGCATGGAGGTTCCCGGCATTCAGTTCGGGCCAGTGTCGCAACTCGTTCAGCAGCCTTGTGGAAGTGTGCCCGTGGGGCGCGCCGGGGGGCGAGTTGACTTCGCCGGGATTCCTTCCTGCGAACCACTTTTCGATCTGTCGCGAGAGGCGCCTCAGGCCGCGGCGAGCGTCTTTGCGGTGTTCCGCAACCGCATCAATCAACTGGTGGGCGCTCTCGATGCGCAGATCGTGCAAGTGCTGGAGCAGGCGCAGCACTGATTCGTCGCGACGATTCCTGGCTAGGGTGATCGCGTTCCCGGCCAGCACATCCATGTCGCGCACGGCACCGGCTGCCTTGCGAACCGCTTTAATGGTCTTCAACAGCCTGCGCGAGGCTTTCTCGTGGTCCATCCTCAATGCGGCGACAATGGCCTCAACGCGCCGCGTATAGGTGCGCAGGTCATGGACAGCTTCGATGGAAGGGTCGGGGGGCAGGCTCTTCAGCGATTTGCGGAGCCTGCGAACCGGCTTTTGCACGGTGCCGAGCGCTATCTCCATAACGAATAAGATTGAATCACGCCTGCAAGGGTTGGCAAGGGCCCAGCACCCGGCAAGCCCGCGCGATGAGCGCCCCCGGCCGTCGAACGCGTTCGGCCAAAATGCACTAGAGTGGATTGAGGCGCACGGGCTCTAGCGGTGAATGGACTTCTGGTAGTAGATAAGCCGGGCGGGGTGACCAGCCACGATGTCGTGGGGCGGCTCCGCAGGATCACCGGCGAAAAGTCGATTGGGCACCTGGGGACGCTGGATCCGATGGCGACCGGCGTTCTGCCGCTGCTGATGGGGAAATACACGCGGCTGGCGCAGTACTTTTCATCGGCGGAAAAGAGCTATAACGGCGCGATTCGCTTCGGATTCTCAACCGACACGTACGACGCCGAAGGCGAACCCGACGGCCCGGACCGCTGGCCGGAGGTGTGCGCCGCAGTGACGCTGGAGCGTGTGCGCGCGGCGGCAGCGCGGTTCCACGGCGAGATGGAGCAGATGCCGCCCGCCTTCTCGGCCAAGAAGATCGAGGGCAAGCCGGCCTACAAGCTGGCCCGCGAGGGCAAAGCGGTCGAGCTGAAAGCGGCAAAAATCACGATTGCCGCCTTTGCGATCACCGGACTGAAGGACGCGAAGGCCTATTTCGAGATGAGGATCAGCGCTGGCGGGTATGTGCGTTCGGTGGCGCATGAGCTGGGTCAGGATCTCGGCTGCGGGGCGCATTTGAGCGCGCTTAGGCGAACACGCGCCGGGGCGTTCTCCATCGGCGAGGCCCACACCCTCGAGGAACTGGACGCGCTGGCCGGGAATACGGGGGCGCTGGAGTCCCTGTGCGTGCACCCGAGGAATCTGCTGCCCGAGATGCCGTCGGTTACCGGCGATCCGCTCGCGCTCGGTCGGCTGCGGAACGGAGCCCAGGCCAATCTGCCGGAGTTCTCGCGGGCATCGATGGTGAAGGTGTTTGCAGGGCAAAGGGAGCTGGTGGGGATCGCGAAGCGGGTGGCGGGGACTCTATTTCAGCCGGTGGTGGTGATGGGGTGAAAAGGGCAGGGACTGATCCCTTGGTCCCTCGTCCCTTTTACTTGCGCAGCAGCGGCTTCAGCACAGGCAGCAGGGTGTTGGCGATGATCTCGGAGCCTTTGGCGGTGGGGTGGATGCCGTCCTGCTGGATCACGCCGGGGACGTTGACCAGGTCCTTGTAGATCATGGGGACGAAGGCGGTGTGGTGTTTTTGGGCCAGGTCGCGAAAGACCTCCTCGAACTGCTGAATGTAGTCTCGGCCGTAGTTGGGCGGCAGCGTGATGCCCGCCAGCAGGATCTTGATGTGCGCGGATTCGAGGCCCGTGAGCACCTGGTCGAGGTTGCGCCGCGTCTGGTCGGGAGGCAGGCCGCGCAGGCCGTCGTTGCCGCCGAACTCGACGATCACGACTTCGGGGTGCAGCAGCAGGATCGAGCGCAGGTCGCTGACGGCGTCCTTGGTTGTGGCGCCGCTGGTTCCTTGGTTGTTCACCTTGTAGCGGTAGCCGGCGCGGTCCAGGTCGCGCTGCAGGGCGTCCGGGTAAGCCTGGCCAGTCTCGAGGCCGTAGCCCGCTGTGATGCTGTCGCCGAAGCAGACCAGGACCGGGCGATCGGTGGCCCTGGCCTGTCCAGTGAAAAGCGCGCCGCCCAGAAGCAGCAGTCCGATTGAAACAACGAGCCTGCGGGAAACGTACACATGCATAGTGTAGCGAAGTGCGGGAAACAGGTTTGGGAGGCCGGATTGATCGAAGTTCGGGATGCGAAGAAGTGGATACAGAACGGCGCGCGCCGTGTGGAGATTCTCAAGGGCATCACGCTCACCATTCCGGCTGGCCAGTTTGTGGCCATTGTGGGCGCCAGCGGCAGCGGCAAGAGCACGCTGCTGGGCCTTCTTGCCGGCCTCGATACGCCCAGCTCCGGCGAGATCTGGCTCGACGGTGTACCCATCCACAACCTGGCCGAGGCTGAACTGGCAGCCGTGCGCGGTCGCAAGATCGGCTTCGTCTTTCAGTCCTACCAACTGATCCAGACGCTGACGGCTCTCGAAAACGTCCTCCTACCCCATGAGCTCAACGTCGAGGGCAGCGGCCTTGCCCAGGCGCGCCAACTGCTGGAGGGCGTAGGCCTTGCGGAGCGGATGGAGCACTACCCGGTGCAGCTCTCCGGCGGCGAACAGCAGCGCGTGGCTCTGGCCCGGGCCTTTGTCGTCGAGCCTCCCATCGTCATGGCCGACGAGCCCACCGGAAACCTCGACTCGGCCAACGGACGCATGGTCCTCGACCTGCTCCTCGAGCGGAACCGGAAGTCAGGAACGACGCTGGTCCTCGTTACCCACGACCCCGAAGTGGCGGGGATGGCGGACCGCAAGATTGTGCTCAAAGACGGCATGGTGGTGGAGGATACGCTGCCGTTTACCGCCGCGACGGAACTCATGTTGGATCGGGGCGTGCATGGCTAACAGAGCGCTGAGCTGGAAGCGGGCCGGGGCCATCGGCTGGCGCGATCTCAAGTCCGCCCCCGGCAAATTCGGGTTTGTGGTGCTGTCAGTCGCTGTCGGCGTGGCCGCCTTGGTAGGCGTCCGCGGCTTTAGCGAAAGCTTCCGCAAAACTTTAGGGATCGAATCCAAATCATTGATGGCCGGAGACTTGAGCGCGCGGATGTTCCACGAACCGACGACCGAGGATCAGGGAAAGATTGCGTCAATCCTACAGAAAAAGGGTGGCGGAATCCGCTCCACCTGGGTCACGGAGACCGTCTCCATGGCCTCCGCGCCGCCGGACCCGGTACCGCTCCTGGTCTCCCTCAAGGCGGTCGATCCAGCCGAGTATCCCTACTACGGCACGGCGGAACTTGAGCCGGCGATGACCCTCAAACAGGCGCTCGACGGCGATTCGGTGGTGGTGGCCGAGGAGTTTCTGATCCGGCTCAACGCGCAGGTGGGCCAGACGCTGCGGCTGGGCGGGCGAAACTTCAAAATCGCAGCCGTGCTGAAGCAGGAGCCGGACCGGCTGACGGCCGGGGCGGGCATGGGGCCGCGCGTGATGATCTCGCAGGCCGCATTGGAACGGACTGGCTTGCTGGCGCCGGGCAGCCGCGCAAGCCAGCGGCTGCTCATGAAGTTTCCCGAGCAGATTGACCCCGTGGTGCTGCGCAAGGAGGTCGAACAGGCGCTCCCCGAAGCCCAGGTCATGGACTTCCGCGAAGGCAATCCCGCGCTCAGCCAGGGACTCGACAACGCGACCGCGGTCCTGAGCCTGATTTGCCTGGTAGCGATGGTGCTCGGAGCCATCGGCGTGGCCATGGCCATGCATGCCCACCTGGAGCAGCGCATGGACATGCTGGCCATACTGAAGGCCGTGGGCGCGGGGTCGGCCGACTTGCTGAGGATCTTTTTGCTGCAAACGCTGGGGCTGGGTCTGGCCGGAGGTGTGCTGGGCGTGGCTGCGGGTGTGGGCGTTATGGCGGCACTGCCGGCGGTATTCGGCAACCTGCTCCCGGTGCATGCGGTGCTCGAGTTTCCCTGGAAATCGGTCGCCGCCGGGATGGGGACGGGCCTGCTGACCACGCTGCTGTTCTGCCTGCCGCCGCTGCTCGACGTGCGCGCCGTCAGGCCGGTGCTGGTCCTGCGCAGGCTGGTTGAGCAGGGGCCGCAAGGGGTTGGCGGGTGGTTTGCACGTTGGTGGGCGCGGCGGCTGCAACTGGGAATCTCGGCCGTGGTAGTCGCGGCGCTGGGAGCTATCGCCTGGGCGCTGTCGGACTCGGCCAAGGTGGGCACGTGGTTTGCCGTGCTCTTCACGGCGGCGCTGGTGGTCTTGCTGGTGATGGCTGCCGTGGCGCTCTGGGTCCTTCGGTTCCTGCTCAACCGGATCCGGCTGCGCCTGCCGTCGTTTCTGCGCCACGGTCTGGCCAATTTGTATCGTCCAGGCAACCAGTCGGCCGCGGTGCTGGCGGCCTTGGGCCTGGGTGTGATGCTCATTCTGGCGGTCTACCTTATGCAGGCGGCGCTTCTGAGGGACCTGCGTGAGACTGCCTCGCCCAAGCTGCCGAACGTCTTCCTGATAGACGTCACGACGGATGAAGTTGCCGGCGTCAAGGAGTTCTTCCAGCGCCAGCCGGGCGTGATTCAGGCGCTGGACCTGATGCCGGGCGTTACGGGACGGTTCACTTCCCTCAACGGCAAGACGCTCGATCAGTTGAAAGAGCAGCATTTTCCGCGGCGGATGCTGGAGAACGCAGAATTGACCTGGGCCGATGCGCCGCCCGCGGGCGACAAGGTGACGCAGGGCAAGTGGTGGACAAATGGGGACGTGGCGCAACTAGCCGTCGGCACAGGGGTGGCCGAGCGGTTGCACCTGGGCGTGGGCTCATCGGTCGAACTGGAGATTGGCGGGAAGGTGCGGGCGCTCACGGTGGCCGCAGTCTTTCGTGCGGATGGTCAGCACCTAGCATCGCGCATTTCATTCGTGCTGCCGTCGGGGCAACTGAAAGATCAGACGACCGAGTGGTACGGCGGCGCGCACATCGACCCGAAGCAGGTGGGGGCCATGGAGCGGGCGCTGTTTGCGGCCTATCCGACGATTACGGTCATCAACTTGGCCGATGAGCTCGACCGGATTGAAAGCGTGGTCAATCAGATCACGTTTGTGGTGCGGTTTCTGGCTGGCTTCTCCATCTTTGCCGGGCTCATGATCCTTGCTTCGAGTATCGCCAGCACCCGCTTCCGGCGCATGCGCGAGGCAGTGGTGCTCAAGACGCTGGGCGCGACTCGGATGCGCATCGTGCGCACCTTCAGCGTGGAATTCAGCGTGCTGGGGCTCTTGGCGGGGTCGGTGGGAGTGGTCTTTGCCAACATTCTGACCCGTGTGCTGCTGAGCAAGCTGGGAGTAGGTTTCCACATTGAGTGGCTGGAAACCGTGGTTGCCCTGGTCGGGACGGCGGTCCTGGCGACGGCAACGGGATGGATCGCGAGCTACCGGATTCTGGGCCTGAGGCCGCTGGAAGTGCTGCGGGAAGAGTGAGGAAAAGCAGGGCCCGGGACGAGGGAGGCAAACGGGCCGAAAACCGGCCATTTCGCAGAGTGTGCAGTCCGTAAGTCCTTTGTTTTAGAGAGGCGGAAATGACGCGCAGCAGGTAAGTCCTTTATTTCGATAAGACGAAATGGGTCATTCTTGATGTAACCTCCTTGTTTTCATGGGGCTGGGACGAAAACGGGGGGGTACCGGGGGGGGGAGAATGGACGGCGAAAGAAGAGGCGTTCCGGCGGCGTCAAAGGTCTCCATGGCTCATCCTTTCCAGACCCATTGTGCGCCAAAGGGACGGAATTATCTGCAAATGCAAAGTGCAGGGATCAGGGAACAGGGATCAGGGAGCGGCTATAGACATTGAACGCCCTTTTTGTTGGATGAAGGAAGGCGGCGTCCCCACCGGAGGTGACGATCTTGCTCACCGGTCAACTCACAAGTCCCTTGTTCACTCCCTCTCAAAAGTCTTCGCTGGCTTCCACGGCCGGCAGTACGTCGTTGTCGCGCGCAACCCACACATAGAGTGTAGGCAGCAGGAAGACGCCGATGACCAGGTTTGCGAGCAGGCCACCGACGATGACGATGGCGAAAGGCCGTTGCGAGTCGGAGCCGATGGCGTGCGACAGCGCCGCCGGCAGCAGTCCCAGCGTGGCCACCAGCATGGTCATCATGATGGGGCGCAGGCGCAGGACGGCGCCCTCGATGGCGGCTTCGACAATGTGCTCCCGAGTTGGCTCTTCCATGCCCTTGCGGCGGGCGCGGAGCTGGTTGATGTATTCCAGCATGATGACGCCGGTTTGCACCGACACGCCGAACAACGCCAGGAAACCGACAGCCGAGGAGACCGAGAAGTTGGTGTGGGTGATGAACAGCGCCAACGGTCCGCCGATGGAGGCCATGATGACACTGACCAGGATGAGCATGGCCCACTTGAAGGAGCGGAACATGGTGTAGAGGATGAGGAAGATGACCATCACGGTGATGGGAATGACAATATCCATGCGCTTGTCGGCGCGCTTCTGGCTCTCGTACTCGCCTGCCCACTCGGTGTGGTAACCGGCCGGCAGCGTCACGTTCCTGTCGACTTTCCTGATGGCTTCCTCCACGGTTGAGCCCAGGTCGCGCCCGCGCACGGAGTACTTGATGGCGATGTATCGCTGGCCGCCCTCGCGATAGATCTCCTCTGCGCCGTCGTCGGCGGAGATCCTTGTCAGCTGCGCCAGGGAGACGCGCTCGCCGGAAGGCGCAAGCAGGCGGACGTTTTCGATGGCCTCGCGCGTACTCCGGTAGGGCTCAATATAGCGCAGGGTTACGTCGAAGCGCGCTTCTCCCTGCTGCACCTGGGTCAGCGCGTTGGCGCCTACGGCGGTCTGCACGGCGTCCTGAATGTCGGCCACGTTGATGCCCCAGCGCGCGGCCGCGTCGCGATCGACCGTGTAATTCAGGTTCGGCTGGCCGATGATGCGGAAGATGCCCAGGTCCTCGATGCCCTTGACCGAGGCCATCTGGGCCTGGATTTCGTCGGCTTTCTTCTCCAGGGTGCGCAAGTTGTCACCGTAGAGCTTGACGGCCAGCTCGCCCTTGACGCCGGAGACGGCCTCTTCCATGTTGTCGGAGATGGGCTGGGAGAAGTTCCAGATGACGCCGGGAAACTTTCCCAGTTCCGTGTTCATGGCGGCGATCAGCGCTTCCTTGTTCTGGTGGAAGACCGGGCGCCACTCCTCTTTTCTCTTCAAATCGACAAAGTACTCGGTGTTGAAGAAGCCGGTGGTGTCGTTGCCGTCGTCGGGGCGGCCGGTCTGGCTGACGACCTTGGTCACTTCGGGGAACGAGGCCATGACCAGCCGCGCCTTGTTGGTGAAGTCGATGCTGGCCGTGGGGCCTTCGCTGGGAGGCAGGGTTCCGCGGACCCAGATGGCACCTTCGTCGAGGTGGGGCAAAAACTCCGAGCCGATGGCTCCGCTGAAGGCGAGGAAGATGGCGATGCCGAAGAGCACGGCCGCCGTGCCGACGGTGACGTAGCGATTCTCGATGGTGGCACGGACCGCGACGCGATAGCGGCTCTTGAGCCACTGCATGATCGGATTCTGCCATTCCTTGGCGCCCTTGCGGAACAGGATGCTGGCCAGCACCGGGGCGATGATGATGGAGAAGGTGAGCGCTCCGAGCAGAGCGAAGGCCACCGTCCATGCCATGGGCTTGAAGAGCCGGCCCTCGACGGCTTGCAAGGTGAAGATGGGCAGGTAGGCAGTGATGATGATGGCGATGGCGTAGAAGACCGGGCGCTGCACCTCGTGTGCAGCATCGCGAATCTTCTGGCCGGCGGTGTGCGTTCCGTCTTCCTGCGACAGATGGCGGACGATATTCTCGATCATCACCACGGCGCCGTCGACCACCATGCCGAAGTCCAAGGCGCCGAGCGAAAGCAGGTTGGCCGGAATATGGCTGAGGTCGAGGCAGATGGAGGCGAACAGCAACGAGAAGGGAATGGTGAGCGCGACGATGATGGCGCCGCGCACATTCCCCAAAAACAGGAAGAGAATGACAGAGACCAGGATCATCCCCGCGGCCAGGTTGTGTTCGACGGTATCCACCGTGTACCGCACCAGGTCGGAGCGATCGAGGAAGGGAACCACCTTCACGCCCTTGGGCAGAATGCGGTTGTTCAAGTCATCGACCTCCTTGTGGATTCCCTGGAGGACGGGGTCGGAGTCGTCGCCCTTCTGTAGCAGCACTATGCCGTAGACGGAGTCGGGATTATCGACGATCGCGCCGTCGGGCCGGTGCGTCGCTCTGCCGATCTGGCCGAGGCGAATCTTGGGGCCCTGGGTGACGGTGGCGATGTCCCTGATCCGGATGGCCGCGCCGTTGGAGTTCTTGACGACGGTTTTTTCGATGTCCTGGACGCTGGTGTAGAGGCCCACCGACTGCACGTTGATCTGCTGCGCGCCCTGCTCGATGAAGCTGCCGCCGCCGTTGGTGTTGTTGTTGGCGATCTGCTGCTCGACCTGGGAGATGCTTAATCCGTAAGAGACCAGTTTCTCCGGGTCGAGCCTGATCTGGTACTCCTTGGTGGGCCCGCCGAAGCTCGATACATCCACCACGCCCTTCACGCCCTTGAAGGATTTTTCCAGCGTCCAGTCTTCGAGCGCCTTCCTTTCCATCACGTCGTAGGAGGGGTTTGTGCTTTCCAGGGTGTACAGTAGATCTGGCCGACGGGGCTCCAGTCGGTGCCCATCTGGGGCATGAGATTAGCGGGCAGGCTGACCTGGCTGAGCCGCTCGAGCACGTGTTCGCGGTTCACGTCGCTGGTGGAGTCGTCGTCGAAGATCAGCATCAGGCTGGACAATCCGGCCAGCGTGGTGGAGCGAAGATGGGTGAGGTGGGGAATACCGGCCATCTGGATTTCGACCGGTACGGTGACCTGGCGCTCGATCTCCTCGGCCGAGCGGCCCGGCCACTGGGTGATGATCTGCACGTAGTTGTTGGCCACGTCGGGGTACGCTTCGACGGGCAAATTGCGGAAAGAGACGATGCCCCACGCGGTGAGCACAACCACTCCACCGAGGACCAGCCAACGGTTTTTGAGCGCGAAATCGACGAGTGCGCGAATCATTACTGATTCCCCGCGGTTTCAAGCAAGAGAGCGTTGGTGACCACCTGCTGGCCAGGTAGGAGGCCGGAAAGAATCTCCTGGCGATTGGCGTCGAGCATTTTGCCGGCGTGGACCTCGGTGCGCTTGAACTGATTCCCGCCTGCGGGAAGGTAGACCCAGTCGCGGTCATGCAAGTGGAGAACGGCATCGGCCGGGACTACGGCGTGAGTCTCCTTGCTGCGGCCGGTGAAGGTTGCTGTGCCGAACATGCCGAGTTTAAGGAAGCCGGGATTGGGGACCTCGATGCGCACCTTGGCAGTGCGGATGGACGGATCGAGAATGGGGCCGATGTCGCTGATGTGGCCAGTGATGGGGCGGTCAGGAAATGCATTGAGCTTGATATGCGCCTCCTGGCCGAGCTGGATCCTGGGAATGTCGTTTTCGTAAACGTCGCACACGATCCAGACCTGGGAAAGATCGGCGATGGTGAAGGCGGTCGCGGAGCCGGAGAGGCTGACGCCTGCGGCTGCGGCGTTGGTCACGTTCTGGGCCACGATGACGCCGGAGATGGGTGCGTACACGCTAACGATGGGACTGGGGTGGTCTTTGTCTACGCCGAGCGTCTCCAACTGCTGTTCGGCGGCGGCGAGGTCGGCCTTGGCGTCCTTCTCGGTATCTTCAGCCTGCTCCAGCATGCTCTGCGAGATGGCGCCGTGCTTGAAGAGGTCGTCGGCGCGGAGGTATGCCTTGTTGGCGAGATGCTCGTCGGCTGCAGCCTTGAGGTAGGTGTCGAAGGCGCTGGTAATGTCGGGGCTTTGCACCTTGAGCAGCAGTTGGCCTTTGTGGACGTTGTCGTCGAGGCGGGCCTTGATGTCGACCACGCGGCCATTGGCCATCGAGATGACCGGGACCTCGCGGGAGATGTCGGGGAAGACTGTGCCGGTCGCGGTCAGTTCAGATGCGGATTCGATTTGGCCGGCGGGAGAGAGCGGGAACTTTGCCACGTCCTTCGCTTCGATGGAGATCAGGTTCATATCGGCAACCTGGATCACCTGCGCGGGGGGTGGAGCGCCATCGCCGGTCTCCTTTGCCTTGCAGCCAGAAAGAAGAAGGCTTGCCGATGCGGCCAGAGCCATTGCAAATGAAGTGCGGGGGAATGGTTTGAGGAAGGAATTGCGAATCATTGGATTACCTCGCGTCCCACGGCAAGATTCAGTTGTCCGGCAGCGGTCAGATAGGAGCCGAGCAGCTGCGCATAGGCCAGCTGCACGGCGCGAAAATCGCTTTGCGCGTTCAGGAAGTCCATCAGGGAGGCCCCGCCGTGCTGATAGGCGTAGGTGACAGTGTCGCGCACGCGCAAGGCCTGGTCGTTGTACTTGGCTTTGTAGGGCTTGAGCAGTGCAACGTTGCTGCGCACCAGCTCGTAGGCCGAGTCCACGTCGCTGAAGACCTGCGCGCGGGCGGCCTCAGTGAGCTGCTGATTGCGGTGGATGTCGATTTCCGTGCGCCGCTTTTCGCCCTGGTTGCGGTCGAAGATGCGCAGCGGAATGCTGACGCTGATGCCCAGCGTGTCGTAGTCGTTGGCGTTGGTGAACGAGGGATTATGTGTTTCCCAGACGCTCCAGGTAGGATCGGTTGACCCGTTTGCCTGGGCCAGCTTGTGATTGGTCTGCGACTGCAGCAGGGATTGCATGGCCGCCTGCAGGTCAGGGCGGGTATCGAGCGCGGCTTGGCGGTAGTCGTCGAGCGGCTTGAGCTCATCGCGGAAATCGAAGGTGCCGTTGACGTCGAACTGGTCTATCGGCGTGCGGTCGTTGAGCAACTGCAGCAGCTGGATCTTGGCAGTGTGCAGGTTGACGGTTGCGGTTTCGATTTCGGACTCATACTGCACGCGTTGCAACTCGATGCGGTCAAAATCGACCTGTCCAATGTCCCCGGCGTTGAGACGGCTTCGGCTGATGTCGATGATCTTGTCGTAATAGTCGAGGTCGGCTTTGGCCAGATCGAGGACGTACTTGGCCTGGAGCGTCTGGACGAAGGCGGTGCGCAGCGCGAAGAGCATAGTGCGCTTCAGGTCTTCGTGCTGCGACTGGCTGATGAGAGTGCCTTCCCGGGAGCTCTCCTGCCGCAACTCGCGCTTGTGGTCCCGCTCGTGAAGGTAGCTGACGCCGTTTTGGATTTCAGTGCCGGCCAGCGGTTGCCAGACGCCGTTGTGCCGCAGCAACTGCGTTCCATCGGTAAGCAGCGTGTACTGCGGGTTGGGACGGAGGAAGGCCGTAATCTCTTCGGCACGCATCTCATCCACGTTGAGGGCGTCCGCCTGCAGGGCAGGGTTGGAAACTTCGAACTTTGCCTTGACCTGATCCCAGGTAAGGCCCTGTTGCGCTGCGGCCAGACACGGCGACAGGAAAAACAGCGCGGCGACCGCCGAGGCAGTCAGGGTAGGGAAGATGCGCTTCATACACAGCCTTTGCGCCGTGGTCTGCACGGCGGACACAGGAACGAAAGAGGCAAAAGATGAAGAGGGGGCGAAGGCGAGAAGTCAGGCTGCCGGCGGAGGGCGATTCTGGATGGGATGGAGTGCGGGATGGTCGATGACCGGTGTTGCGAAACTGCCTGGAGCAGCCACGCGCTGGAAGGCGAACGCCAGTTCTGTAAAGGCGGGCAGCGGGAGAGCAGCGGCCGGGGACGAGACGGCATGCGGCGCCGCATAGCCGTGGTCCCGTCGCTGGCAACTGTCGGTCTCGGCCGGGTTCTGAACTGCCTGCAGGTCGTCTGTCACCGAAATGACAGGGAACAGGATCAGCAGGAGCACGGCCAGGGCGACAAACTGCATCCGCCTGCCGCCGCCGGTGCGCGAGGCAATTCGCAGCCAAAGGAAAAACATGAGGGTGGCAAGCAGAACCCAGGCGAGATTGAGGACCAGCTCCATTCTCAGTGTTGATTCTACATCAGGGGTGCATGTCCTCGATAAGGGCACTCTGAGATCCATGATGAACCGGGGTCAATGAGCATTGGACATGGAATTTCTAAAGATGGCTATCAATCCTGCTCAGGATGCACGCTCAAGCAATCGGTGTGTCATGGCTTTGGTTCCGGGCGCGGCTTTGGCATTTGCAGATAATTTCGCGCCTGGGGCGCACAATGGGTCTTGGAGAGGATCAGCCAAGGAGACCAGCCCTGCCGCTAAGTCGCCTCATTTTTCGCCTTCCCTTCCCCACCCCCATAGGCGCTAAGCTAAGGCTTCGCCAACCACTTTGAACCAGCTTGGTACGCTACGGGTGGGGTAATCAAACTAGAAACTGCACAACGCATAGGGTTACCAACTGGTTATCTTAGCGCTCATGTTCCCCCCCCCCTACCCTCCCACTTTTCGTAACATCCCCTTGAAAACAAGCAGGTTACGCCCCAAGAGCACTTTTTTGCTTGTCGAAATAAAGGACTTACGTCCCAAATGTTTTTTTCCCTTCTGTTGAAAGAAAGAACTTACGCGCCTGCGAGGCTGCCAGCCCTCGGCCCGGTTCCATGCCCCTTGCGCCTCCTCCCCCAGCCGGAGCAGGCTTGATCTTCATCTCCCTGAATTCTTGGAAGACCATGACCTGGAGTGCCGGCCGCGGGTGGGGCAGGGAAGCTTGCAAGCCGGGGTTCGGCGGCGGGCCGGCGGGTTTGACCCTGAACGGGAATCCCCTTATGATGAACAAGTTGGCTTTTCGTGTCCGGCGCCCTGCCGAGACCGGGGTCAAAGCAGGCTCCAAGACGGGCAGGCCGGACTCGCGGCACTCGGGCTTGTTGCCCCCTCGTTCAATGGTAGGACAGCTGACTCTGGATCAGCATATCGGGGTTCGAATCCCTGGGGGGCAGCCAAATATTGAATCTAAAGCCGTTTATTGCAGTTCAAGAAAGTCCAAGTAAGTTCATCTCCTCCCTAATCTAAACCGATCATTTCAAATGCGATGCTCGTTTCCAGACGTCCGTCGTGGTACGATGAGAGCCAAGCGAAAATGAGGATACCGTAGACCGTCATATCCTCACATTCCAAACCAAAAATGAGGATACGGAGAGCGTAAGGAGGATCGTATCCTCATGAGGATGCTTTCCATGGCTCTGACCGATTTGAAACTCAGGACCGCTCAGCCTGCGGCCAGGCCCTAGCACCTCACCGATGGGCACGGCTTGTTCCTGGTCATCCAACCGAACGGGTCTAAGCTCTGGCGCTGGAAATACCGTTTTCAAAGTAGATTCAGGCTGATGGCATTCGGGAGCTATCCCGAGATCAGCCTGGCTGACGCACGCGCCGCGCATGCTGCGGCCCGTGCTCTTCTGCTCCGTGGTAGTGATCCCATGGCGGAGCGGAAAGCGAAAAAGAGCGTTGAGCTGACATCCAAACGAAAGGCGGGGGTCGAGGCGAACGGTGACCTAATGAGATCTTTTCGTGAGGTCGCCGCTCAGTGGCTCAAAAAATGGAAAGTGGGTAAGGTCGAACGATACGCGCGTGACACAGAGACTCGCCTCGAGGAAGACGTTCTGAGCCGCATCGGCAATCGCCCAATTGCGGCCATTAAGCCGTCTGAGATCGCAAACATGATCCTAGCAATCGAAGAGCGTGGCGCGGCGGATGTGGCTCGCAGAGCGTTGCAAAACACCCAACAGATTTTTCGATACGCAATGGCATTTGGACTCGCCGAACAAAACCCAGCCGCTGCGTTCCGCCCTTCCGACATTCTGAAGCAGCGCGTTACAGCAAACTTCGCGCGAGTAGAAGCGTCTGTTCGTTCGCTCGGCATTGGTGCTCACCGGCTTTGGAACGGCTGTCGGCCTCGGCGCCGCTGCCGCACTCATGCGCCTCATGCGAACGCTATTGTTTGGCATAAGCCCGCTCGATCCGGTCACGTTCACAGCCGTCCCGGTCGCCCTCGTTGCTGCAGCGGCGCTGGCAAGTTATCTGCCGGCCCGCCGTGCGGCTGCTGTCGATCCTGTTGAAGCGTTGAGAGCCGAATAGTACTTATCATGCCTCGACGCGGATGACCAGCGCCGACTCACTCCTCAAGACAGGTGCCTTGGGTTGTAGACGAAGTGCGCTCGATCCCTTAGCCTGCATCATTCGTGAAGGTTCTGTGCGCGTAGTTTTTAGAGTCCCCGATAGGGGATCGGTAAACCCCTCGCCTTCAGGCGACGGATGGGACTAGGCTTGAAGGGATGGAAGACTACAAGCGTGGCAGCCATACGGTGTGGGACTGCAAGTATCATCTGGTGTGGACGGCGAAGTA
>DATNHL010000299.1:0-5427 GCA_035604995.1 Occallatibacter sp. | reverse complement strand
AGCGGAAGCCCGTAGATGCGGAAGAAGTGGTCGTGCCCGAAATACGCCCGGAAGCGGTCATCGGGGATGCGGTAGCCGTTGTAGCCGCCGCGCTCACGCCAACTGCGGTGGTCGCTGCTCCAGGAACGGGCGCGAGACTGGCCGAAACCGCTGCGCACCTGCCCCTGGTGTTGTGGAACGCCGCTATGGTGGACGCCCCCATTGGTAGGGCCGTTGGCCTGGACGCCGCCGTGATAAGCCCCGCCGTAGCTCGGTTGCGGTTTCGCCTGACGTGGCGCAGGCTTGTTGGCCTGCGGCGGATGCTGCGCTGCGGGTTGCTGGCGTCGTTGCGGTGCGGGCGGCTCATGTTGTTGCTGCGCGGGTTGCTGATGCTGTTGCGGTGCAGCCCTCTCCTGCTCATGTTGCTGCGGTCTGGCCTGTTCCTTCTCTTGCTCGCGCTGAGCATAAGCGGGAGCCATGGTTCCGAGGATCAAAAACAGGGCCCCTGCGCTGATGGCTAATTTCACCGACATGCGTGTCTCCTTTCTGTAGCTGCAATTTCTCTTGTGCCTTTGAAAACGGGGAAGTATTGCACATTTGCCCATGGATTTGTATTGCGCGGATTACAGCCGCGCCCGCGGAGCCTGCCCTGAGCGGGGTTGAGTAGGTTAAGATCGATGCTCGCCGCCATGCCCGTAATCATCTCCATGCTCCGGGGCGTCAACGTCCTGGGCCGCAACAAGATCAAGATGGACGCGCTGCGGGCGCTCTATGAATCCCTCGGACTGCGCGACCCACAAACCCACATCCAGAGCGGCAACGTCATTTTCAGGACGCAGGCGCGGGATCTGGTTCGGCTGGCCCGGCGGATCGAGAACGCCATCGAGCGGCGCTTCGGCTTTCGGCCCAATGTTATCGTCCGCACCGCTTCCGAGTTGCGAGGCGTGATCGCAAGAAACCCGTTCGCCAAGCGGCGCGGCCTCGATCCCAGCAAACTCCTGGTCAGCTTCCTCGCCAGTGATCCCGGCCTGGAAGCTCGCGACAAGGTTCTCCGCATCAAGGCCGATCCGGAGGAGCTGTGGATCGACGGCCGCGAACTCTACGTTTATTATCCTCATGGCATGGGACGGTCGAAACTGCCGCCCGTCCTCGATAGGACGCTGAAGACCCCCGCCACCGCCAGAAACTGGAACAGCGTCACCAGGATGTTGGAGATGGCGGAGGGTCTGGAATCCGGCTAGGGATGCCCCGCCAAAACCAAACGGGCGGGATGCCGAGGACGCGGAGGCCCACGACGCGCCAGCGCCGTAGGCGCGACATAGATTAGCCCACCACGTAAGTGGTGGGTCTGCTGAACCTGATAGCCCAGCGAGCGCGAGGGAGCCTCGCGACTGAGCGCGAGCGAAGTTGAGCCGTTTTGCGGGCGTCCGAGCCTGCGGAGCCTGCCCCGAGCGAAGCCGAGGGGAAATCCCGAGCGTAGCGAGGGATCTGATCTCTTTGCCGCCGCGGATTCCCACGGACGGCCGCGGATCAAACAAAACCGCCGAGACGCCGAGGACGCGAGGAGCCCCGACGCGCCAGCGCCGTAGGCGCGGCATAAATTAGCCCAGGACGGAAGTCCTGGGTAGGCTGAGCCTAATATCTCAGCGAGCGCGAGGGAGCTTCGCGACTGAGCGCGAGCGACGCCGCTATGCGCGATGCCTAGCGATAGCTGGTCCTCGTCTTCCGCGCCCAACGATCCTCGCCGCCTCTCCGAGGGGGGACGCTTGGCTGCGGCCGGGTCGCGGGCCGGGGGCCAGGGCCGGTCTTGAATGCGGTCTGCAGCGCTGGCGAGGCGGTGACGCCTAAGATTCCGCGGCGTCGCCGGGGCATGCGGGACACGGTACGGAGAGCTCGCGCGCCCTATGGCCTCATGGTTTGGCCCATTTCGCGTGATCTGGCGGCTTAGGAAGGATTCTCCTGTGCTGTTCACCGATCCGTGGTCCGCGGGAAAGCCGTCCTGACAATGCCGAGGGGTGTGGGGGTAGAACCAGGTGAGCCTCGCACTATTGCTATTAGATGATGGCGTCACAACGGGTCTCCGTCAGGGGTAGACGGCATGGCTTGCTTCCTGCACGCCTATTTGTTGACGCAGATGAACTTAGCGTCTATGTTAACTTCGCTGTTAACACCTGTAGAGTGTTATATATAGGCGTGCTATTTGACGCCACTATGCATGGGGCCTAGCCATAGCTGGTCGTCGTCTCCGCGCCCAACGATCCACGCCGCATCTCCGATGAGGCGACGCTTGGCTGCAGTCGGGTCGCGGGCCGGGGGCCAGGGCCGGTCTTGAATGCGGTCTGCAGGGCTGGCGAGGCGGTGACGCCTAAGATTCCGCGGCGTCGCCGGGGCATACGGGACGCGGTACGGAGAGCTCGCGCGCCCTATGGCCTCATGGTTTGGCCCATTTCGCGTGGTCTGGCGGCTTAGGAAGGATTCTCCTGTGCTGTTCACCGATCCGTGGTCCGCGGGAAAGCCGTCCTGACAATGCCGAGGGGTGTGGGGGTAGAACCAGGTGAGCCCCCCGGACTATTGCCGCTAGATGACGACGCCACGTCGGGCCTCTGTCACGGGGAGACGCGCATGCTCATGGTTGCAAAACACTATTACCTTGCCTATAATTGTGCCGGAGGCAAGTGTGAGGCCAACAGATCTGATCAAGGCCAGAAGGACTGCCGAAGCAGCCGTTGCCGACATGGCAGACGGGCCCTTAAAGGTGGCGGCTTTCGAGACAATCTTGTCGCGGCTGTTGGACCGACCGCTGGGCGTCACCCCGGAGGCATTGGTGCCGACTCCCGCCCGTACTGGCGGGAAGCGATCCGTAACCACCGGGCGAATTTTATCTCTTAGGGACGACGGGTTCTTCTCTCAGCCGCGCTCGTTAGGCGAGGTGAAAGCCGCTCTGGCTGAACGTGGCTGGCACTACCCGCAGGAGAACCTTGGAACGCCCTTGACAAGGCTCGTTCAAAAGAAATTCTTGAGGCGGGCCCAGGTTGCGAACGGCGGAAAGAAGCTTTGGAAATATTCGCTGTACTAGGAGTGCGTCATGGCAAACGCCAAAATCACGACCCCAGACGGTGTAAGCGTCGACATCAGCGGTTCTCCTGAAGAAGTGAGCGCAGTCGTTGACCGTGTCCGAGCCGGCCTCGCGTCAACGGGCGCGACCGTCCCAGCACGTCCGCGAAAAAAAGCGGGCAAGATCCAAATACCCGATCTGGTCGAAATGTTGAAGGCCGAAGAATATTTTAAAACGCCCCGAGGTCTCGGCGAGATACGCCGAAAGTTTGCGGAGATGGGCTATCACTATCCGATAACAACGTTGTCCGGGGCCATGCAGGCCCAGCAGAAGAGCCGGAACCTGCGCCGCTTCATGCAGGGCGGCAAGTACGTTTACGTGCAATAAGCGGCGGAGGCGCCTTAGAAATGAAAATCGATGTAACCGTCCTCGATGATGAGGGGAAGACATTCGTCGGCTCTGCCGAGCTTCTTCCCCGTTCGGCCCCTGCAAGGGTGGAGCACCAGCGAGGTGCAGCCTTATCTGTCGAAGTTCGTCCGTAACGGGAGCATCCACGCCGTGAAGTTAGAGGGTACAGGTCTCAACTATTGGGTGGTCGCCGCCGTGCCGCGGGACGAGGCCCTCAGGCTCATCTCAAAGGGGCGGAAAGTCGCAGAACTCGAGCAGCAGCTCTTTTCGTCTGCCCTCAGGGCCAAGTTAGCTCGGAATTTTGAAGTAGAGCTTGCTGAACTGCACGATAATTTTGGCAGGAACGGGAACTCCACGGCTTTTCTGCTGCGGAAAATTTTAGAGAAGTTATTGATCATTGTGTTCGGTAAACTTGGCCGCGAAACGCTCCTGGAGGATAAGACCCGCCCCGGTGGCTGGAGGGGGTTAGAACAGAGCATGGAGGTGGCGGCGAAAGAGAAAGTCAGTGGTCTTCCCCTGCTCACCGGCAAGACGGCGAATGCAATAAAGGGTATCAAGTTCTTGGGCGACACCGCCGCGCACAATCCGCTTGTGAGTGTGGACGTCGCCACCATCCTGCCACAAATGCCTTTCATCATTACGGCGTACGAAGAGCTTGCAAAGCACCTCTAACCGACAAAACTGCAGATCCCTCGACTCGCGCTCCCTTCGGCAAGCTCAGGTCGCGCGTCGCTCGGGATGACAAATCAAAAAGAGGGCTGCAACGGCGCAGCTAAAGCTGCGCCCCTTCAAAACTGTGTGCCCTTGCCGCGCCGACGGCGTCCTTGGCGGTTTTCCTTTGATCCGCGGCCATCCGCGCGCTCGCGCTCAGTCGCGACCCTTCGACTTCGCTCAGGGCTCGGCCTCGCGTTGCTCGGCCTCGGCTAGTTCCCTCGCGCTCGCTCGGGTCCATTTTGCTCGCCTACCCAGGGCTTCCGCCCTGGGCTAATTTCGGTCGGCCCGACGGGCCCCGGCGTCATCGGCGGTTTGGTTTGAATCTGCGGTGGGCATGCAACTGCATATCCCTCGACTCGCGCTCCCTTCGACGAGCTCAGGTCGCGCTTCGCTCGGGATGACAAATCAAAAAGAGGGCTGCAACGGCGCAGCTAAAGCTGCGCCCCTTCAAAACTCCGTGCCCTCGGCGTCTCGGAGGCTTTCTTTTATCCGCCCCTCGGCTGCGCTCGGGGCAGGCTATCCGCGTGAATCCGCGGCGGCAGATTCAAACCACAGGCGGCTCGCGCTCGCGCAGCGCAACCAGGCATGCCGGTCAGGGCGCCTCGTCCAGCCGGGTGTAGTTGGCAATCTCAATCAGGTTGTGATCGGGATCGCGCACATACACCGAGAGCAGGGTGCCGATGGCGCCTACTTTCTCCACTGGTCCCACCTCGATGGGAATGCCCTTCTCGCCCAGCTCGCGGCGGACTTGGTCGAGGGGCGTGCGGGTGATGAAGCAGAGGTCGATGGCGCCGGGCGTGGGATGCTGCGCCTTGGGCTCGAACTCCTGGCCGTACTGGTGCAGGTTCAGCTTCTGCCCGCCGAAGCGCAGCCCCTTGCGGCCGGCGCCAAAGGTGACCAGCTCGAATCCGAGGACGTGCTGGTAGAAGTCGCAGGTGCGGGCGAGGTCGCGCACCGTGAGTACCACGTGATCTAGGCGGTCGATGAGCATGGTGTCCGTCCTCGGCTCATCATACCGGCACCGCGGCAGAAAAAGCCTTACCCCCCTGGCACTGGAAGCTGGGTCAGACTGATATAATGTAATCAGGATCGGAAGTCGTTTCAGTTTCATTCACCCCGCCCCGCCAGAGCCGACCGCTGGACTTCACGCCCCCTGCCGCCACTTGACAAGGATAAGAGCGGAGCACTACAATTGGCACTCGTGTCACGAGATTGCTAACAAGACAACGCAAAGGCACATTTTGTTCGTGCAAACAACACAAAACAAATAT
>DATNHL010000298.1:0-6930 GCA_035604995.1 Occallatibacter sp. | reverse complement strand
CGACGACGACCTGTTCAAAGACACCTTGCCGCAACTGCACGTCGATTTCGACTGGGTGGTCACCGCCGGCCAGGCCCGCGCCTACAAGCCGGCGCGCGCCATCTTCGAGTTCGCCCTGCAGAAGATCGGCCTGCCGCCCCGCAGAGTGCTGCACGCCGGGCAAAGCGTTTTTCACGACGTGATCCCGGCCAAGCAGATGGGGATGTCCACCGTGCTGGTGACGCGCCGCGGCCCGGGCGCGGTGAAGCGCGTCGCCGCCAAGCCGGACTTGGAAGTCCCCGACCTGAAGACGCTGGCGGAAATGGCCATCGGCAAGGGCTCGGCCACCCGGGCAGGGTGAGCCAGGAGGCCGGCGCGCGCCGCGCCATAGTGTAAAATCACGTTTACCCCACACCGCCACCCGGCGGTTGCTGTATGTCGGGACGTGGCTCAGCCTGGTAGAGCACTCGCTTGGGGTGCGAGGGGTCGGCAGTTCAAATCTGCCCGTCCCGACCAGTTCTTCCGCGAGAGATTCCCTAAGCCGGGTCCCTATTTCCTGGCGGATTCTATTGCCTCGTGCAGCTCGCGCTCGGCCTGCCGCAAATGCTCTTCGGCCTTCACACCGTGTCCATCCATGTCGTAGTGGTTGGCCGCGCGGGCTTTCTCCATTTCATGGATCGCTTCCTGCACGTGTTTGTGAACCGCTTCCAGGTCGTGCCAGTCCCGCACCCTATCGCCGAAGGCTGCGCCCACAACGAACGACAGAGCTAGAGCTGCAATCGCAATAGCTTTCTTCATGATTTTTCCTTTCACGATCCGGGATTTCAAGTTCCCCAGGCACCCACGTGGCTGCATTCTCCCCGATAGGGAGAGCCGATGTCGAAGTCCAGGTTGGCAGAGATAGCAGCTTTTTCTTTTGGAAGGGCTCACCGCTCTTAGGCGTTGCCCTTGTCCCGGACGGCGAAGACCGTGAACCGCCCACTGACGGCCAGGGGAGTTGCCCACACCTTCAGGTCCAGGGACAGCGAACCCTCTCCAGTAGCGCACGTCATTGTGCACTGCCGCACCTGAGCGGTGTTGGTCGTCTGCGACTCCCAGATCGCTCCGGCCGCACCGCACTGCGCGCAGAATTTCGATGTCCCGCAGCCCCCGGCGCCGTCCTGGGAGTGAATACAGGTCAGTATCTCTCCCGGCCTGCGCCCGAGCAACTGTTCCGGCTCGGCGCTCAGCAGCGCCGCCAGCTTGCGGTTGGCCAGGACGACCTGCCGCTGCGGGTTCAGGATCATCGCCGGCTCGGGCAAGCTATCGAGGAGCTGGTGAACCAGCGGCTCCTGGAGCAGCTTCTGATGATCGGCCGCGACCTCAGCCGCGCTGGCTCGCTCCGCGGGGGCAGAGTAAGTCAACAGGACGTTCATTATCGATGCCTGGATTGGCCACACCCTACCTCTTCGGCAGGAATTCTGAATTTCTTTAGCCAGAACCGCCGCGGGGGCTCAACTATTTCGGCGCTAAGCTCGCCAACACCGCCTGGAACTCCGGGGAGCTGCGCAGGCGGTCGAAGTCGTGATCTGCTTCGAGGCGTGCCCGGTCGTTGAAGCCCTCGGCCACCGCCTGGCGCAGGACGCGCATCGCTTGTTTCTTGTCGCCGGCAAGGCAATAGGCGGCCGCGGCGTGGTAATGCATCGGAGCGGCTGCCTTGGGAGCCGCGAACGTGGCCAGCTCAAAATAGGCGGCCGCGGCGCGGTAGTTCTTGCTGTCGAGCATCGTGAATCCCGAATCATAGGCGTACCCAAACACAGCTCCCACAGCCCGGCGCAGAACGGTGAGCTTCTCCGGATTGGTTTCGCGCTCGCGCTGCTTGCGGAGGCTGGTCAGCTCGCCTTCCAACTGCAGGCGGACCATCCCCGGCCCGCTGCTGGAATCCGGCGCCAGAGGGCCGCCGGCGGAAGGCCTGCCGCCGGCCTGCATTGGCATCGGCGATTGCTGAACCTGGGGAAGGCTTGCGATTTCGCCGCTCGGGTTGCTGGCCAGGGAGATCATCCTGGCAATGATCGGGGCGGTGATGCTGTTTTGCTTGCGCAACTGGTCGTCGAGGCTGGCTTGCGCCCGGTGAAACTCGGGAGAGTTGCGCAGCCGCTCGACGGCGGCTCGAGCCTCGCCTACCTCGCGCAGCGGGCCGAAGTCGGCGGCCAGAGATGAATAGCTGTGGAAGGCTTCGTAGAGGTCGTGGTTGTGCTCCTCGGCCTGCGCCTGCTGGAGGCGCTGCGACCACTGCGCCGCCACGAAGGCCTCATCGCGCGGCAGGATGCCGCTCGCCATCGCCTGCAGGTTGAGCCACTCGATCGCCGCCTGGGCCTGGGCCGGTGGCATCCATTGGTGGCTGCCGTCAAAAGAATCGATGTGATGCGTGATCTTGTCCCGCTCGAGCGCCTGGCGGAGCTGGACGATCTCCGGAAAATTGAAGTCGTATTGCCCGATGGCGGCATACACCACAAACTTAAGGCCGGGGGAAGGAGGATGGTCCGGCGGGAACCCGGCGCCGCTCAGAATCACGCCCGTCAGGCATCCCTGGCAACTGCCGGCCACCCAACTGGAAAACCGGGCAGCGCCGGAGAAGCCGGCGGCATAAATCCGGCGGTCATCCACCCGAAAGCGCGCGTGCACGTCCCGCCACAGGGCGTCAAAGGCTTCGGCCGAAGGCCGCGTGGGGCCGTTCCTGGAGTTATTGGATCCCACCACGATGTACCCGTATTTCTCCGCGGCATCCCGGAAGAGCTTGACCGGGGTGGCACCTTCGGCTGAGGGGTCAAAAGCCATCAGCAAGGGCCAGGCACGGTCGGGCGAGTAGGTGGAGGGTAGATAAAGAGCGTAGCCCTGGGAGGGATTGTCCAGACTGCGCACAGACTCGATCACCTGGCCGGCGGGAAGCTTCGGCGCTGGCTGCTGGGGTGGTGTGGCACTCCCATGCAGGCTGGGAAGAACTCCCAGCAGAACTCCCAAAGCTAACAACCTTCCCGGCGATGGCATGGACGAGAACCTAGGTTCTGAAGTGTAATGGTTCACGCCTGATCTGGCGAGGAATTGAGGGGTTAGCGTGCTGCGGCTCCGCTCACGCCGGCCAGGCCGTCAAGCTGCAATCAGCACCCGCGCCATCCATCGCCGGTGTGATTTAGGCCGTCACGTCGAGCAAGCTTTTCTGTATCTGGTCGGTAGTTTTCAGGGTGCTGAGGTGGGCTGAGTATTGGTTCTTCGCGGACATCAGCGCTACGATCTCCGTGCTGAGGTCCACGGTGTCCAAGCCGGCTCCTTCGGGAGAATCCGCCCCCGCACCGGCCAGCCTGGCGGCGGCGTTCTGCAGTTGAACTTGCGCCTGGTCCAACCCTTGAAGGGCTATCGCTGAGAGGTCCATATCGTCCTCTATCGGCAGGGACCGTTACTGACTTTAGTCGCCGCTTTTTTGGGCAAGAATCCCGGCTGGGGCCAGCCGGTTAACCACAGTGTTTTCAGCACGTTGTAGTGAGCCAAGGAATCAGGAAAACGGCTGAGCCGAATCGTTATTTCGGGGGCACTTTTAACAGTCTTTCCACACCGCTTTGTTATCTAATGTGTAGATGAGTGACAAATTCCTTAAACGCTATCTTTTTGCCAGTGACTTCGACCAGACCCTCAGCTTCAACGACTCTGGTTTTGTGCTCAGCGAACTGCTGGGGATCCCGGTAGAGGAATTCAAGCGCAAGGCTACCGGCATGGCCCTGCTGAACCTGGTTCAGCAAGGCGCTGAGCTGGCCTATTTGCTGCTGCATGATCCGCAATTCCGCAGCGTTCGCCGCGAGCATTTGCTGGCAGCCGGGAAGAAGATTCCCCTGAAGCAGAATATTGATCTGCTCTACAAGATCCTGGGCAGCGGCATCGACGGATACCACTTCGATTTCTACGTGCTCTCGGCGGCGCCGGTGGAACTGGTGCAGTCCGCGCTCGAAGGGATTCTTCCCCCGGATCACATCTTTGGGACCGAGTTCAAGTACAACTCTGGCGGCGAGATCGAGGCCATCACTCGCGTCACGGCGGGGTACGGCAAGGTTGCACGTCTCGACCAACTGCAAGCCGATCTGCAGATCGGCCCCGACCACCTGATTTACGCCGGCGATGGCAGCTCCGATCTCCATGCCATGCTGCACGTGAACGGTCTCGACGGGCTGACCATCGCTGTCTCGGAGAGCCGGGACGTTACCCAGGTCGCCAAGCGCACCGTGCTGAGCTCGAACGCGCTGGCGATGCTGGTTCCGATCCTGGAGAAGGTTGTGGGCTGGCAGCAGCCGCAGATCCGGGATTTCTTCGAGTCGCACGGATTTCTCGTCCAGGAGTGGGCCAAAGTCCGGACTGACTGGCTAACCCTGCGGCCCGCCGAAGCCGATGCCGGACTGGCGGAAAGCGCGACGGCCTGAGTGACCATGACCATGCTTAACTCGATCGGATGGGTGGCAACCGCGGTATTTGCCAGCTCCTATTTTTTTCGGGGGGCAGCGACCCTGCGGAAAATCCAAGCCGGAGCGGCTCTTCTCTGGGTGGCGTATGGCTTCCTCATCGGCGCCATGCCGGTGGTGGTGGCAAATGTGATTGTAGCCGCGGCTGCGGTCTACTCTTCGTTCACGGCCCAGCGGAGAGCGCGATTGTCTCAGTTGGAATCCGAACCGATGGCAGGCGGCAAATCTTGAATGCGGAAAAATGGCGCCAGGAGCACCCTGGTGCGGGTGCCCTGGCAACCGGAGTGTAGCTACCTCTTCACAGGTTTTATCTTTGCGGCCGGGGTTGAATCGTTGGCGGCCGTGGTGTCCTTCTGGGTCATCCCGTGCTTGGGCTGCCAGTATGCGGGGTCGGCGGCCACCGTGGTGGGCGACGGACTGCTCATTTTGGGGCTGAAGGCGAAGAGCGTGTCCTCGCTTGAAACCACTGCCTTCCCGAGCAGGTCCATGAACTTCTGCCGTCCCTCATCGCCCATGGCATCCTGGTAGGCTTGATTGGTGGTGGTTGAACCCAGCACCGCCTCGAATTCCGCCGCCGACCTGAAAGGCGTGAATACCAGGTAGGTTCCATTGTGAGTCCCGGACATGACCTGGTAGACCACGCTATGTTCATCCAGATTGGCTTTCTCTCTGGCGCCATTCATCAGCTTGCGAAGCTCCGTATACTCGCTGTCGTGGCCCAGACGGATCTTGACCGTGCGCACGGAGAAATATCGCATTTCCCCCAAATTGATTTCCGGGCGATAGCTGAGGTCCGTGCGATACTTGGCCACCAGGTTGCGCGCCTGCGACAAAAACTCCGATTCCTGGGGTGTGTACTTCTGGGAGACGGCCCGCAGCGCAGGCGCGTTCTCGAACGACTTAGCATCCTTCTCCCAGTCGGTGAAGGAATCGAATCCAGTGAGAAACCAAACCTCGTTGGGGCCGGTGGCCGACGTCATCGCCAGATAGTACGTCGGGTACTTGGCGCTGATGAGCGCCTGCGACCATGCGGCCTCCAGCTTCTCATGGGCCGCACCTTTGCCCGGCTTCACTTCTTCGCGGCCGATTTGCAGCACTTTGGGTGGTCCCGCCATCTTCATAGACTTGTCTTGGGCGGCTGTTTGCAGGGGCAGCAGGACTGCCAGGAGGGTGAGAGTAATAAGCAACAGCGTGGTCTTGCGCATTCGTTCTCCTCGTTTCGATTGGAAAGATAGATTCCGAATAAATGACAGCGACTAGGAAACGGAGCCCTGCAGGAAAGTGCGGAACCGCCGGGTTATCAACACCTAATCGCCGGATCGCGACGAGCATGCCGCATGGTGCTCTTGCAGGTCGATCCTGGCACGTTCCATGTCGACCTGCTTCTTAGCCGCGGGCTCAGTGCTGATCCGATAAAAGTCTGCCGACCGAGCTGCGACGTACCTGGCGTGCGCCGATTCAAAAGTCCGGGACAGATCTGCGCACTGCAAGCAATCCATAAATGCTGGCCCCCGTCCGCTATTTGTGCGCCTGCAACTGCTGCTCAGCATCGAACCAGTTCTGTTCCGAGAAGCCATCCTGACGGCCGCGCGATTCGTAAAGCTCGTACGCCCGCTGGCATATCTGGTCGTGCGAAGGCGTGACTGCCTGGGTCGGCGCCGGCGTGTACTTCTTGCCGGGGAAAGTCGTGGGCCTGGCGGACTGGGGAACACTTTGATCTAACATGGGATTCTCCTAGGTTCTGTAGGGAGCTAAGAAGGGAGAACTTCAGATGGGCTGACTTAGTTCAGAGGATCTGAAAGAGGAGAAGAGGTACTCGCTCAACTAACCAGGTTATGCCGAATACTGGCATTTGTCAAATTGGTTAACACCGCGAGGCGTGACGCGGGGCTGACCCATCAAGGTTGCCGCTGCTCGGTTACTGTTTCTTGCTGCCGTCGGCCTCGCCTTCCGAGCGGAAGTGTTCGCCCAGAATGTCGGCGACGGAATTCAAGTCCTTTGCCAGAGCCCCGCGCCAGCGTCCCACGGAGTTCCGCGCCGAGTCGTCCATCGTCTTCTCGAAGCTCTGGAGAGTCTTCGAGACATCGCTTTTCACCGATTCGGAAACCGAGACTTCGATCTCGTCCTGGATGCTCTTCAGCCGTGACGTGGCCTCATCGAGTTGATGTTTCACATCCTTGGCGTTGCGCGCGGCCGATTCCTCGAAGATCGAATTAGCGGCGCTTTGGAGCTGGTTGCGGACCGCGGCCACGGCGCGCTGCGCCGTGTCGTCCATGGTCTTCTCGAAGCTCTGGAGAGACTTCGAGACGTCGCTCTTTACCGATTCGGAAACCGAGACTTCGATCTCGTTCTGGAGGCTCTTCAGCCGTGCCGTGGCCTCATCGAGCTGATGTCCCACGTCCTTGGCGTTGCGCGCGGTCAGGTTCTCGAATATCGAATCGGCGGCGCTCTGGAGTTGGGCGCGGGC
>DATNHL010000297.1:0-4957 GCA_035604995.1 Occallatibacter sp. | reverse complement strand
CCGCAAGCGCACTTTGCGAGCCTTTGCCCGCCCCGTGCGCCGCCAATACCTTGCGTCGCAAATCGTTGTCGTAGGGTCGCGGCATCTTCTCCGCGGAGATCGCTTGAGCTACCTTATAGTAACATTAAAAATGCTCTAGCCGAAGAGGACCATGGCTGTGTGGTTGACGACGAAGGCGGCGACCCAGGCAAGAACCAGCATGTAGAGGAACTGGACGGC
Organism: Occallatibacter sp.; assembly: GCA_035604995.1. Classification (GTDB taxonomy): domain Bacteria; phylum Acidobacteriota; class Terriglobia; order Terriglobales; family Acidobacteriaceae; genus Telmatobacter. The sequence continues at coordinate 4,738 of DATNHL010000297.1, read as the reverse complement.
GGGCCACTTCCAGGAGTTGGTTTCGCGGCGGACGACGGCCATGGTCGAGGTGCACTGCATGGCGAAGGCGAAGAAGATCATCAGCGCCAGTGCGCCGCCGAGTGTCATGTCGTGGTGGAGCGCGGTTTGGAGGTGCATGGCCTGGGTGGCAGGGTCGGCGCCGTAGAGGGTGCCCATGGTGGAGACCATGACTTCGCGGGCGAGGACGCTCGAAAGCAGGCCGATGCCGATCTTCCAGTTGAAGCCGAGAGGGGCGATGGCGGGCTCGATGAGGTGGCCGAGGCGTCCGATGAGCGAGTCGGCCAGCTCGGGCGCGGACCAGGCGCCGCCGGCGATGTGGGCTATGGGAAGATGGGCGAGAACCCAAAGGGCGAGGGTGACGCAGAGGATGACGGTTCCGGCCTGGCGAAGGAAGACGCGGGCGCGGTCGACGAGACGAATGCCAAGCGAGCGCAGGGTGGGCATGCGGTACTGGGGCAGCTCAAGGATGAAAGGGGTTTCGCTGGACTTGAGGATGGAGCTCTTGAGCAGCCAGGCGGTGGTCATGGCTCCGACGAAGCCGGCCACATAGAGGCTGAGCATGACGATGGTGCGCAGGCCGAGAAAGCCGTGGAGATAGGCGATGTTGGGGATGAAGGCGGCGATTAACAACATGTAAACGGGCAGGCGGGCACTGCAGGTCATGAAGGGCGTGACCAGAATCGTCGCCATTCTGTCGCGCTTGTTCTCAATGGTGCGCGTGGCCATGATGGCAGGGACGGCGCAGGCGTAGGCGGAGAGCAGCGGAATGAAGGCCTTGCCGTTGAGGCCGGTGGTGCGCATGACGCGGTCGGCGATGAGGGCGGCGCGAGCCAGGTAGCCGGAGTCTTCGAGGATTCCGATAAAGAGGAAGAGCAGCAGGATCTGGGGGAGGAAGACGAGGACCGAAGAGATGCCCTTCCATGCGCCGTCGAGGATGAGGGACTGAAGCCATCCGGCGGGAAGGAAGGGGCGGACGAGATCGCCCATGCGGGCGAGGATGTCGCCGAAGCCGTCAGAGAGCGGCTGGCCGATGGAGAAGACGACTTCGAAGACGCCGATGACGACGACGAGAAATAGCAAGGGGCCCCAGATGCGGTGGAGCAGAATGTTGTCGATTTTGCGAGTGCCTTCGACGGAAAGCGGGGCGCGGTAGCCGGTGCGGCGGCTGACCTGGGCGGCCCAGGTGTGGGCGCTGGCGGCGTTGCCGAGGACGGGAAGGGCGAGGGGCTTGGCGGCCTGGCGTTCGGTCTGCTGGTGGAGGAAGAGGGGGACGGCGTCAAGGCCGGTGCCCTGGGTGGCGCTGATCTGGGCCACGGGGGCGCCGAGTTCGCGGGCCAGCTTGAGGGAGTCGATGTGGCCGCCGCGGGATGCCATCAGGTCTGTCATGTTGAGCAGAACGAGGGTGGGCAGGCCGACGGCAAGGACGGGCGCGGCGAGCATGAGCTGGCGGGTGAGGTGCAGGGAATCGAGGACCAGGAGGACGGCGTCGGGCTTGGGCGTGCCGGGCATTTTGCCGCGGAGGACGTCGATGGAGACGCGGGCGTCTTCAGAGTACGGGGTGAGGGAGTAGACGCCGGGCAGGTCGATGAGGGTGAGGTCGTCGCGGCCGACGCCGGCCATGAGGCCCATGCGCTGCTCGACGGTGACGCCGGGGTAGTTGGCCACCTTCTGGCGCAGGCCGGTGAGGCGGTTGAAGAGAGTGGACTTGCCGGAGTTGGGCGGGCCGATGAGGACGACGGTCCTGAGCGGGCCTGCGGGCGGAGACGACTTGGGCGGTACAAACGCTGGGGTTTCGCAGCAAGCGCTCATCGGGAGGCCTCGATGAGCTCCCGGTCGTCTGTTTGATCGGCCTCGGGGAGGGATGGATCGATTTCGGCTTCGGATTCTGGTTCACGAACGCGGATGGCCTCGGCGGTTTCGTGGCGCAGGGCAATCTCCATGCCGTCGATGCCGTAGATGGTGGGGTCGCCGGCGGGGGCGCGGCGCAGGGAGGTGACCAGAGCGTCGGGAACAAAGCCCATGTGCATCAGATGGTTCTGGACGGATTCAGGCAGGTCGAGGGCAACCAGAATACCGCTTTCACCGACCTTCAATTCGCTTAGCACGCTCACCCGCCTAACCCCCTGGGGCCGCTGGAAGGGAAGCACGTTCCAACGATGGCCCGTATGAAAACTACGACCGGAATGGTCCTAGTTAAGTATACGACCATTCCGGTCTGTGCCGCAAACGCTGATTTCAAAACCCCTGGACGCACGCAAGTTGATCGTTTGACCTCCGGAAAAGACGGCGCGAGTGCCTTCGCCAGTTCCGGTTTGCCCCCCCTGACGGACCCCTCAGCTCGATTCATCGGAACGATGATTTGTTTTTATCAGTGTCAACGGCGGCAGAAAGTGACTTAGATCACATCCGTTGGGGAGAATTTGCTGGAAATCCCTGGAAAGCGGGTGATAGAAGAGTGGTATGACGGTTGAGGAGATGCGAGGATCGTTGAGCGGGGCGGAACCGCCGGATGGGCTGACGGCGCCGCTGGCCGGGTTGTGGTGGGACGCGAAGGGCGACTGGGCAAAGGCGCACGGGCTGGTGGACGAGCTGGAGACGCCTGAGGGGATGGCGGTTCATGCGTACCTGCACCGCAAAGAGGGCGAGGCGTGGAACGCGGACTACTGGTACAAGCGTGCGGGAAGACATTTTTACCGGGAGGACCTCGAAGACGAGTGGGCGGCGTTGGTGGAGGGGCTGCTGCGGTGAGTGTGTAGCTGGGCTTAGAGACGGGTTGATTCAGGCTCTTTGCTTTCCCACCCTTGCCGCGGTGAAACTGCGTCAAGGATGGGGCACCCATACATTTGCTGGCGGTTTAAGGGTGGGCCACCTGCCCACCCGGTACGTCGTCATTATATGAAAACTATTTCATAATATGGGATTGCTTACCCGCCCTGTGTCTCGCATCACAGCGACTCTACACCCCAACGAGGAGACTCGACCTAGCGGTTTTTTTCTGCGGGCCGCGCTGTGAGGAAAAGGGAATGAGTGAACAGGAAACGGCTAGCAAAATGGTAATTCTGGATGGGAACGAGGCGGCTGCCTCGGTAGCCTATCGTCTCTCCGAAGTGGTTGCGATCTACCCGATTACCCCCTCGTCGCCGATGGCCGAGTGGGCCGATCAGTGGCGCTCGGAGGGGAAGAAGAATATCTGGGGCGCATTGCCCATTGTGGAAGAGCTGCAGAGCGAGGGGGGCGCGGCGGGTGCGCTGCACGGGGCGTTGCAGGCGGGGGCCTTCGGGACCACGTTTACAGCGTCGCAGGGTCTGCTGCTGATGATTCCCAACATGTTCAAGATTGCCGGTGAGTTGACCCCGGCGACGATGCACGTAACGGCCCGCACGCTGGCCACGCATGCGCTTTCGATCTTCGGCGACCACTCGGACGTGATGGCCTGCCGGACGACGGGCTGGGCGATGCTGGCGTCGAATTCCGTTCAAGAGGTGGCCGACATGGCCCTGGTGGCGCAGATCGCCACGCTTGAGTCGCGCATTCCCTTCATTCATTTCTTTGACGGCTTCCGCACCTCGCACGAAGTGGGCAAGATTCTGCCCATCAGCGACGAGACCATCCGCGCCATGGTGGACGACAAGTACATCATCGAGTACCGGCAGCGGGCGCTGAGCCCCGACCGGCCCATCATTCGCGGCACGGCGCAGAATCCCGATGTGTTCTTCCAGGCGCGCGAGGCGTGCAACAAGTTCCACGACGCGGTCCCGGGGATTGTGCAGCAGGTGATGGACCGCTTTGCCGCGCAGACGGGCCGCGCCTATCACCTGTTCGACTACTATGGCGCGGCGGATGCGGAGCGCGTGATTGTGATCATGGGCTCGGGGGCGGAGGCGGCGGAAGAGGCGGTCGATCTGCTCAACAAGCAGGGCGAGAAGCTGGGACTGCTGAAGGTTCGGCTGTACCGGCCGTTCGACGCGAGCGCCTTCCTGGCCGCGCTGCCCTCGACGGTGAAGTCGATTGCGGTGCTGGACCGCACGAAGGAGCCGGGCGCGCTGGGCGAGCCGCTTTACCAGGACATCGTGACGGTGCTGGCGGAGAACGCGGATACGCTGCCGTTTGCGGTGAAGCCGATAGTGATTGGCGGACGCTATGGGCTGTCTTCCAAGGAGTTCACGCCGGCCATGGTCAAGGGCATCTTCGACGAGCTGGCGAAGCCGGCGCCGAAGAACCACTTCACCATTGGAATCGAAGACGACGTGACGTTCACCAGTTTGAGCTACGATCCGGCGTTCTCGACCGAAGATCCGAAGACGGTGCGTGCGCTGTTCTACGGGCTGGGCTCGGACGGAACGGTGGGCGCGAACAAGAACTCGATCAAGATTATCGGCAGCGAGACGCCGAACTACGCGCAGGGCTATTTTGTTTACGACTCGAAGAAGTCGGGATCGATGACGACTTCGCATTTGCGCTTCGGTCCGAACCCGATCCGGTCGACTTACCTGATTACGCGCGCCAGCTTTGTGGCCTGCCACAACTTCAGCTTCCTGGAGAAGATGAACGTGGTGGAGGCGGCGATGCCGGGCGCGGTGTTCCTGCTCAACTCGCCTTACTCGGCAGCCGAGGTGTGGGACAAGCTGCCCAAGAGCACGCAGGAGGAGATGCTCAAGAAGAAGATCGAGTTTTATGTGATCGACGGCTACGCGGTGGCGCGCAAGGCGGGCATGGG
>DATNHL010000296.1:0-23548 GCA_035604995.1 Occallatibacter sp. | reverse complement strand
CGTCTTGCTGATGACGCCAAGACTGATGTAGTCCGTGATCCTCGCACCTGGAGGAAGTTCCGCAACCGTACCCGCCAACTGTGGCCTCCTGTCCCTGACTTATACAGAATGCCACAAATTCACTTAAGTGAACAGTATTAGAGCTAGTCCGCCGAATTCGCAGGGCGCACAACAGTTCAGCTACCCACCCCGACAGAGAACGAAATCATGGTCCCCTTTCGATGGTGAACTGCGGGAAGCGCGCTTTGATGGCGTCGGTCACAGCCTGAGCTTTCTTGTGGGAGAGGCCGGGAAGGACACATGTGCTCTTCAGGCCGCTTCGCCGATGCCAGACATAGATCCCGTCCGGAAGGCTCCCGCCGTCGGACGAACAGCTGCCGGACGACCAACCGATGGACCTCACCTCGGAGGCAGGAATACTGACGTCGGACGAAGACCACCGGTGCAGATTTCCCGTCGCAATAACACCGCGATTGGAGATGCGAAACACAGTGGTTGATCCCTGAGCCCAGTTGATGAGCAGAGCCCCTATGCCAAGAACACAGCCGCAGAGGAAGAGCACGCTCTGCTGGAGGAGTGCGTACACCCCGACGCCCGAAAGCACGCCCGTCTCAAGCACAACTTCGACCCAGCCGGGTTCGCGCGAGATGGTGAATTGCAATTCGCCGCCAAGGTCCTCGATCTTCAGTTCGGCGCTTGATAGGGCTTTCATCGTTTCTATCCCTGCGGTTTCGCCCGTCTCCGATAAGAATACGCCCGGCAAATCGCACCCTCCCCAATTCGCCGCGAACCGGAATGCCCCGGCCTGGCGCGCCCGCAAATTCCTCCGCGCTTTTGCAGAAAATTAAACGCCCCCGGAGCACAATAGTCTTGAATGCGCGGATGGAGAAGCCGGACTGAGCCGCCAGAGCAGGAACTCATGCAAAGCACATCGCTTGAACTGTCGGCGCCCAATCGGCCAGCAATGTGCTCGGCTCGCACTTTTCGCCTTCCATTCTCTCCTCCAGAAAACGCCACTTTCGTCCCAGCCCCATGAAAACAAGCAGGTTACGCAAAAAATGACCCCCGAATCGCTCTTATATTCAAGAAAATAAATGACTTATTTGCATGAAGTTCTGGCCCCATTGAAGAAACAAAGGACTTACGGGCCACCTAAACCGGAAAATCCGCCGGCTTTCAGCGCGTTTTGCCTCCCCGCGCAAGGGCTCCGCTTGCCGGACCAGGTTTCACCTGCTCCGTCTCTAAGCCTTTGCCGCTATCTCGCCGATGGCGCCAACTAACTTGTCCAAATCAGCCAGGGTTGTGTAGACGTGGGGAGTGACTCGCACGCAGCTGATGTTTTCCCAGACGATGCCAACGGCGTGAATCTTGTAGCGGTCGAAGAGGGCTGACGCCAACGCGCCGGGAGTCATGCCGTCGATGCTCACGCCGCAGATGGCGCAGGAGTAGTTGAGGTTGAGCGAGGTGTGCAGCTTGACCTTCGGAATGGACTGCACGCGAGAGGCCCAGTAGTTCTTGAGGTAGCCGATGCGCTCCTGCTTGCGTCGGCTGCCGATGCCTTCGTGGAAGTTGATGGCCTCGCCAATGCCCTGCTCCAGCGGGAAGCTGCGCGTGCCCAGGTCTTCGAACTTGCGGATGTCGGCCGAGTGCGGCTGCGCGGCGCAGACGAGCGGCCAGAGCTTCTCGATCTTGTCGGCTTTTACCCACATCATGCCCGTGCCGATGGGCGCGCTCAGGAACTTGTGCAGGCTGGTTCCGAAGTAATCGCAGTGCAGGTCGGGGATCTTGAAGTCGAGCAGGCCGAAGGAGTGCGCGCCGTCGGCGAGGACTTCGATGTTATGCGCGTGGGCCATGTCGGCTATCTTCGCCACGGGCATGGTCTGGCCCACCCAGTTGATCATGTGCGTCACATGGATAAGTCGCGTGCGCGGAGTGATCGCCGCTTCATAGGCCTTCACGATCGCGTCGTCGTCTTCGATGGGAAAGTCGAAGCTGATTTGCTTGTAGACGATGCCGTCGCGCTCGGCTCGCTGGCGATAAGCCTCGATCATGTGCGGATAGTCCTGCTTGGTGCCGATCACCTCGTCGCCGGCCTTCAAAGGAAGACCGAAGATGATCGTGTTCAACGCCTCGGTGGAGTTGCGGTCGACGGCGATCTCGTTTGGGTTGGTGCCGGCCAGGTGGGCGAGCTTCTCGCGCAGCGGTTCGCGGCCCTGGTCGAGGATGCCCCACATGAAATAGGAGGGTCCCTCGTTGGAGAGCTGGTTATAGCGCTCGACGGCCTGCTGCACCACGATGGGCGAAGGCGAGACACCGCCGTTGTTGAGGTTGATGATGTCGGGGTTGACCGAGTAGCAGCGCTGGATCACGGCCCAGAAGTCCTCGTTCTGCGCCACCTCCGCAGGGCCCAGGTGGGCGACGGCGCGCGAGGCGGCGTTGAAGTCGGCGGCATGCGCCTGGTGGAAGAGGCTGTTGAGGGAAAATGCGCCGGCCAGGGTGGCTGCGCTGCGCAGGAAGGTGCGGCGGTCGCTCGAAATCATACAGAGCACTGTAGGCGGTTGCGGGTAGGACAATCAACGGGAAAATGGCCGCGGCGAAATCAGGTGCGCAGGCCGGTCTTCATGTCGATGGTGAATGGGGTTTCTTTGTCGGTCATCATGCTCCAGCCTTGGCCGTGGAGTTTTGCGCCGTCGATGGTGGTGATGGTTACGCCTTCGTCGGAGAGCTTCTCCGATTGCCAGGCCTGGCCGTTGGCGCCCCAGGCGAGGAGGGCGTGATGGCCGACAAAGAGGAGCAAGCCCTGCGCGGGGAGCGGGCGAACCTCGAGGACAGGCCGGTAGGCAATCATGGTGAAGCGTTCCGGGGCGGTTGTATCGATGATGTAGGCGTAGCCGCCGGAAACGGCACAGATTTCTTCTGGTTTTGGACAGGACCAGAGGCCGGTGGGGACGAGGGCATCGCGGAAGCCGAGGGCGCAGGTCGCAAGGACAGGTTGCGCATCTCCGGCGGGACGAATAAGAACCTCCAGCGCGCCACGCTCAACTTCTTCGGCCTGCCGCGGATAGACGAAGTGGCGCGGGGGCAGGATGAGTGGGCGCGCAGAGAGGATTTCAGCCTGCCAGTGGTGGGGGAAGGTCAGGTCCACAGCCCGCGCAGGCCGGTGGTCGTTCATGCATGCGCCTTGTAATCCAGTATCCAGTGCTCCTGCTCTTCGGTGTCGGGGACGGGGCAGCCGCGGGCTGCTTCGACGGCGGCCAGGGCTGCTTCTGGATTCGATCCGAGTCGAATGAGGGCGCACGCGGCGGCCATGCTCGCGCGACCGATGCTGGCGCGGCAATGGATACCGACGCGTTCGCCGGCACGGAGGCGGTTCGCGAGTTCGGCGATGAGCTTGCGGAAGGAAGGGATTTCCGCAGGAGTCGCGCGGTCGGGAATCGGGTAGGAGAGAAAGGTCAGTCCAGCTCCTTCTGCGAGTTGGCGCTCATCCGAAAGGCCAAGGGAATCAGATTCCCAGTCCTCCAGCATTGAAACCAGAGTCTGTATGCCGGCCTGCCTCATCCTGAGCAACTCGTCTGCCAGCCAATCGTCACCGCGCGGGCGGAGAACAATGGCCAAGGCGGCCCTTGCCTCTCCTTCGATCCAGAAGACCTCCTTCATGCGTGCGCCTTGTACTGCAGAATCCACTGCTCCTGCTCTTCGGTGTCGGGCACAGCGCAGCCGCGGGCAGCCTCGACAGCGGCCAGCGCAGCTCCAGCGCTCCATCCCATGTGAATCAGCGTGCAAGCTGCGGTGACCGTGGAGCGGCCGATGCTTCCCCAGCAGTGAATGCCAATCCGCTGGCCGCCTCGCAGGCGAACGGCAAGCCCACACACAAAGTCGCGGAAGGCGCTTTCGTCCCGTGGGAGTTCGTGGTCGGGGATTGGGTGGTGGAGGAACTGCATTCCCACTCGATGTGCCAGCGCGTCCTCTTCTGTCAGATCGAGCATCTCCGTCTGCTCGTCGCTCAACAGCGAGACCAGGGTATCGATTCCGGCTCGGCGCAGGTACAGCAGCTCGCCATGTAGAAAGCGGCCGCCGCGCGGACACAGCACGATAGCCAGCTGCGAGGGGGCTGGCGGGGTGGATGCCCGCAGTACCCGGGAGGGCCCGTAGATCCAGTAAACACCGTTCACGCGCACTCAGACTCCGACGAATTGCTGGATGCGGTCGTGGATGGTGGGGATGGCCAGACCCATGGCGGCGCCCTCTTCAATCAGCGGGATTACCTTGTCGAATTCAGGGCCGGAGTGGGCGCCGGTGAGAGCGATGCGGATGGGATGGAAGAGTTCCTTGCCCTTGATGCCGGTGGCGGCCTTGACCTCGCTCATCCAGCGCTTGAAGTCTTCAGGCGTGACGTGCCCGCTGTGGGTGCGCACGCGGCTGGCGAACTCGGTGAGGACGGAGCGTGCTGAGTCGGCGGCGAGAATGGCGGCGTTCTCCGGATTGGCGTGGGCGGCGTCGGGGTCGATGCCGAAGATGAAGGCGGATTTGACGGGAAGCTGGGCGAGGTAATCGACGCCGGGCAAAAAGAGGGCAAGAAGACTGGCAAACCAGGCCTTGCGCTGGGCGATCAGCTCAGGCGATGGGATGTCGAGATGGATGGGAGGGTCGAGGCTGGCCAGCAGGGCGATGGTCTCGGAGGTGTAGAGCTCGGAGGAGGTCCACAGCGGGAAAATGCCCGGCTTTTGCAGGCAAAATTGCCGCTCGGCCAGCTTGGCAATGCGCTCGGGATCGGCCAGCTTGATGTAGTGCCGGTTGAGCCAGTTGAGCTTGTCGAAGTCGAAGATGGCGGGCGAAGGGGTGACGCGCTCGAGAGAGAAGATGGGGACGAGCTCGGCGAGGGTAAAGGTCTCCGTCTTGCCGTCCTCGGCGCCCCAGCCGAGCAGGGCCAGGTAGTTGGCCATGGCCTCGGGCAGATAGCCCATCTGGCGGAAGACCAAGATGGACGTTGCGCCGTGGCGCTTGGAGAGCCGCTCGCGGTCCGGCCCGAGGATGGTGGAGAGGTGGGCGAACTCGGGTACGGGCCAGCCGAAGGCCTGGTAGATGGCCACCTGTTTGGGGGTGTTGGAGATGTGGTCGTCGCCGCGAATGACGTGGGTGATGCCCATAAGGGCGTCGTCAATGGTGACCACGTAGTTGTAGACAGGGACTCCTGCGGAGGGCAGCCCTTTGGAGGAGCTCATTGACCGGACGAGAATCGGGTCGCTGACGGTTTCGGCCGCAAATTCGACCGTGCCGCGGACGAGGTCGTGGAAGCGAAGGGGGTGGTCCTCGATCTTCAGCCGCACCGCAAAATGCATGCCGGCGGCGAGATTCCTGTCGATCTCAGCGGGCGACAAGTTGCGGCAGCGGCCGGAGTAGGCCTGGGGGCGGTGCTCGGCGGCGGCTTGTGCGCGCTCGGCTTCGAGCTCTTCCGAAGTGCAGAAGCAGCGGTAGGCTTTGCCCTCGGCCAGCAGGCGCTCGGTGTGCTCGGCGTAGATGTGCAGGCGTTCGGATTGGCGGTAGGGGCCGTGGTCGCCGGTGTCGGGCTCGTCCACAACGCCGGGGCCCGCATCCCAGTCGAGGCCGAGCCAGTGCAGGTCTTCAATGAGCTGGGTTTCGAAGCGGGCTTCGGAGCGCTCGAGGTCAGTGTCTTCAATGCGCAGGAAGAACAGGCCTCCGGTGCGGCGAGCGAAGAGCCAGTTGTAGAGAGCGGTGCGCGCGTTACCGACGTGGAGCAGACCGGTGGGCGACGGAGCAAACCGGACACGGGGAATGGTGTTGGTCATGGCAACAAACATGATAGACGGTTGAAATGGGAGGTGTCAGGTGCGGGCGGGCGACCTTCGCACTTTGAGCTGGTCGATGCGGGCGGTTCGGGGAGCATGTCTGCAGAATTGGACGGACCTTTGCTGTGCGGCAGGGCCGGAGACAACTCAGGAGAAGTGCTCCCATCCCTCAGGGTTCAGCGGCTGGGGGCCTTTTGGGGTGAGCAGAGTGATGGCGGGACGGCGTGGGCGCGCGGGGAGGATGCGGCCGATGCGGGTGATGGGGACGCCGGCGATCTTTTTGGGGATGCTGGCGGCGGGCGGGGCGGTGAAGAGGAGTTCGTAGTCGTCTCCGCCGTGCAGGGCGTAGTCCATGCTGGCACCGGGATGGATGGGAAGCAGGGAGGGGTCGACTTCGGCGGCGACGCGGGACTCTTCGCAAAGGTGGGTGAGGTCGGTGGAGAGGCCGTCGCTGAGGTCGATGGCGGCAGAGGCAAGCGCGCGGCGCTGCAGCCAGAGGCCCTGGGCGATGCGCGGCTGCGGGGAGAGATGGCGCGCCAGAAGCGGTTCTAGGTCCCTGGGGATGCGGGGCGGATTCATGCCGCCGGCCCGGGCGTTGCTTTGCCGGGCCAGCCGCTCAAGATGAGGCAGCGCCGCCGCGCCTCCACCGATGGAGCCGGTCACGTAGAGCAAATGGCCGGGGCGGGCGGTGGAGCGGAGCAAGGCTCTTCCGGCGGGAACCGACCCGATGAGAACGATGTCGGCGAGCGGGACGGGGGTTTCGGAGACGTCGCCGCCCGCGAGCGGGGTCTTGTGGGTCTCGGCGAGCGCCAGCAGTCCGTCGAGGAAGCGGGCGACCCAGGAAGAGGACCAGCCGCCTTTTGGGTTGGCGAACTCGCGGGGCAAACCCAGGGAGAGAAAGGCGGCGACGGGGCTTGCGCCCATGGCGGCCAGGTCGCTCAAGCCCCGGGCCAGGGCGCGATGGCCTGCGGACTCGGGGGTGTGCCAGTCGAGGCGGAAGTGGATGCCGGCGATGGTGAGATCGGTGGTGATGGCCAGCTCGTGTCCGGGACGGGGACGGAGGAGGGCGCAGTCGTCGCCGATGCCTAGCCTGAGGGGGCCGGAGGCGGACCGGACGGCGCAGCTGCGGATGTGGCGGATGAGGGCAAGTTCCCCACGCCTTGTATCTCGGGGGCTGCTGGATGGACGGGACAGCATTTCTTGAGGATAGGGCAAAACGGAAGGCAGAGATCAGGGATCAGGGGTCAGGGGTCAGGAAACAGGGATTAGGGATTAGGAGAATCAGGCCGGGATGAATCGCACTGCCACTCAGCATCAGTTTGAGGGAGGCGCCAGGAGGTGGGGAGCTTCGGCTCGGGTCACGTTACCGGGATTTTGGCCGATATCACCAAATGGGGGTGTCGATAGCACCAAATAGGGGGCAAATTGCGGATTTTAGAAGGATTTTACCCCTGGATTTCGTTGACCCAGCGCGGGGTGCTTTGGTAACCTTGACCAACGTTACGGAACCGTGCCCTTCGGGGTGACTTCTTAAACGGGGTTGAAGAGCCCCATGCCATGCGCTTTTCTCTGAGTACACGGCGGATTGCGGCCCTGTGGGTTGCAGGGTTGAAAGGCGAAGATGCTACGCAAGCGCTATTACATTCTTTTTGTCGCCCGGGATGAAGACGGGCGCGTACGCAAGATTCCGCTTCCCCTGCACTATGCGTACGGCTTTGTAGCTGCGGCTCTGGTGGGTGCGTTTACGATTGTCGGCCTTGCCGGCTCGTATACCCGGATGCTGCTGAAGACAGAGAGTTTCAACCAGGTGCGGCAGGACCGCGAGAATCTGCGCAAAGACTACAAACAAATGGCGCAGATTGCGCATGACCGCGATGTGCAGGTGGCATCGCTGGGCGCGCTGGCCAATGAAGTGGCATCACTGTACGGACTGAAGCAGAACAAACTGGGAGCAGCCAAGCCGGTGGCCGCGGCAACAGCGGCGGCCGCGCCCACACCCACCTCTCTGGCGCTGACAGACGACGTGAATCAGCAGCAGGTGAAGCTCTCCATCGACCAGTTTTATACCCTGCGGACGCAGGCGCTCAGCGGACGTGTATCGCGCGCGCTGGAGGGCGGATTGACGCCGAGTTTTTCAGGCGATTGGACGCAACTGGCGGATGCGCCTTCCATGTGGCCGATCGAGGGTCCTGTGACCTCAAGCTTTGGTGAGCGCGAAGACCCATTCAACGGAGAAGGGGCGTTCCACTCCGGCGTTGATATCAGTGCGGGATATGGCGCACCGGTGCGGGCCACGGCGGATGGGGAAGTGACCGGAGAGTCGATGGGCGCCGGCTATGGACGACAGGTGGTGCTGAACCACGGCCATGACGTGATGACGGTCTACGGTCACCTGTCGGCGATCGCCGTGCTCGCAGGCCAGCATGTGACGCGCGGCCAGGTGATTGGCTATGTGGGCCAGTCGGGCCGGTCGACGGGGCCGCACCTGCACTATGAGGTGCGCGTGCACAACGTGCCGGTGAATCCGCACAAGTATCTGCGCACGACCTTTGAGCAGGTGGCCAGGCTGGACGGGGATACAGGCAGCGGCTCAGCGCAATAGGCGATTTTGAAGTTGAAAACAGAAGCGGCTCCCGGCAAGATGGGAGCCGCTCTTCTTTTGGGTGCAGATTCTATTCCGGGTTGACTGTGCAGCCATCCAGCGTGGCGTCGAATTTCGACTGGCCCACCACTTCCATGCTGATTCTGGAGGGTATGGGGAAGCCGGCGATGGTCTGATAGTCAACCTCGACGTGCATTTGCTCGGCCTGCTCGGGTGGGTCGGAGGGGCCCTGAATCCGGGCCTGGAAGGCGTTGACGAGCAGGCTCTGGCCGGTGGGTTTATAGCGGGGAGAGAAGTTGATCTTCGCGCCGCCCATCACCACATTGAACTGCTGCATGACGAGGTCGTTGTCGAGAATCTCAGTGAGCGATGTGCCCTCCTGATCGGCATGAATCGTGTGGCCTTTTGCATCATGGGTGATCTGGAGTCCATCGGGTGTCGCCGGAATCACGGAGCCGTCGACGAAGGGCGACCAGAACTGCATGAAGCCGGTCAGGGTCCTGTCCGCTGCGCTATGCATGTGATCGAGCAGGTCAGTGGATTGCCGATCGAGGGGTTTTGCGGGGATTGCCGCCGGGTTCCAGTCGAGAGTGGAGCCGCCGGCGAGACGGCCATGGAGGGTGATTTTGACTGTCTTCAGCAGAAGGATGTCGGGATCGTCGTCGGCGACCGTTGTGCCGGGTGCAGCGCTGAGGACGGCGGTGCGCCAATCCGGATGGACCGCGCAGTCGAAAGCTTTAAGCCCGGCTTTGGCGGTGGAGTAGTAGAGCTGGCTGGCTTTGGCCAGGAATGCGGCGTTGACATCGGGCCTGGCTGGGGCCGGACTGGAAGGATTGGCGTTGGCGGCGGGCGGGGCCGATGCGCTGGAGCCGGCAGGCGGGTTCTGCGCGGGTGCGCCGGCGGAGACGAAGCTGGTTGCAAGCAAACCGGCCAGGAGGTGGGCCGGCGAAGCGGAGGTGAATTTGAGCATGAAGCGGGCCTGCTTTCAGAATGATTTGCGTATTGTGCATCCTCGATGCGGGGTTGGGCAATGGGACGAACGGGGCAGGGCGGCTAGGCAGGACTAGGTACCTTGACAGGGAGTTCACCGTGCAGCCCCGAGCACAAAGTCCATTTGCACCACATCGGGCATCTCGATGGTGAGCTTGCTGGGGCGCGCTGGACAGCCTGCGAGCATGATATCGTTACCTCGGGTTTTTCAAAGGAGGCTGGGTCATGCTGAGACGTGTGGGTTGCCTTGGGGCTTTGCTTCTGTTTGCGCTTGTGGCTATGGGTCAGGGTCAGGGTGTGGCGCGTCAGCAAGGGGTTCAGGATCGCGCCGCCGGGGTACGCACGGCGTTTGCGCGCGCGCAGCATCTGAAGCGCGGCATCAACGCTTCGGAGTGGTTTGCGCAGAGCGCCACAGACTACTCGGCCGCGCGGACCGATCGATACACGGATGCCGCGGACATCGCGCTGATGGCCAAACTGGGCTTCGACAACGTGCGCCTGAGCATCGATGCCACTCCTCTTGAGCAATGGCCGCACGGCAGGGAAGAACTCAACGCGGACTTTGTGGGGCGGCTCGACAAGGCTGTGGACACCATGCTGGCCGACGGCCTGGCCGTCACCATCGACCTGCATCCCGAGGAAGGCTACAAGGAGAAAATACGGACCAACAACGACGCCGTTGACCGGCTCACTTCGCTTTGGCGGCGCCTGGCCGCGCACTATGCCAACCGCGACCAGGAGCGCGTGTTCTTCGAGATCATGAACGAGCCGGAGGTCAACGATCCTTACCGGTGGGCGGGCATTCAGGCGCGGGTGGCCGCGGCCATTCGCGAAGCTGCGCCAAACAACACGATCGTCGCCACCGGGCCGAACTACTCCGACATTGTGGACCTGCTCACGCAACAGCCGCTGGTCGACGGCAACGTGATTTACAACTTCCATTTCTACGATCCGCACGAGTTCACCCACCAGGGCGCTGGATGGGGCGTGGGCTGGTGGCGCTATACGCATGGGATTCCTTACCCGGCGGACGAGAGCTCGATGGCGGCGCTGGTGAAGGAAGTGCCGGACCCCGCTAACCGGGTTCCGCTGGAGCGCTACTGGCTCGACCACTGGAACGGGCACCGGATACGGCTCATGATCAACGAGGCGGCGGAGTGGGGGAAGGAGAATGGCGTGCCGCTGATCTCGAACGAGTTTGGCGTCTATCGCGACCGCTCGGATGAGGCGTCGCGCATGAACTGGATTCGCGATGTGCGGACGGCGCTCGAGGCGGATGGGATCGGCTGGGCGATGTGGGACTATCGCGGCGGCTTCGGCGTGGTATGGAAGGAAGATGGCCAGCCGGCGAAGGTGGATGAAAAGGTGGTGGAGGCGCTGGGACTGGGGAAGTGATGAAGAGCGGAGTTAGCCGCGCGGGCGCAGGTCGGCGGAGCCAGCGCAATTCAAGAGTAGTTCCCGCATTTTTGAGGTCCCGGTGCGCCCTCAGTCTTCCGGCCGCAGCGCCAACCCCGTGCGCTGCTCCATGATCGCGTACCAGGTGTCGTCGTCGGCAGCTTGCAGGGCCACATAATCTTCATCGCTGGTGGCCTTGCGCGATTCGATCAATGCCTCGGCGCCGGGTCCGACCGGATGGCGGAGCCGCCAGAATTCAATCTCATCCGGGCTGGTCTCGATGATCTGCTTGATTTTTTCAGCGACCAGGAGCGGCGGCCGCGAAGTCTTGAGCGCAGCGGCAAAGTAATGCGCCATGCGGCGTTGCTGCGGGTAGAGAGAAACGGGCAGGGGCAACTCGATCTCACGCGCCATGGGCGTATCGATGATGCCTGGCTCGACAATGGCGACGCGAACGTTGTAGGTCTTCATCTCCTGGGCCAGCGCTTCGCTCAGCGCCTCCAGTGCAAACTTGGACGCGGCATACGGCCCCAGCGGCGAAGTGGAAACGCGCCCTGCCACAGAAGTGATGTTGATAATCAACCCACTCCTGCGCTCGCGCATCTGCGGAATCACAGCCTTGGCGCAGCGGACGGCGCCAAAGTAGTTGGTCTCCATGGCGGCGCGGAAATCATCCATGGAGAGTTCTTCAATCGAGCCGTTGCGTTCCACCCCCGCGTTGTTCACCAGCACGTCGATTTCAGCGCCGGTCTCGTAGATCGCGCCAATCGCCGTCGCCACCGATTCATCCGAGTCGACATCCATGACCGGGATGGTGATGGGCAGGCCTTCCTGCGCTGCCTTCTCGGCAAGTTCCGGAGCGCGCGCCGGGTTGCGCATGGTGGCGTAGACGGTGTGTCCCGCGCGGGCCAGGGTGAGAGCAGTGGCCAGGCCAATGCCCTTGCTCGTGCCAGTGATCAGTACTGTTGCCATGATGACCTCGATTTTGCTGGAGTGCGGGGAAGGCAGGAGTCTACACCATGGAGCCCCGCGGAGGGAATGCGAAGCCACCTGGGCCACGCGGCTGGAGGGCAACCGGATAGTATTCTTCTCGGAAGGGTTCGAGGCACGATGCAAACGGAAAGAATCGCGAATGCCGCTCTCGGCGCCGTCGAAGCTGAAGCGCCGGACAACCTGGGCCGGCTGGGGATTCCGTATCTCTATCGTTATTGGCAACGCTGCTGGCTCAAGGTCAAAGAGCCGACAGCAACGACACGCCAGGACACGGGAGAGTGGGATCTCGAAAATACGCTGCTCTCCGGCCTTGGACTCAACATTCTCGAGACCGGCAGGTTTCTCCATTCCGCGAACCACACCGGCTTCGAGTCGTTTGAGGAGTGGATTATCGAGACCAACGGCGGCGCGATCGAGGAGGAGCGGCTGACACGGCTGCGCGATGCGCTTGCGGGCACGCCCGTGGGGTCGGCGGCCGGCTCTCTCGACGACGTGCCGGGGTTGACGGCGGGAGAGCTGGAGTTCTGGGATGAGCACGGGTACCTGGTGGTGCACGACGCGGTGGCAGCCGAGGATCGCGACACAGCGGCCGCGGCCATCTACGAAGTACTTGACGCCGATCCCGGCCGTCTGGAGACCTGGTACGGCAATAAATTCGGCAAAACGATCTGGGTTCCTCTGCTGCGCCATCCGGCTTTTGTGGCCAATCGCAAGTCGCCGCGCCTCGTGAAGGCCTTCGCGCAGTTGTGGGGCAGAGAGGACCTGTGGCCGAGCATCGACCAGGGCGGCTTCAACCCGCCGGAGCGCGAGGGGTGGACCTTTCCGGGGCCGCATGTGCACTGGGATGCGTCAATTGCGCGGCCGCATTGCTTCGGGGTGCAGGGGATTCTGTATCTGACCGATACGCCGGCGGATCAGGGGGCGTTCAGTTGCATTCCCGGGTTCCACCGCACGCTGGACGAGTGGCTGGAGGAATTGCCTGCGGGAGAGGATCCGCGGCAGGCGATCCTGCGGCATCCGGGGTTGAAGCCGATTGAGGGCAGGGCCGGGGACCTGGTGCTGTGGCATCAATCGCTGCCCCACGGCAGCAGCCCGAACCGGGGCACGAAGCCGCGCGTGGCGCAGTACATTGCGCTGCGGCCGACGCGGTGGGCTTATGCGGCGGAGTGGAAGTGAGGCTTCAAGATCGCGGCGCGGGGCAGGCTGGGTAGATAGCGGAGTCAGCGGCGTTAACCGTCCGCTGCGGCGGACGTGTTCGCGGAGTTAGGTTCGGCCTGAGGGCTCAGACGCTTTGCCAACTCCGCTAATCCCGCTATTTCCCAACGTAGCTCACGTGCCAGATGGATTTGGAGCCATCGTCGGAGACGAACAGGCTGCCGTCGGCGGCTTGCGCTACTCCGACTGGCCGGCCCCAGACGGTGCCGTCAGAGAGGACGAAGCCGGTGAGGAAGTCTTCATATTCTCCCGTCGCGTGGCCGTTCTTCATGGGCAGGCGGATGACTTCGTAGCCGGTGCGGACGGCGCGGTTCCAGGAGCCGTGCTCGGCAGCGAATCCGTCGCCCTTGAACTCGGCCGGGAACTGGGAGCCTGTATAGAAGAGCATCTCCAGCGAAGCGAAGTGCGGGTTCACGATGATGTCCGGATTGATGACTTTGGACTGCAATTCGGGATGCCGGCCCTCGTGGCGTGGGTCCTGGAGGCCGCCTGATGGGCCGTGGAAGTAGAACCAGGGCCAGCCGTAGAAACCGCCTTCCTGGACGTGGGTGATGTAGTCGGGCACGAGGTTGTTGCCCAGGCCATCGCGCTCATTGGTGGAACACCAGAGCTCGCCGGTAGTAGGGTTGATGGCTTCGCCGACGCAGTTGCGGATGCCCGAGGCGTAGACCTTGACGAAGGCGCCGGTGGGGGTGAACTCGAGGACGTCGGCGCGGTGGTACTCCTCGGGGTGGGTGTCGGAGTCGTCAACATTGGAATGGGAGCCGACCGAGGCGAAGAGCTTTGTGCCATCCGCAGAAAAGACCAGGTCTCGGGTCCAGTGGCCTCCGCCGCGCAGACGGCCTCCGCCAGGCAGATCGACGATGTTCTCCATGGGGCCGCGGGCCACGAGGTCGCCGTTCTGGTAGGGGAAGCGGACGATTTCGTCGGTGTCGCCGATGAAGACGTATTTAGGGTTGGGGCCGCTGGGGTAAAAGGCGATGCCGAAGGGCTGATGGAGGCCGGTGGCGAAGACGGAGACCTGCTGCGGCTTGCCATCGGGGCCGACGCCGCGGAAGACCCTGATCTTGCCGGATGCGCTCTCGGCCAGGAATAGGTCGCCGTTAGGGGCGACGCGCAGGAGGCGGGGATTGTCGAGGTCCGTGGCGTAGAGATCGACCCTGAAGCCCTTGGGGGCGATGGGCCAGGCGCTGGCGGGGCGCGGAACCAGGGTTGGGCCGTTGTCGACCGACTCATTGGGCGCTGGGGCGGGCAGGTCGGCCCAGGTGAGATGGCGGCGAATTCCGGGGGACTCGTGGAAGGCGTCGGTGAAGGCGGCTTGGCCGGTGAGGACGGGGTGTTGGGGCGCAGGTGGGTTGTCGGCGGCGCGAGCAAAAAGGCAGGGCAGGAGGGCAAGGGTGCAGACGAAGGCAGAAATCCTGAGGGAACGGGCGATCGGGGACCTGCTCATGAGACCTCTCAAGGGGTTGGTTTGTCGATAAGGGTCTAAGTTCGAACAAAATCAGTTTAGGCGCGAGGCCAGGGGAAGCGCGCCTGGTTACTTGGATGCAGGCGGAGCGGGTTGGGTAGCGGATTCCGTTGAGTTTTCTTCCTCGGCCAGACTGGTGAGCAGAGAGGGCGAGAGCGTGGCGGTGACCAGCACGCGGTTGCGCTTCTGGGTGACTTCAGCCGTTTTGAGCAACTGGCGGAGGCCATTGTTGGCGGGGTTGGCAGCGAGCGGGGCGGAGAGGCTGCGGGCCAGGGTGACGAGCGTGAGGAGGGAGGCGGCCTGGCTGGCGGCTACGTCGTCGGTGGGAGCGATCTCTTCCACACGGATGTTGAGCGCGCCGCCAAGAGAGAGTGCCGGTGTGACGCTGGCCACGATGGTGGAGTCGTCTTCAAGGGGCAGCGAGAAGCCGAAGAAGTGGATGGCGCCGCTCTCGGAGAAGGGCAGGCCGATCTGGCCGACGCCCCAGGCCTGGGAGAGCAAGGGGACTTCGTGATAGTGCTGAGTGAGGAGCGTGGAGCCGGCGAAGGGCAGCGCGGCGGTGCGATGGCGGTCGAGCATGGAGTGGATCATTTCGGGGCTGGGGTAATTGGAGACGGCCAGCATGTCATAACCGATCTGGGCGACGCGGACGGTGCGGCCATCGGAGGGGACGGAGTAGACGGTGTGGCCGGCGTAGGACTCGCGGGAGGCGGCGTGGGCCTCGAGCCAGGTGTTGAGGCGCTTGCCGGTGAGGTTGCCGACCAGGACCATGGAGTAGGCGACCGGACCGTTGGGGCCGCGGGGGTCGGGCATGCGATGGAGGGCGATGGCCACCTGGTCCAGGTCGCGCTCCCAGTCGACGCCCGTGGCGTCAACGAACTGCTGGTACTCGGGGACGCGGCGGGGGGGCTTGATGTCCTTGTGGAGGAAGGAGCGGACGGGCTTGAGGTTGACGTAAAGGATGCCGTCGGACTCAGGCAGCAGGCGCGCGGCCTCGGGCGGGGCCTTGGAGCGCAGGAAGACGGCCACGGCAAGAAGGATCAGGACCGCAGCCAGGATGTAGAGCGTTTTGCGGGTGCGTCGGTGCATTTAGGCCGTCAGGAATACCCTATCACTCCGCGAGGCGTGGCTTGCCGATTCGGCTCAATCAGGGGAGCTTTGCGGCGATGCCGAGAGCTTCGGCTACGTTCGAGAGCCGCTTATCGCTGCTCCACAGCACCGTTGGGGGATGGATGAGGCACGAGGCGATCAGATGCGCCTCGGTCAGGCCGATACCTCGGCTGTACAGGGAACGCACCTCAATCATTTCCCGCACTTCGCCAATTTGCGCCATGCGCACTCGCGGCAAGAAGTCCAGCCACGCGAGTGTTCTGGCACGATCCCGGAGGGACCCCAGGGCCAGTTCCGCAACGATGAATGGATGGGTCACGATGTTCTTCTTCAGGAGTTGATTGCGCATTTCCAGGTTCTCTGACCGGAAATGGTCAATCCAGATCGTTATGTCCGCGAGGATCATTGCTACTCGACTCGCCGGCGTGAAATATCTTCCAATTCCGGCATCGTGCCCCCCAGCGCGGCCAGCCTGCGGGAGCTTTCCCGTTCGATGAGGGATTTCAGAGCTTCCCGAACGAGGGCCGTTCTTTCCATGATTCCGGTGAATTCCTGGGCCGTGCTGACGAGGTCGTCGTCAAGGGCGAGAGTTGTTCTCATAAGCCCTCCATGCATTCATTCTAGCATCATTTGATGTCGCATGTATATGTGGACGACTGTAAAGCATTGCCGTATTCTGAGTCGGCTTGAGGCCGGCGTATACGATGCCGGCGGACTCGAGGAGAAGGCGGGCGGCCTCCGGCGGGGCCTTGGAGCGGAGGAAGACTGCCACGGCCAGAAGAGCGAGGACCGCGGCCAGGATGTAGAGCGTTCTGCGGGTGCGTTGGTGCATTTCTTCGGTTCAACTAGAACCCATCGGAACTAACACTACCATTTCCGGTCTACACTGCTGCGAGCCGTGCCAACTTTTACACCTCTAACTGAAGCTCTTGGCGGCGAAGTTCAGCTCTCGGCTTCGTGGCTATGAACTCCGGGTGCTTCGAAGATATTCTAATGCTTCTTCCCGTTATCGGCAGTGGTGCCTATCCTCATCTTATTAAACTGCTTATCGAGGGCCTTGCCGTACGCCTTTTCGGAGTCGGATAAAAACTTCTCGGCGTTATTCATTCTCACGAAGGCCACTATCTCGCCAGATTTGGCGTCGGCCATGGTGAGGATGAGAGCCGCAGTGGAGGCACTTGCCCCGCCAAAGAGAACGCCCATCGTCTTTTTCCCGCCTGTCAGAACCTGCCCCTCGCCCTCAACGAAGACGAGGACATCCGCTTTGGCGGAGCATGGCAGCAGTGCCACGTCGTCGCCCAGAGTAAAGCGCGACTTGCCGATATCTTTTGGTTTTCTGTTGATTTTGGCGGCGATGCCAGCGTATTTTTCCTGGAGCTGCAACAGGACTTGGTTGAGCTCGTCGTCGGATGCGCCGCTTCCAGATGCACCCAAGGTGGGGAGAAGCTGGACGCCGGCGGCCTTCAAATGAGACTCGACAACCGTCTGCAGCGTCGTGCTCCATGCGTCCGACTCTTTGGTCATGCCTTCGCCGCCCTTCATGCCCACCTTTGAGAGCTTCCCCTCGGCCGGCATCATGCATGCGCTGCGTATTTGGAATTGGCCAGAAGTGACTTTAGGATGCTCATACGACCACGAGGGTGTGGTCGCAGAAGCGTTGGCGGAGAGCAGCAAGGCCATGGAAACGGCGGGGAAAATTTGACAGGCTAACTTCATCGGATTTTCCTCCAAACGAGTACCTCTACGGGAATCTTCTTCGACGGGCAGACCATACCCATCATTGCGACTGAGTTGGGCTCGCACCCCCGAGCTTTTCAACCGCGGCCAGCCGACGCTCGATCCGGAGGTGGTCAATGGTGGTACCTGCGACCAGATCCAGGTAGTGGCGATATTCGCCGGCGGCCTCGGTATACTTTGCTTCCTGTTCGTAGAGGAAGCCCAGTCCGCGGTAAGCATCCGCGTAGGATGGATTGTGTTGAATCACGCCCGAATAGAGTTTTTCCGCCTGATCGAGATTCTCGTGGAGCGCAGCTGCGCCTTCGGGCTTCTGCAAGAGCCGCTTTTGCTCTTCCTGATCCGTCAGGTTGGCGTACTCCTTGCGGTCTTCAGCCTGTCCGTGGCGGCTAAGCTCTTCCTGGGAGGGGGCCCGCATTTTCGCACCGAGCGAACGGTAGGCGTCCGCCAGCAGGACCTGGTACCTCGGCTCATCCGGCATCGCCGTGGTCAGCTTCATAGCCCGGGCAACGGCGGTGCGAGCGCGGCGGCTGATGATGTCCGCCTCAATGTTGTAGCAGATGGCCGGGGCAACCTTGGCGAGGTATTCGTTCTCGGGACTTGGCCGCGGTTCACCGGGAGTGTGCGCCGATGCGAATTCCAGGGCCGCAGCGCGCCGGTCGGTGAGCTTGGGATGATCGCGGTAGAAACCGACAATAGGCTCAAATTCAAATTTTCCATCCTGATCCATGAGCTCGAAAGACCGCGCCATTGCGTGAGGGTCGTAGTTGGCCGCCACCATTGACGTCAAGCCATTGCTGTCGGCCTCCCGTTCCTTCTCGCGCGAGTACCCGTAAATGGACGCAACCAGGACCTCGGAGCTGACCGCTGCGCCCAGCCTGATTGCTGCGCCGAAGATCTGGGCGGTTTGGCTCAGGTTTGCCCCTGCGGGGGCGAGGGAAGCGGCTGCCTGCAGGATATTGATGGTCAGAACCTTCTTACGCTCACTCCGGTTCTCCAAGTAAGTATGACGGTTGTAGACGTGAGTGAGCTCGTGGCCTAACACGCCGGCCAGTTGGGCCTCGTTCTCCAGGAGCGCCAGCAGGCCGGTGGTCACATAGATGGTGCCGTTCGGCGATGCAAATGCGTTCACCATGGGATCGCGCAACGCACGAAATCGGATCTCGACCTGCTCGGGAGCCGGGCGTGTGCCCATCACGCGCTTGCCAACCGAGTCGAGGTATTCCTGAAGGTCTGGATCCTGAAGGACCAAGCCCTTCTTGACATACATCTGGTCGAGTTCGTTGACTTCGTCGAGAAGCTGGTTGTCGATTTTTGTGAATTTGAACCCCGAAGCGGGATTGTCCTGGCTTTTGAGGGTTGGCAACAGGCAAGGGCAGAAGAGGAGGAAGACCAAAACTCGAGCGGTTCCCGAAGCGCGCAATACGTGCGAAATCATAGGTCACCTCCAGCTCAAAAGACCTCGACAGGGAGATAGCGGGAATATTACGCCTACGGTTTACGGGTCGCAAGAAGAAATGTTTAAAGGGCTTCGGGGCGGGATTCAGGCTGGTTTGGAGCGTGGGAAGGCCGCCATGGTGAAAGGGATCGGGATCGCGGCCGGGATCGAGGGCGTTCTGCGGGTGCGGAAGCAATCAGGAAACAAGGCAGCACCCGACTTTTGGCCGTGTCAGGGCTCGACTTCAGAGGCTGCGCCTGGTTCAGTTTGGCGATGTCGTTGGCGTTGACCCGGGCCTTGGGGCTTCCGTAGGGGGTGGGGCCGGCGTGGGAGCTGGAGCCGGAACTGGCGCTGGCGTTGTCGTCGGCGCCGTGCCTGGGGCTTGCAGCTGGTCCAGATCGGCGTTCAGGTGAACCGTTCCGCCGGTCACGTTGAGGGTCTTGGTCCAGTCGGTAAAGCCCTTTTTCTTGACGGCAATTTGATGGCTTCCGGGAGAGACAGCGACCGTGGAAGGCGTGTTGCCGATGAATGCTCCGTCTATTTCGATGTCCGCGCTGGACGGGGTCGAGTCGATGACCAGAGAGGCCTGAACTGGAGCGGCAGGGGGGGCCGCCGGCACAGGTTGTGGCGGAGCAGCCACGAACTTGGTCATGTCCAGGTGCATATCGCCTTCGATAAAGGCGGTGATTTCCGTTCCTTGCGGGATCGAGATATCTTTGCCTTTCATGAATAGAAACAAGGGCGCGGCGGGGAAGAAAACGATCGCGGTGGCTACCATCGCCCCGGTCATGGCGCCCACATGTCCACCCCCTTTCGAGTCCTTTGTTGCCCGTAGCGCGACTTTTTCCTGATCTTTGAGGCGTGCGTAACTTATGGAGATATTTAGCTTCCCTGCGCGTCCCATGCTCTTCTTATGGTCCGCTTCGGTTACGTTAGCTATTGCGGTTGCCCCTTTTGGCAGCACGACCACCTGGTCAACGCTGATGTCGTCAATAACTTCGAAGGGAATTTCCTGGCCGACTTTGGCGTCTGCGGAGGAGATTGTTTCGCTTAGCCGCAGTTTTATCGGGGTGCCATCCAGGAGCGTGTTCGGTGCAGGTGGGGTCGCAGGCGCGGCTTGCTGCGCAGGTGGTGTTTCAGGGGCTGGTTGCGGTTGTTGAGCAGCTAGAAGGGGGCAAATTGCCAAAAGTATGACTGCGACAGGATTTTTGAACACGAGGCTTCTCCTTGCCTTTCAAAACGACGAATGGCCAACCGGGGAAGCAACCGAATCATCAACCCAAAACCTGTTTCCTGCAAGGAGAATCATTTTCAGGGGCTTTGAGAGGTGGAGGGCTGCAGCATGCCTGCGTCGGCAGAACCGATTTTTGTGGGCATCTCACCTGCAAATGAGTTAAACTCGCGGCGTTCAGCCTAGAAGCTTTTCCCTGCAAGGCGAAAATTCCCGGTCGTTCGGAGGAACCCCATGGCACTACAGATTGGTGATCGCGTAGGCGACTACGAAGTGGTGGCGCTCATCGGCGCGGGCGGCATGGGCCGCGTATACAAGGTGCGGAGCATCATCTCGAACCGGGACGAGGCCATGAAAGTCCTGCTTCCGGACCTGACTTCGGAGCCCGACCTGGCGGCCCGGTTCATGGTCGAGATCCGCACGCTCGCCGGACTGGAGCACCCCAACATTGCGCAACTGCGCACGGCCTTCCAGTTCCAGAACCAGCTGGTGATGATCATGGAGTTTGTGGAAGGCGCGACGCTGGAGAAACTCGCCTCGGAGTCGGCTCTTCCCGTTGACCGGGTGCTCGATTACGCGACCCAGGTGCTTGCGGCGCTGAGCTTTGCGCACAGCCACGGCGTGATCCATCGGGACATCAAGCCGGCCAACATCATGATCACGACGCACGGCCAAGTGAAGCTGATGGACTTCGGCATTGCGAAGAATGCCGACGAGATGCACCTGACCCGCCCCGGCATGACGATCGGTTCGGTCTACTACATGTCGCCGGAGCAGGTGCGCGGCGGGACGGTGGATTCCCGCTCCGACCTCTACTCGTTCGGCATCACGCTGTACGAGTCGCTCACAGGGCGCAAGCCATTCCAGGCCGACACCTCCTTCAGCGTCCTGAATGCGCAGCTGAACGAAGCGCCCGTGCCGCCCATCGAGGTGAATACGGGGCTGTCGCCGGAACTGAACAGCATTGTCCTGCGGGCGCTGGCAAAGAGCCCCGCCGACCGCTTCCAGACTGCGCAGGAGTTCCACGACGCGCTGAAGGCGCTTCGCGAGCCGATGGCCTCTCGCCCCGCGGCCCAGCCGGTGGCGCAACCGATGGTCTTCACGCCCGTTCCAACGGTCGTCGCCGCCCCAGCCACTCCCTCGGCCGGGTTTACGCCCGTCCCCACGGCAACGCCAGTGCCGGCTCAGACTGTCGCGACCGCCCCTCCGCCCTTTGTTCCCGTTCCTGCCGCCACACCTGTCGCGGGCCGAGCGGCAAAGAGTCATCGCGGCCTGTGGATCGGGATGGGCGCACTTGCGGCCATTTTGGCCCTGGTGGCGATTGCCTGGGCGCTGCCCCACGTGTTCTCCATCCTTGCCAAGCAGAAGGCCACGGCGCCGCCTCAGGATGCGACTACAGCCTCTGCGACGAACCCTTCCTCGAATCCTCCTTCAAATTCTTCCCCGAATCAGGGGACCAGTCCGCAGCCGGGCGCGCAGCCGCCGGATAGCACCCAGCCGGGCAATCCGACCGGGCAGCCCAATGCGGGTGGGCCGGCCAATCCTTCCGGAGGGACAGCCCCCGCGGAAGGACAGGGCAAGGCGGCAAATCCCGATCAGCAGGGCAAATCCGGGTCACACCCGCAGGGGACCGGCAACAGCAGCCAGCACCAGCCCCCTTATACGGGGGCCCCATCCCAGGCCGGCAACCACGGATCCGCCAGCAATGCGGGCTCGTCCGGGGCCGGCTCCCCGACTGGACCCGCCACTCCTTCCGTCCCCGCCGGACCGTCGCCGCAGGAGATTCGCCAGGCCCATGACCGCCTGATGAACCTGGATGCTCGCGCCGATGCCGCGCGCGCAGGGGTGCAGAGCATCCGCAGCCAGCAGCAGGCGCAGGGGCTGGACATTCGCGGCGACATACTAGCCGCCATGAACCGGATGAACAGCGACCTCCGCGAGGCCCAAACCGCTCTGAACCAAAACGACATGCAGGCCGCCGGCGAGTACATGGACCGCGCCGACAAGGAGGCCGCCAAGTTGGAGTCATTCCTGGGAAGATAAGGAATCCGCTTGCGGCCGTGAAGACGAGAACGCCCTCCGCCTTGACCGGCGGAGGGCGTTCGAGTTTTGCCGGGAGATTCGGTTACTGGGTGACCGACCGGACGCTGTCGCCGGTCTTGAAGCCGGAGCCGGAAACCACGCTGCATACGGCCGATGCGTCGTCCACGTCGGTGGCCTGCACCACGCCCACGGTGGAGCTGAGCCTGCGAATGACCTGGCCGGTGGCCGGGTCCTTGATCTCCCTGGTGACGCGAACCACTTCGAGCTGATCGCCCACGTGGACGCCGGCACGGGAGCCCACGTTGAGCACTATTTGTCCGCTATCCACGGCGGCCACCAGGCCCTCTACCTTGATGGTCCGCACGCCTACCTTACCGGCGTTCGACACCAGATCGGCTGTCAGCTTGTCGACCGCCTGCTTGGTGGCTTCGCCGATGATGGTGTTCTGGAAGTCGCTGGAGCCGAAGTCAGCATTGCCACCGCCAAAGCCATGCCAGTTGCCGCCGCCGCCCAGCATTGAGGTGCTGGAGCGGGAGGACTGGCCAGTGCCTTCAGCTACGGCCATAATCTCTCCGGTATCCACGTTGACCAAGCGGGCGGTGATGCCCACATTGGCCTTGGAGTTGGAGTGCCCGAAGCCGCCCAGGCCAAAGCCACCCCAGTTACCGCCGCCGCCGCCAAGGTTGGTCTTCTTCGTTTCGTTGCCGAACTCGGTAATGCTGCCCACAAGCATGGCGTCCACGCCCAGCAACTTGCCGATCTTCGCTGCGCTGGTGGGGTCGGCGCGATTGGAATTGGAGAAGTTCTGCTCGGCCATGATCTTGTCCAGGGCCTTGCGCTCGATGATGGAATAGCTGCCATTTTTCACCAGGTCGGTCACCAGCAGGTCGGCGATACCCTTGCCAATATCCACATTGGTGCCGAAAATGGCGGAGGAGTAACTCTGCACGGTGGCGTAGTCGAAGTCCAGAATGGCGATGCGGGGCTTGCGGGCGGCCGCTGCCTGGGCCGCGGCCTGCCGGTCCGCCAAACCGGCGAGAGCGAGGACCACCATGAAGGGAACGAGAATTCTCTTGGTACGCATTGACCACCCCGGTAGATGAAATAAAGGGACGCAAACAGGGTTTACTGTCCTGCGCACTCTGTCAAGCCAAATTCTCACAGAGGCCGCACCGAAGAGCCTTCCGCACCGCGGCGACGGTTGTGCGGCAGCGCCAGGTTCGCCGGTTTGCTCCGCGAAGCCGGCTGTGCTAACCTTGATTTCTGTGCCGTTGAACGTGCGAAGCGGGAGTGTGTCCGTGCGCGTCTACGGGATTGATTTCGGGCGTCCGGAGTGGTTTCCGGGGGTTTCCCAAGTGGGTAAGGGCTGGCGTAGCTCAGCTGGTAGAGCATCTGATTTGTAATCAGAGGGTCGGGGGTTCAAATCCCTTCGCCAGCTCCACTTAAAGGGACCGGAAAACGGGGCCTGAGACGGTAAGAATTGGCCGGCGAGCAAGGTTTTTGGGCGTTGCCTGTCCTCCGC
>DATNHL010000295.1:0-2333 GCA_035604995.1 Occallatibacter sp. | reverse complement strand
GAGGTCTTATTGAATCAGATCCGGATCACCCTCCCTCCCCAACCGCCGCCGCGCATCAAGGCATCCCAGATCCTCTCCACACAAGCCGCTGACCGGCCTGCTTCTGTGGTGAAGACCTTTGGGTAGCCTTCATTGATTCTGCAAGGGTTAGGGGCAGTGAACGTCCCGAAGTGCGAAAGTCAGGCTAGACTCGTCTCGACACCTGTTCGCGGTTGCGCCACAGTGTCGACGGCAGGCGTCGGCATGAGTGCCGACGCGGCAGGCACGAGTGCCTGCGCCACGTCGCAGCATCCGAACACTTGTGAGAAATGGGGCTAGAGGTTCACCCGCCGCCTTCAGCCGCGAAACCCTCTACTACGCGCGCACGGCGTCGCCGGCAGGAGCCAGGCGGCTGCGGATCTGGTTCATCACATCCGATGCCAGGAACGGCTTCCGCAGCACCGGGAAATTGTGCTCCTCGCAGAGCGCCTCTTCCTCCGGCGGCAGAATCGTCCCGGTCATGACGATCACCAGCATCTGCGGAACGGCCTGCAGGAATTCCACCCCCAGCTCCACCCCGTTGCCGTCGGGCAGCATGTAATCCAGCAGCGCGGCATTGGGCTTGTGTTCCTGCACCAGGCGCTTGGCATCCGTGGCCGACTCCGCCGTGAGCAGCGTCCAGCCGTCATTAGCCATCAGGCGCTCCAGGAAATGCAGCAGGTCGCGATTGTCGTCCACCAGCAGCACCGTGGGGTTCGCCGGCATGGGCGCCGTCGTGGATTCCACCGTCCGGATATTCAGTTTCTCCCCGTCCTCGGCAACGTCGACGCCCACCCGCGAACCGGGGCTGACCTGGTTGGTCGCCACCAGCGTGGCCAGGGGCTGCGTGAGATGCCGGTGGATGGTGCGGTTCAGCTCCCGCGCGCCGTACTCGGAGCTGGTGCCCTTCTTGAGAAGGAACTCGCGCGCATCCTGGGGAACCTCCAGCGTGAACGAACGGTTTGCCAGGCGTGTGTTGACGTGGTTTTGCAGGTCGGCGATCTGCTTGTCGAGGATCGCCGACAGCGATTCCGCCGAGAGCGGCTGATACGTGATGATGCAGTCGATCCGGTTGACGAACTCCGGCGAGAACCGCTTGCGGACGGCGACCAGCGCGATGTTCTGCAGCTTGCTCGTCAGATCCGAGCGCTCCACGCCCTTCACCGACTGGAAGCCGAAATCCGGATTGATCTCGCGCATCATCTCGCGCGCGCCCAGGTTGCTGGTCAGGAACACCAGGCTCTTTTCGAAGTTGACCGTGGAGTTGTCGCCCAGCCGCAGGATGCCCTTGTCCAGCACGCCCAGCAGCAGGCGGGTCATGGAGGGCGCGGCCTTCTCGATCTCGTCGAACAGCACCAGCGAGAGGTTGCACTTCTCGCTGGTCACCGCGTTCAGCTTCTGCTGCGTCAACATGGGCTGGGTCTCGCGATGGCCCAGGTAGCCGGGAGGCGCCCCGATCAGCTTGGCCACCTCGTGCTCCATCTGGAACTCGCCGCAATCCACCTTGAGCACGTTCTTTTCGGTCCCGTGAAGCACTTCCGCCAGCGCCTCGACGGTCTTCGTCTTGCCTGTGCCGGTGGGCCCGAGCAACAGGAAAACGCCTACTGGCCGGCCTTCCGGAGCCAGGCCCGCCTGAAACATCTGAATGTAGGGGACGATGACCTTCGTCGCGGTCGGTTGGCCCACCACCTTCTGCGACAAAACGCTGGTGAGGTCTTCTATGGGATCGGCCGACGGCTTCTTCGCCTTGCTCTGCGAATTCTTGGGCTTGTCCACCGTTCCCTCCGACTTGATTATAGCGGGAGTGGGATTCTTGACACGGTTGCGCCGTCTCTCTTCGGGACGGTTCGGTTCTTTCATAAAGTGGCCCTTGGCGCCGAGGCGGCAATAGATGCCGATTACAGCAATTTATCAGCAACGGCGGGGAAACGCAAAAGATAGGCCCTGCCCGGAAATCCCCGGCACACTCCTTGTTTCTTATCATGACCCAAATGGAACCGAATGTAAAATTCAGCCCTTAGGACGAAATACCGGAATGGAGGAGGGCTTTACTACCTGTGCCGGAATGTGATTCTACCCTTGGTCAGATCGTAAGGAGATAGCTCTAAGGTGACCTTGTCGCCTGCCAGGACGCGGATGCGATTCCGCCGCAGCCTGCCGGCCAGGTGGGCCAGGACTACGCGGTCGTGCTCGAGCTGCACGCTGAACAGCCCGCTCGGAAACTTTTCCAAAACCGTGCCGGTTACCTCGATGCTGTCCTCTTTGCTCATAAACCTCCAGAATGGGGTGGCGGACCGGATATGTCGGGCCGGCCC
>DATNHL010000294.1:0-2016 GCA_035604995.1 Occallatibacter sp. | reverse complement strand
CACTCCCAGCGCGCCGTACCGGCGTATCCCTGCTCACGGGTGCGGGCGTGCAGCGCCACCGCCGCCAAGCCGCAGGATTCGGCCAGCTTCGCCAGCTCGACGCAGACGATCTCCTGGTCATTCCAGCCGGCGCGAAACTTTACCGTGAACGGGATCTTCACTGCCGCGCGCACCGTCTCGAAGATCTGCCCGATGCGCGGCAGGTCGCGCAAGAGGCCCGAGCCGCCGTTGCACTTGACGACTTTCTTCGCCGGACAGCCCAGGTTCAGGTCCACCAGGTCGAAGCCCAGGCCTTCGACCATGCGCGCGGCCTCGGCCAGCACCTGCGGGTCGCTGCCAAAGAGCTGCGCCGAGATGGGGTGCTCGTCGTCGTAGAAGTGCAAGTAGCGCCCGAGCACGCGCTTGTCGCGCAGCAGGCCGTCAGCCGAAGTGAACTCGGTCATGATCAGCCCGCAGCCGCCCATCTCGCGGATGAACCGCCGGAAGACGGTGTCGGTGACCCCGGACATCGGCGCCAGCACCGTGGCCGGCCGGATCTCGACCCCACCGATGCGCACACACTTCGGCACCCGCGCCCCGCGAGGCGGCGCAGTGGGCATGGGCGGGCTGGTCCAGTGCTTCTGCATTCCGTTAAGGGCGAATTTCAATATCCGCCCGATGCTTGGACGTAAATCGATCGATGCTCTTGAAAACGACTGGGTCCGCTCGGAATCGTTCGGGCGCCACAACAAGTTCGGCATTCAGATTCCCAGCGTTATCTTCGATTATCCGAATCAGACCGACCCTTCCGAAGCCGTCGATTGCATAGAGTGTTTTCTCGTTGAGGCGATACCTGCCGTTACCCATCACGGCAATGTACTTGTAATGAGCGGGCATGGCCTTGACCCGTTCCAAGGCTTCGGCAGCTTCCGCTGCCCCAAACTTTACTTCAACGACGTGGATCTCCCCAGTTCCCGCACGGTCAACCGCCAGCAGGTCAACGCGGTTGCCGGAATCAGGCCAGGGCGCCTCGAAGAAAATCTTGGGTACGATCAGCCGTTGCATCAATAGCTGCGCCACAGCATTGATACCCCTGGCTTCTTGTTGTCCAGGACTGAGTACCCGCCTATAAGCCACGCAGCACCCCTTCAAAATTATTGTATGCCCAAGCGCTGAACTTTTCGGCCTTGTCCTTGGCGGAACCGACGAACTGCGGGTCTAGCCTCCTGGCTCCATAAGCAATGTCCGTCTTACGTGCCAGCAGCCAGCGGAAGTGTCCGACCCCTTTCTGGTCCCTGATTCTATGAGTGTTGCAAAGTTTTTCGAGTCCGGCCGCCGCACGCAGGTGGTCTTCGTGTGGGCTAGCGCGGCCGGTCAAGGCAGCGGCAATCGCGTCATTCAACGAGATGCAGCTATGCACCGCCAACAACGCGACACTAGCGGAGTACGCCGCCAGGTCATCAGCGAGCAACTCCATGGCGTGGTAGAAGTGGTCGGACCGCTCCCGATAGTG
Source organism: Occallatibacter sp. (assembly GCA_035604995.1). Lineage (GTDB taxonomy): Bacteria > Acidobacteriota > Terriglobia > Terriglobales > Acidobacteriaceae > Telmatobacter. The sequence goes on along the minus strand of DATNHL010000294.1, from coordinate 524 downwards.
AGTCGTCAGAGCTTGGTCGAGGTTCTTCACGCCAGTGAATTGTACAAACAAAAAGCCCCCGCCACCGGAGGCTTTGCAGCGCCAAAAGCTTTGGCGAGGTTAGGCTTTCTTTTCCGTCTTGGCGTACTTGCGGCGGAAGCGCTCGATCCGCCCGGCGGTGTCCAGCAGCTTCTGCTTGCCGGTGAAGAAAGGATGGCAATTGGAGCAGATCTCCAGGTGGATGTCGCTCTTGTGCGTGGAGCGGGTGGTGAACACATTCCCACAGGCGCAGGTGACCCGCACCTCGTGGTACATGGGATGAATGCCGGCCTTCATGACTGGTCACAACCTCTCTTCGGAAATATAGATTCTACAGGACTGCCTGCGGATGCAGCAAACCAGGGAATTGGGGCATTGGAACGGCGCTTTTGGCTCTTGGCTTTTGGCCAAAAGCTAAAAGCCAACCGCCAAGAGCCCCCAACAACACGAAAGCCCCGGCTCGAGCAGGGAGCGCGGGGCCGGCCAGAGGCTGTTTGTGGGACTAC
>DATNHL010000293.1:0-6354 GCA_035604995.1 Occallatibacter sp. | reverse complement strand
CCTGGACCACCAGTGCCGCTGGGCCCTGCATAGCCGCCGGGCGTGGTACGGGTAGGATGCTTGGGACGCGGACCGCCGGCAAACTGACCGGGCGCTCCGGGCGCTCCGCCGGGGGTGCGCTGCGGATAGCTTCCGGGGGCGCCGGAGGGGCGGCGATCGAAGATGGGTTTGCCGCGCACGATCCCTGCGCCGGCGGTCTGGTTGCCGGCGCTTGTCGCAGCGGCGGCGGGCGGCAAAACGGGCGCCTTGTACACCGGACGGGGTCCGGTCTGGGGCATTACCATGCGGCGGACGGGCGGGGCAGGTGGGGCCGCAGGGGCATGGGCGCGGTCATGGGAGGGCTGCGCCGGAGCGGCCGCGATCTCTGGTTCGAGAACATCGATAGGAGCTAAAACGGGAGTTTCCTTTTCGGCCTCGTAGGGCTCGGAGGCTGCTGTGGCTTCAAAGTGAGTGGGCTCAGCCACAGGAGCAGGCACAGCGGCAGCAGCAGCAGCCTGGACCTGCGGGGCAACCGCGGGCGCCTCGTGGACAGTGGGAGCAGGAACTGCAGGCGGCGTGGCGGCGGACGGGGCCACGTGCGGCTTGGCTGCGACCGGCTTGACCGTGGCAGGCTTTTCGGGCGCATGAGGGTGTTCTTCGCGAGGGGCCGGTGGCGCTGTGACTGGCTTGACGGCGACTGTAGCAGGGGGCGCCGTCACCACGACTACAGGCCGCGGGGCGACGACTGCTCCGGCGGGCGGCTTGGCCACGACCGCGCCAACGGGCGGACGGGAGGCAATGGCGGGCGGCGCTGGGGGCGCCACAACGATGGGCGGCGCGGAACGGGGCTGGGGCACGATCCTGCGCGGTTCCGGACGTGCCGGCGCGGGCGGCGGCGTGGCAGCCACGGGAGGCGGAGGCGCCGCCGGACTAGCTGGCGCTGCAACCGGCGGCTGCGGGCGCACAGGCATACGAGCGTGGCGCGCTTCCTCTTCCTCTTCCTGCTTCTTGGCCAGAATGGCCTTCATCACATCGCCGGGCTTGGCGATGTGAGAGAGATCGATCTTGGGTTGAATGGTCTGAGAGGCGCGCGAGGGCGCGGCGCTCGTGTGGCCGCCAGACTTCGAGCTACGCTCAAACTGCGCGCGAACCTTGTCCGCCTCGTAGTCTTCGAGCGAACTTGAGTGGGTCTTGCCGCTGGCCAGGCCGAGCTCCGCCAATATGTCAAGAATCTGCCGGCTCTTGACTTCCATCTCGCGTGCGAGATCGTTGATTCGAACCTTACTCATCCGCCTCTTTTCAAAGTGTGCTGCCCACGCCCTTAGTTGCTCATAGCTACCTCATGGCAGTGGATTGTGTTCAAAGTTCCATTATCGCCTGAATGGATTAAAAAGGCGCGACACATGCTACGCGTCGCCCGCTTTATCCATCGTTTCATCCGCTGTTGCGCTTTCCGTTTCCGTCTCTTCGTCCACCGGCCCAGGCGCGGTTTGAGCAACTTCCTCAGTCTCCGCTGCCGGTGCTTCTTCAGGGCTTTCGGTTTCAGCCTCGGCTGCGGCAGGAGCTTCCTCGACGGCTGCTTCTGCTGCTTCCACGGGCGCCGCTTCTCCCTCTTCTGTTGCCGCGCCCTCCTCAGTCTCAGCCGCCTGGCCTTCCTCGCCCTCTTCAAAATGACCGAAGTAGTGGCGAACGGCCACGCTGATGCGTTCCAGCGTCTTTTCGCCGATGCCCGGAATCTCCTCGAGCTGTTCGGGGGTCATGTCGGCCAGCGCCTCGACGGTCGTGATGCCGGCGGCAACCAGCTTCTGAATGATGCCGTCGCCCAGCTCGGTAACCTGCTCGATGGGCGTGGAAGGACCGCCGGAGAGAGCCTGCATCTGCTGCTCCACTTCCTGGCGCTTCTCTTCCTCACTCTTGATGTCGATCTTCCAGCCCAGCAGCTTGGCAGCCAGGCGAACGTTCTGGCCCTTCTTGCCGATGGCCAGCGAGAGCTGCGTGTCGTCCACAATCACTTCGAGCTGCTTGTCCGTCAGATCGGAAATAGACACACGGCTGACCTTGGCCGGCTGCAGGGCCTTCTCGGCGAAGGTGGTGATCTCTTCCGAGAATTCAATGATGTCGATCTTTTCGCCCCTCAGCTCGCGGATGATCGACTGCACGCGCATGCCCTTCATGCCCACGCAGGCGCCTACCGGGTCAACGTCCTTGTCGCGGGACTGAACTGCAATTTTGGTGCGCTCGCCGGCTTCGCGGGCAATGGCGCGGATAACCACGGTGTTGTCGTAGATCTCAGGGACTTCCGACTGGAAGAGGTTCTGCACCAGCTCGGGAGCGGCGCGGGAGACTATCACCTGCGGGCCCTTTGCCGCGCGGTCCACCTTGAGCAGGACCACGCGCACGCGCTCGCCGATCGAAAATTGTTCAAGTCGCGACTGCTCGCGCTTCGGGCAGCGGGCTTCCGCCTTGCCGAGGTCGTAGATGATGTCCTGGCCCTCGATGCGCTTGACGGTGGCGTTGAGCACTTCCTTCTCGCGGTGGGCGTACTCCTGGAAGACGGTGTCGCGCTCGGCTTCGCGCACCTTCTGGAAGATGACCTGCTTGGCCAGTTGCGCGGCGATGCGCCCGAGCGGGCTGGTGTCGCGATACATGCGGATCTCGCTGCCCACTTCGACGCCGGGAGCCAGTTCGCTGGCTTCCGTGAGCGTGATCTGGTTGAGCGGGTCTTCGATCTCCTCGTTGTCGGCCACGACGGTCTTGTAGATGTAGGCCGTGATGGCGCCGGTCTCCTTGTTCAGCTCTCCGCGCATGTTTTCCTGGGTTTTGTAGTACTTGCGCGTGGCCAGGGCGATGGCCTCTTCCACGGCCCCGACAACGATCTGGGGGTCAATGCCCTTCTCCTGGCTGAGGAGCTCGATACTCTGATACAAAGCGCTGGTGGCCATACTCTGCTTGCTCTCTTGTTGGTCGTTCGCGGCGGGGCCGATTGCGGGCCGAGCCGGTTAAGTTGGAGTTGAGATTCGTTCTCTCACTCGCAATCGCTGTCATCCTGAGCGGAGCGAAGCGCAGTCGAAGGACCTGCGGTTGCTTTTCTCGCGCCCAGGTGGGAAAACCCAAACTTCTAAATCTCCGGCACCAGTTGCGCCTTTTCAATGTTGCTGAGCGCAATCTCCACAGTGTTCACGCCGGTCTTCCTGGTCTTGCTGTTCTGCTTGACCGCGTTCAGGTCGAGCGTAATGCTGTCTGCCGCTCCGGCTGCCAGGCGTCCCTGCCAGTGCCGGTTATTGCGAATGGGCTCGAAGGTCTGGATCTTCACCAGGCTGCCCGAAAACCGTTCAAAATCTTCCCGCCGGCTCAGCTTGCGGTCCAGGCCCGGCGAGCTGGCTTCAAGCACGTACTCGGCGCCGGGAACCAAGTCTTCCACGTCCAGCAGCACGCCAAAGTCGCGGCTGAAACTGGCGCAATCCTCGTGCGTAATGCCGGAAAGCTGCTCCGGCCTCAGCGTTCCCTCAATCAGGCTCTCCGGCAGATCCTCAACTCCTTCGCCCGCCGCAATGGCCGCCTTCAGTTTGGCGCGTCCCTCGGCGTTCTTTTCGAGGTAGATGCGGAGAGTGCGCTCCTTGGCCGGGCCGATGAACTCCAGGTCCACCACGTCCAGCCCATGGGAGGCGGCCACCCGTTGCGCCGCCGCTCGAATTTCGTCCAGCTTCACTGCCATCTTCCCGCGCCGCTTAACTGCCCATCTGACAACAACTTGTCTCGTTGGGACACCGCCCGTTTTGGCGGCCGTTCTGCCGGAGTGTTTGCCCCGGGTTGTGTCTTTGGATCGGAGCAGCCTTTTGCCCCAAATAAAAAGTGGGCTGTGAGCCCACTCATCTCTCCGCCAGCCGGCTTGCTCACGGCAACCATGGCGGACAAACTCGTCTGCATAGCTACAATACGCCGATTTCCCGCGAAATTCAATGGGGCAGAGGTAGATGACAGGTTACAGATGACAGTTGGCGATTGAGAGCGGAGGGGTTCAACGGCTCCCGGGTCTCAGAGGCGAGACCCGGGACACCGGCACGGTTGAGGTCTGAACTGCGTATCCCTGAGGCTACCGACCCGGAATGCCAATCCGCACCATCTTGCCACTTTCGAAGCGAAAGTCGATGCCCGCGAACACCAGTCTTTCCCAGGTGCCTCCCGAATCAGCGCCGGAGAACTCACTGTTGGGGCGGCCATAAACCTTCTTTACATCGTCGGCTGTCGACCGCCAGTTGATGCCGTTGTCCACCTGCCCACAGAAGGCCCCGATGTTTCCGGAGTCCCGCTGCCCGTTGTAGAAGTAAATTGCCCGAACTGTGTTGCCGGTGTTTTCGAATGAGACCTCGATCCCATTCGGCGGATACTCCCGCAAATAGCCATCCGAGTATTTACTACCCTGTAGACCTTTCCCCAAAGACGAATCAACCGTCTTCAAATCGGCCCCGATTTGAACGGGTCCCCAGCCTTTACCGGCAACGATTCCGGGCCGTGCCTGGTCGTCGCGGCAGGCTTGCTGCACTTGCGCGGACGGAGCACCCCCAGCCTCGGCTACGGACACCGTTCCGGTGCTGAGCAGAGACCGGCACCAGTTATCTTCCTCCTTGGGGCGTTTGGCAGCCGTGGATTCGATGTCTTTCAGGCTGCATTCGAGTTCGATCAGCGCATTCGGGTAAGCAGGCCCGTGCTCGTTGAGAAAAGGGTAGAAGTTCTCAATATGAGTCTTTTGAGTTGTACCGGACCTGTCGATCTCAAGGGATTTCTGCCAGAAGAAATCAATGGGGCGAGTCTTGGGCTCTATCTCGCTGGGAAGGGCGCGGATTTCAGGGCTGTCCAGGAGTTTTGCCAAGTGACGCATTTCATCGGGACCGATGTTGATCTCGTAGGACAAGCGTTGCGGTTTGGCGGCAACTGCAGCCGATGTGGCTTCCACGACGTAGACCACTTTGCCGTCCTCGAATACGCGCAGATCCTCGACGTTGTGCTGGCCGTTAAAAGGTCCGTCCACTTCGTCGTGCGAAGAGAGCAGCGGGCGCTTGAGATCCTGGGCCTGGACAGCCAGGGCAATCGAAAGAGCCGCTGTAAAGCAGAGAGATCGCATGATGTGGAAAGTCTATTTCAGATCCCTCAACTTGGCGAGATCGCCAGTACTCTCGTCTGGCAAGCGGGCACGTCTGGTGGCATTCTACGAGAATTCCGGTCGTATCACCGGCAATTCGTAAGTTGCGCCGCCCCCTTCAACGCTCCTCTGAGCGAAGGCAAGCCCCGGTGCTAGACTCACGACTATCTATGAGTGCACCTCAGTCTCCCCATTCCTCTCATTCTTCGGGCTCGCATCCGGCTCATTCGTCTCTGGCTGGCGCTTCGGTTGCCGAGGCGCGCACGGCGCTGTTGAAGCGGGCGGCGCGGGACGCGATGGACTATCTCGAAGCGGTGGACGCGCGGACGGTTGCGCCTTCGCCGGAGGCGGTTGCGAAGCTGAGCGCATTGCGCGGGCCGCTGCCGCCGGGGCCGACCAGCGCCGAGGCGGTGCTCCACTTGCTCAATGAGTTCGGTTCGCCGGCCACGGTGGCCAACGGCGGCGGGCGCTACTTCGGCTTTGTCAACGGCGGATGCCTGCCGGCGGCGATGGCGGCCGGCTGGCTGGTGACTGCGTGGGACCAGAATGCGGCATTCCTTGTCCAGTCGCCCACGGCGATTACGTTGGAAGAGGTCGCTCTGGAATGGGTTCGTGAACTGTTTGGCCTGCCCGAAGGCACGGGCGGTGCGGTGGTGACCGGGGCCACCATGGCCAACTTCGCCGCGCTCGCTGCCGCGCGGCACACGCTGCTCGGCCGCGCCGGATGGGATGTCGAGGCCGACGGCCTCTTTGGCGCTCCTCCCATCACAGTGGTCGTTGGCGAAGAAGTCCATCCGTCGTTGCTAAAATCCCTCGGCCTGTTGGGTCTCGGCCGCAAGCGGGTTGTGCGCGTGCCGGTGGATGGGCAAGGGCGGATGCGGACCGATGCGCTGCCGCATCTGGACGGGATGACGATTCTCTGCCTGCAGGCGGGCAACGTGAATACGGGGGCGTTCGATCCGGCGGCGGCGATTTGCCCGGCGGCGCGGGCGGCGGGGGCATGGATTCATGTGGACGGAGCCTTTGGCTTGTGGGCCGCGGCTTCGCCGGAGTACCGCAAGCTGACCAGGGGGTTTGAGCTGGCCGACTCCTGGGCGACGGATGGGCACAAGTGGCCCAACATCGGCTACGACTGCGGCATTGCGCTGGTGCGCGAGCCGGCTGCGCTGAAAGGCGCGATGAGCGTGCGGGCGGCTTACCTGGAGACAGGCGGGCCGCGGGAACCTTCGGACTAT
>DATNHL010000292.1:0-14317 GCA_035604995.1 Occallatibacter sp. | reverse complement strand
CTGCAGCACGCACTGCCCCGCGGCGCGCAACCGGTCGCTCACCGCTTCGCCATCCGCGCGCGCCGCCCTGCAACCGAAATGCTCTACGTGAAAACCCGGCATGAATCCAGTCTAGAACCTGTTGGCCCTGAGTCGAACTTCGTCCCAATGCCCGGCAAGCGCCACACAGTGCCTCCGCTATACTTGAGGAGTGGCTGGACCGGTCCCCGCACTCACTTCCTCTCGCATGTCATCACCCTCCACCAGCGTTGATGTCCCGTCCTCGCGCGCCTCCGGTGCAGCGGTTCGATCGATCCTTGGGTACGTTTACTTCACCTTCATCTGCTATCTCTCCATCGGATTGCCGCTCGCGGTGCTGCCGGCCTTTGTGCATCTGCGCATGGGGTTGCACGCCGCACTGGCAGGGCTGGTCATCAGCATCCAGTACATCGCCACGTTTGTGAGCCGTCCCTGGGCCGGACGAACCTCCGACCATGCCGGCGCCAAGATCTCCGTCCTGTGGGGCATGGCTGCCTGCACCCTCAGCGGGCTGTTGCTGCTGGTTGCAGTGGCCCTGCACTTCAGTCCCTCACTGACCTTTGCCGCGCTGATCTTGAGCCGTTTGGCGCTGGGCGTGGGAGAAAGTCTCGGTTCCACCGGGTCGACGCTGTGGGGCATTACCAGCGCAGGACCGCAGCACACGGCCAAAGTCATCTCCTTTAACGGCGTGGCCACTTATGGCGGACTGGCCCTCGGAGCGCCGCTCGGCGTGGTTCTCGATCAGCACTGGGGACTGGGCTCGCTGGGCCTGTTGACCGCTCTGGTCGGCGGCGTCAGCTTCGCCTTCGCCCTGCGCAAGAGCCCTGTTCCGGTCAGCCCTGGCGAGCATCTGCCGTTTCGCGATGTGCTGGGGCGGGTTGCACCCCACGGCATGGGCCTCGCACTCGGCGGCGTCGGTTACAGCGTCCTGGCCACCTTTGTCACCCTCTACTATCACAGCCGCCACTGGGACCCGAACGGCGCAGCCTTGTGCCTCACCGCCTTTGGCGTGGCCTTTATCGCTGTGCGCCTGCTCTTCATCCAGACCATCAACCGCTTTGGCGGGTTCAATGTCAGCATCGTCTCCATGGTGGTGGAGTCGGTGGGGGTGCTGCTGCTGTGGAGCGCAGGCTCGCCCTGGATGGCTTCCGGCGGAGCGGCGCTGACCGGCTTCGGATTCTCGCTGGTGTTTCCCGCTCTGGGGGTAGAGGCCGTGAAGCGCGTGCCCATGCACAACCGCGGCACCGCCCTTGGCGTCTTCACCGGCTTCTCGGATGTGTCGTTCTTCCTGGTTGGACCGATCGCTGGAGCGGTGATCGGAGCCTGGGGCTACAGGAGCGCATTTCTGTTTGCTCTGGCCAGCGTGCTCACAGCGCTGGGAATCGTGCTTGTGCTGCGGCAGATGCGGAAAGACTGACCATTCAGTCCGCTCAAAGGCTTTGCGCTCTCCATCAAGGACGGGCCCCGGTATGGGGTCAATTTCCGATTGGCGTGCGATCCGGAGGTTGAGCCCTCCGATGGTCCGCGATAGCGCGAAGGCGAATCCCGAGGATCAGGATCAGTGCTGTTCCGGCCGGCAAATCGCCGGCTGAGGGGCATCAATGCGCCAAGGATCGGCGATTTCGCGGGTTGAGCCGCCCGTAAGTCCTTTGTTTTCGAAAAGGCCAAAAAGCGGGAAAGACGTAAGTCCTTTATTTCGATAGGGCAGGGAGGTCATTTTTTGCGTAACCTGCTTGTTTTCATGGGGCTGGGACGAAAATGGGGGGGTACCGGGGTGGGGAGAATAGACGGCGAAACAAGAGGCATGACAGCGGCGTCAACGGGGGCGTCAAAGATTTCCATGGCTCATCCTCACAAGACCCATTGTGCGCGGTTGGAGCGGAATGATCTGCAAATGCGGGAAAAAGAATTGAACGCGAGAAACCAGGCGACGAGCACCAATACAGAACCACAGGTAACGGATCAGTTTTCAGGAAGCACCGGTTCGAACTGGATGTTCGTCTTGTGCGATTGGTTCAGAGCTTTCTCATCCGCGCAAGTTTCGCTGCCCGTACGTCCAGAGCGAAACCAGAATTACAGTGCCTCGTTGATGTGTGTGCGAGGCCGCCGCTCCCTCCGCCCCAGCGACGAAGGCCTGTCGCCGGGGGCCCCCTGGGCTGGTGGTCGCGTCGACTTGAGCGCTGTGGTTTCGAGGTACACGTATTCTGGTTTCGCTGTAGACCCTTCAGCACTGCGGCACACGAATACCCTTGGGAGTGAGAATCACCGTGCGCACCAAGGTTAGATGTCCCGGATTCATCATGAGAGTGGTAAACTTCTGCCGTACAAAACGAGCGCGCGGGAAGCGCAGTCATGGTTATGCTCCGGTCCAAGCTTCCCCGTGCCAGAGGTTTCTTGCCATGGAAACCGCTCTTCTGTCAGAACATCACGTCCGCCTCAGGACCCTCCAGCTGAACCTCCACACCAGCAAACTGCGCCGAAATGGCTCGAAGCAAGAGCTTCGGGGCCACCCGACAGATGTGCTTCGGGTGCAACAGGCAGATGACTTCCGTCTTGCCCTGTTCGAGGGACTCGCGCTCGACGGCATGCCCAAAGAGACAACACAGGACTGAATCATAGGAAAGGACGAAACCAATGGTCACGCCAACCCTTCTCATCCTGGCCGCCGGCGCGAGCAGCCGCTACGGGGGCCTGAAACTAGTCGAACCGGTTGGTCCCGGTGGCGAAACCATCGTCGACTACTCGATCTATGACGCCCGCCGCGCAGGGTTCGGCAGGGTCGTGTTGATTATCCGCGGAGAGATGGAGCAGAAGGCGAAGGAATGGGTGGGGGCGCGGTTTGGAAAGCACATGCCGGTGGAGTACGTCTATCAGCAACCCGCCAAGCTCCCGCCGGGATTCCATGTGCCTGCAGGCCGCACGAAGCCGTGGGGAACGACGCACGCCATTCTGATGGCAGCCAGCACCATTCATGAACCCTTTGCGGTGATCAATGTCGGTGATTTTTACGGAGCGGAGAGCTACCGCGCGCTCGCGCGACATCTGCAGTCCGGGACACCGGACTATGCCGTGGTCGGATTCGTGCTGCGCAATACTCTCTCAGAATTCGGCTCAGTGCCGCGCGCGGTGTGCCAGTTAAACGACAACGGGTATCTTGACAACATTGTTGAAATGAAAGGCATCGAGCGCGAGGGCGGGCATGCAAAGAACACCGATGCGGAAGGCAACGAGACGAGGCTGACCGGGAACGAGATCGTCTCGATGAACATGTGGGGATTTACTCCGCAGGTGTTTGATCAACTGCACGAGCGCTTCAAGAAGTTTCTTGAACTGAATGCTACGGATTTAGCGGCGGAATGCCTGATTCCCAGCACGGTGAATGAACTGATTCAGGGCGGTCAGGCGCGGGTGAAAGTCCTGCGCACGGCTGATGCATGGTTTGGCATTACTTACCCAGAGGACCACTCACGCTCCGTCGAGAGCATACGGCGAATGACTGTGGCCGGTTATTACCCGAAGAAACTCTGGTGAAGGAGCGGCTGGCGGCGTGAGCCGCGGCAGTCAGAAACTCGCTCACCGACTCGGTGATTTCTGCCAGCTCGGCAGGGTCGGCTGCCTCCCTAATTTTTCCCTGCGGCGTCTTCAAGAAAAACGAGCTCGGAGCTGAGCGGATCGCGCAAATCCACGGTCAGGCCAGACTCCATCAACTCTCTGCCGGTTGCCTCGCGATCTGGCGCGGTGGCATCTTGAAAATGCAGTTTGTAGCGGCGGGCGACATCGAGGCCTGCCAGGACAAAGTGGTGGTCGGGCTCATCCGCGACGGAGCCGCGGAAGGCATAGAGCACGCCCTTGCCGCGCGCCGGGTCCCAGTATTCGACGCCGTCCCAGCGCACGCCGTCGGGCCGCGCTGAGACGTGATAGAGGCGGGCGTCGCGAATGAGCGGGCGGAGCTCGCTTTTATAGAGCGCGAAGGCCTGGCGGGCGGCTTCGTGCTGCTCGGGTGTCCAGACGGTGGTGTCCATCATGATGGTGGTCCAGCCCATCATGCCGCTGCGCAGCATGTAGAGGAAGTTTTCGAGCCGGGGGGTGGGCCACTTTTCGACGTAGCTTTCGAGCATGGCGGCGGGAAGCAGATAGCTGGTGTCGTAGAAGGCGCGGCGGTTGGAGAGCGGATCGTACGTGTCGGTGATAGAGAAGTAGTCGGCGTGGGCGGCGGAGCCGAAGTCGACCATGCGGCCGCCGTCGTCGCAGACTTCGAAGAGAAGGCCGGGGTGTTCGCGGCGGGTGCGCTCGTAGATGTCGTAGTAGGCGCGGACGGCGTGGTAGCTGACGTCGGTGGAGTTGGAAGCCTCGACGAAATCGGAGCCCCAGTCGTGGGTGATGCGCATGGTGCTGCGATCGGGCGGGGCGTGGGGATGATCGTCGCGGACGCAGCCCTGGGCGACGAGGTACCCGTCGTGCTCCAGCATGTCCAGGTGATAGTCCTCGACGATGCGCTTGACTTCGCGGGCCGTCCAGTCGTAGGCCGCGGGTGCGCCGATGTCGATGGTCTGGCCCTTGAACTCCTCGGGCTTCCAATCGGGCTTGAGGTCGGTGACCATCCAGTCGCGGACGGTGGGGTCGCGGACGTTGAGGGATCCCGGCTCAGTGTCGAGGGCGGCCTGGGTCCAGTCGGTCCAGATGCCAAAGCGGAGGCCCTGGCGGTGGGCTTCGTCGGCGATGACGGCGAGGCCGTGTGGAAATTTCTGTGGGTTGGGGTACCAGTCGCCGACGCCGCGGAACCAGCCGGCGTCGATGTGGAACATTTCGAGGCCGAGCTCTTTGGACTCGGCAATCATGCGCAGGGCGAGAGCTTCGTCCACCCCCATGCCGCTGCCCCAGCTGTTGTTCACCATGAAGGGATAGTGCGAGTCTTTCCAGGTGAGGGGGTTGCCGAGGACCGCGCGGACCCAGGGGCGGAGCTGATTTCCGGCGCCGTCGGGGCCGCCGTTGAAGGCGCCGAGAAGGACGGTGGGGGTTTCAAAGCTGCCGCCGGGGACGAGGCGCGTCTTGAATGGGCCGGGGTCGGGATTGAGGCCGAGGACAGTCTTCAGGCTGCCGCCGGCGCGCTCTAGGGCGATGCGGGTGCGGCCGCTGAACTCGATGCCGGCGAACCAGCCGGACTGGACGGCATCAGGAGAGTAGACGATTTCAGCGGGGATGATTTCGCGATTCTCGCCCTTCTCCGGGTGGGCGTAGGTGGAGGACTTGCCGGTCCAGCTGTAGCCCTCTGCGACGGTTTCAAGGTGCGTGCCTTCGGCTGAGGGGGTGTCTGCGCCCTTTTCGACGTAGAGGTTGCGCAGATCGCGCGGCAGGGCGACGCGCCAGTCGAGGCGGAGGGAGTCGACCATCGGCAGCCAGAGTTCCTCGCCGCTGAGATTCTCGATGACAATGCGATGCTCGACGGGGCCGAAATCTGCGCGGGCTTCCCAGATCCAGCTGAGGCGCAGATGGGGTGAAGCGGACTCGTAGACGAACACGGCCTTGCGAGGATCGTGGTGGCCGAGCTCCGGCTTGAGTTGCCAGGTGAGAGGAACGGTTGTGCCGTTGACTTCCACACTGGCGGGTAGCGCATCCGCGGCCTGGTTGGACCAGTAGTTGTCTTTCGAGCCTTCGATCCACGCCAGGCGCGGTCCCTGTGCCTCGTCACGCAGGTACACGTGGATGGTGGAGTTGGAGACGATGGTCGGCGGCAGGACCGTCGTTGCTCCAGCCGTAGAGCAAACGGCGAAGCAGGCGGTCAGGGCGGCGCCGATCAACGTGCGTTCTTTCCCGAGTTTCAGCATACCCAGCATCTTCTCAGCACCTGGCAGGGTTTGGCTCGCAAAAAATCCGGGTCGAGTGCAGGTTTGCCAGCCTGGAGCAGACAGAAGGCCGGGCGCGCCTCCTTTCCGTGTCCGCCTCGGCGGACGGAAAGGGCGGGAAACAAGGCCTTCTACCCGAGCGGCTCCGTCAGATTCAGCCGCTGATCCGCCGCCACATCGCCCAGCGTCTGCACCGCGCCGGAGGGCCAGCGAATTTCGATGGCCGCGCGGGTTGCTTCGCCGAGGCCGAAGTGCACCGTGAGATCGCTTGACGACGCATAGCCAACGCTGGAGGAGACCGTGCGGAGCTGACGGTGGCCGGCGGCCTGGCAGCGGACCTCCGCGCCGATGGCGGAGCGGTTGCTCCTGCGTCCCGTCAGGCGCAGTTGCAGCCAGTGGCGGGCCGGGTTCTCGCGCGGGCTGCGGTTCCACCAGAGCTCGATGGGGGCGTTCAAGGCCGTGACCGCGGCGTCGATACGGCCGTCGCGGTCGAAGTCTGCAAAGACGACGCCCCGATGGAGCGCGGGCTGGGCAAACTCCGGTCCGGCCTCGACCGAGACGTCTTCGAAGCGGCCGCCTTTGTGGCGGCCGCCGCTAACCTGTGCGCCCTTGTTTCTGAAGATGCGGTTGGGCTGCGCGTCCTGGGTATCGAGGCCGCCGCCGGCCACAAACAGGTCGAGCCAGCCGTCGTTGTCCAGGTCCACCAGCCCGCAGCCCCACCCATTCCACATCCGGCTCAGATTCAACAGGCCCGATTGCGCGCTGCCGTCCTCGAACTGCCCGTTGCCCTGGTTGAGAAACACCTCGTAGGTCTCGTTCTTCAGGCCAGTCATGACGATGTCGAAGCGGCCATCGCCGTCGATGTCGCCGAAGTCCGCGCCCATCCCGGAGATATTGCGGCCATCGCCGTTGAAGGCCACGCCCGCCTCGAGGCCAATCTCCTCGAAGGCCTTGCCGCGATTGCGCAGCAGCAGATTGCGCGCGTTGTCGTTGGCTACAAAGATTCCCGGCCTCCCGTCGCCGGCAAAGTCGGCCATGGCCAGGCCCATGCCCTTCCCCAGCAGGTTGGGCAGTCCCTCTTTGCGCGTGATTTCGGTGAAGGTGCCGTCGCCGTTGTTGTGGTAGAGCTGCATGGGCTCAGCGCGGTACTTGTCGGGATGGCAGTAAGCGCGCGTGTCAGCCTGCATCCCGCCGCAGATGGGGTCGATGCCAGGCGCCCAGTCGCAGTAGTTCGAAATGAAGAGGTCGAGCTGGCCATCGTTATCGTAGTCGATCCAGCATGCGGCGACTGACCATACGGGACGACCGAGGGAGCCGGGGCCGGCGAGACCGGCAGCCTGCGTCACGTCGGTGAAGGTGCCGTCGCCGTTGTTGCGATAGAGATGGTTGCCGTGGACGCCGGCGACGAACAGATCCTCATGGCCGTCGTTGTTGTAGTCGGCAACCGCGACGCCCATCGAGTAACCTTCGCCTTGGAGGCTGGCCTTGGCGGTGACGTCGGTGAAGGTGCCGTCGCGGTTGTTGCGGTAGAGGCGGTTGGAGTATTCCGGCCCGGACTTGGTCAGATCGGGGAGCGAGGCACCGTTGGTGCAGTAGAGGTCAGGCCAGCCGTCGCCGTCGAAGTCTATGACGCCGAGGCCGCCGGGGAGGGTCTCGACCTGGTATTTGCGGCCCATGGCGCCGTTGCGCAGGACGAAGTCGAGGCCGGCCGCTTTTGCACCGTTGACCAGGCGGATGGGACCGCTGGAGGCGGCGGACTGGGCGAGGATGCAGCGGGACCATGGATTGGCCATAGCGGAAGCAGCCAGACCGCCAAGGGCGCGTAGGACACTGCGCCTACGGGTTGGCATCGAAGCCTCCAGGCGGGTTTTGCGCTTGAGATGTGCCGGACTGCAGCCGCGCCTGCCTGGGCACAGGATTGGCTTCGGCTAAGCGCGGCTGCTGGCGGAACTCGAATCCCTGTTTGAGCAGCGCGTCGAATCCGCTGCCAGCGTCCGTTTGCGGCGCGGACGCCAAGACCATCGACACGCAAAGCAGCGCGGGCAAACAAATATGAGCTCCGATTTGGCGCCGTTCAAGGCCCACCCGCTCACCATAGAGCCTGCCAGCTCTCATCGGCAAATCGCCCGGACGCTCATCCCCATTGTCCAGATCGCAAGATCTGCATCGAAGGTCCGGCTCTGAGTTCCCCGCTCTCAGTGCAGCTTCGCCTGGGTATCCTGCAAGACCTGGTGCGCTTCGCCGTGGACCATCCGCGTGTAGGGGGTATTTCCATCTTCGGTGAGCTTGTCGGCGATCTGGGCGTGCGGGAGGGCTTCCTGGTAGCGATGGTCGCCGGCCAGCGCCCGCGCCCACACCAGGTGAGTGACGCCGATGCGGCGGCTGTTGGGCGCAACTTTGCCTTCCAGAAGCCCCACCAGTTCCCCGGCCATCGCCTCGGCATCCGCATAGCGCCCTACCTCCACGTAGCCGCAGGAAAGGTAGTACATGGGCGGGAAGAGATCGGGGCTGGTGCCGGCAGCCTTTCTCCACGCGGGCATGGAGGCCTCCAGCATGGGCACGGCTTCCTTTGCCTGGCCCAGCCGGATCATGGCGCCGCCCATCAGCGCCTGCACCATGAGCGTGTTCTTCTTGTCGGGGCCGGAGCAGGCCTTGAGGCCCTCATAGGCCTTTTGAAACAACGGCAGCGCCGCCTTGATATCCGTTCGCGCCTGGTCGATGTAGGCCAGGTCTTCGTACATCTGCGACTGGTCGCAGATAGCGTACGGCTCGTGATTGTAGATGTCTATATCTTCCTGAATGAGCTGCGCGGCTTCGTCAAGCCGCCCGCGGACCTCGTAGTCCTCGGCAAGCTGGTAGATGGCGTAGGCCGTCTCACGCTCGGGCAAGTGGTACTGGTTGCTCAGCCTGACCGCATCCTGCAGCACGCGCAGATTCTCGTCCGATTTGAATCCGTTCTTCTCCAGGTTGGATGCATAGTAGATGTCGCTCCAAACCCGGACAGTGGGCGTTACGCCCTGTCTGTGGCTGAGTTCGAACGAGTGCTCCGTGCGCGCCTTGCCCTCGTCCATCCGCCCCTTCTGGTAGGCAATGTCGCCGTAGAAGGCCTCTGCCTCGGCCTCGGCACCCACATCGCCTGCCGTTTTGGCGCTGGCAATGATTTGCTCGAAGGCCTTCTGCGCGCTGTCCGGGTCGCCGTTCTCATACATCGATTCGGCCAGGCTCATCTGCGCTTCACGCAGGTCGGCGGGGTTCTTGATGTAGTCCGGCAGCAGCTTGACGCCCAGCTCAAGAAACTCCGGCACGGTAAACTCCTGCCTGCCGGTGTAATTGGAGTTGGCCAGCTTGAAGAGCCGGTACATGAAGGTCTGCATGCGCAGCGCTCTTTGGCCCTCGCGCACCGCCTGCTCCTGGCGCCAGCCGGCATAGGCGACGCTGCCCACCAGCAGCACCAGAACCACCGCCGCGGAGGTGACGGCCCCGCGATTGCGGCGCACAAACTTGCCCATCCAGTAGAGCGTGGTCTGGGGCCGCGCCTGCACCGGGCGTCCGTTCAGATAGCGCTGGATGTCGGCCGACAGCGCGTCAATGGAGGAATAGCGGTCCCTGGGCCGGGGACGCAGGCACTTCTGCACGATATTCGCCAGGTCGCCGCTGAGGATCTGGCGAAAACGGCTCTCCGACAGGCCGCGCTTCTCCGCCGCAGCCGCCGTCACTGCGGCGGGCAGGCTATCCGGCTCCTGCTCCAGGATGGCCCGCTCGATCATGGCCGCCGCGGAGGCATTGCTGCCCGGGCGCGACCCTGCCAGCAGTTCAAAGAGAATTCCGCCCAGGGCATAGATGTCGCACGAGGTGGTCACTCCCTCGTTGCGGAGCTGCTCGGGACTCGCATAAGCCGGCGTTGCCATGACCGTTGTGGTCAGGCGGCTGTCGGGCTGGAGCAGCTTGGAGGTGCCGAAGTCCAGCAGCTTGACAGTGCCGTCGGCGGTGACCAGGATGTTCGAGGGCTTGAGATCCGGTGAACCACCAGGTTGCGATGCGCATAGCCCACCGCGTCGCAGACGCGCAGAAACAGCTGCAGCCGCTCATTGATTCCCAGCTTGTGCGTGTCGCAGTAAGCGTCCAGGTGAACCCCGTCGAGGTACTCCATCACCAGGTAGGGCTGGCCCCGGTCGCTGAGGCCGGCGTCGAGCATACGGGTAATGTTGGGGTGGTCGAGCGAGGCCAGAATGTGCTGCTCGCGGTGAAAGCGCTCAATGAACGCCGACCCGGCCGAATGCGGCGCCAGCACCTTAAGGGCTGCCCGCTGCACCGCTCCGCCCGCCATCCGCTCCACCAGGTAGACGGCGCCGATGCCACCTGTCCCCAAGTGGCGAATCAGCGTGTAGGGCCCGATCCTGCTGCCCACGGACGAGTCCTCGGCCGGCGGCGCCTTTGCCGGCTCCTCCGGATTTGACGCAATGAAGATCTTCAGAGCCCGCCGCCGCAGGTTTTCATCCGGACACTTCTCCGCAAGCGCCTGCTCGCGGTCCGCCTCCGGCGTGACCTCGGCAAGATGGAACAACTCCTGCAGCAGTTCCCAGTTTTCGGCGTCTTGTGTCATCGCAGTCACTCCACGTTGGCGCGAAACGGAGGAAAAGTGCCTCAGACTCGAATTCGATGGGAGAGTTTCAGGACTCGTGCAGGCGTTCGTAGAGCCAGCCCCGCACAAAGCGCAGTTCCCGGTCCACGGTGGCCTTTGAGGTGCTCAGCAGCTCGGCCGTCTCCTCTGCCGTAAAGCCGAGGAAGAACCTCAACTCCACCATCCTGCACTTGCGCGGGTCAAGCTGCTCCAGCTCTTCCAGCACGCGGTCCAGGTCAATCATCTCTGCCGGCCGGGCTTCCACCCAGGCCAGGTCCGCGCGCAGCGTGACCGGAATCCCAAAGTCGCGCTTCTGCCGGCTTTCCGAGCGCGCGTGATCCACCAGGACCCGGCGCATCAGGCGCGCGGACAGGCTGTAGAAATGTTCGCGGTCTTCAAAGCGCAGGCTGCGCTGGCGGATGAGCTTGAGAAACAGCTCGTTCACCACGCTGGTGGGCTGCAGCAGATTTTCCGGCCGCTCACCCCGGAACAGCGCCCCCGCAATCTGCCTGAGCTGGGGGTAGACAAGCTCGAAAAGGTGGTCGATGGCCACGGGGTCGCCCGCTCTCCAGTCGCGGAGAAGCACCGTGATTTCGCCAGCTTCCGGCATTGGGATTACCCTGTACCGGCAGTATAGTCAATTCGGATCGTTTTCCGCCCCCGGGTTCAACTCCGATTCGCCGCCTAGGCCGATTGGTGGTATCTTCAGATTCATCCCGGATTAAAAAAGAACGGGATTCCCCATCAGCCAGCCTGCGGGCGCCCATTTCGTCTCGCGGAATTTTCGCCGGATTCACCTTTGCATTCCTTGTCGAGGCAATGCACACGTGTCGACGATTTACCTCTGAAATCTGAACGAAAGGCAAAGCAGACCGATGACCGAGCCCCACGAGTCCTCTGACGCCAATCTTGTCCTCACGGTGGAGGAGATTGCCAACCTCGCCCAGGAGGGAAGCAAGCCTGCCGATACCCTCAATCACGTGGTCGCGTTGATTGCCAAGCGCTTCGGGACCGATGTGTGCTCGGCCTATCTGCTTGAGCCCGATCGCTCCAACCTGGTGCTGGCAGCGACCCTTGGACTTCATCCACGATGTATCGGCACTCTGCGCATGCCGATTCACGAGGGGCTCACCGGCCTGGTCGCGGAACAGGTGCTTCCCGTCGCGGTCGAGGACGTAAAGACGCATCCACGCTTCAAGTACTTCCGCGAGTCGGGCGAAGACGAGTACCACTCCTTTCTGGGGGTACCGCTGATCGACCGGGGCGTTTTGCAGGGGGTTCTTGTGGTGCAGACCAAGGACCAGCGCACCTTTCGGGAGAATGAAATTCGCATGCTGGTGGAGGCGGCAAGCGAAGTGGCCCCACTGGTCAGCGAGGCCCGTACCCTCGACCGCTTCATTGGACCCACCCAGGAGCGGCTCTGGTCGCTGGCCCGCAACCTGTGGTGGAGCTGGGATCGCGCCTGCGTGAGCGTGCTGCGCGACCTGAGTCCGGTCCGCTGGCGGCAGCTGAATCAGAATCCCATCACCATGCTCAGCGAAATTCCACTGGAGGAGATTGAGCGGCGCGCCACGGAAAGGAGCTTGCACAGCAGCATCAATTATTGCTATCGCCGGCAGCACGAGTACATGCATGCCGACCGCACCTGGGGCGCCACCAACGCGGGCGTGCTGCGGCCGCGGCCGGTGGCCTACTTCTCCGCCGAGTTCGGCCTCCACGAGTCGCTGCCCATCTATTCCGGCGGCCTGGGCGTGCTCGCCGGCGACCACATCAAGAGCGCCTCGGACCTGGACATTCCGCTGATCGGCATCGGCCTCTTTTACGGCCAGGGCTACTTCCTGCAGCGGCTGGATCAAACCGGATGGCAGCGCGAGGAGTATCTGCAGACCGACGTCAATCAGTTGCCCATGCAGCCGGCGATCGGCGTCAACGGCGAGCCGGTGGTGGTCGAGATCGCCACCCGTGGCAGCTCCATCCGCGCCAAGGTCTGGCGCATCAAAGTGGGCCGCATCGACCTGCTGCTACTGGACTCGAACGTGGAGGGCAATGAACCCGAAGACCGGGAGACGACTTCGCGCCTGTACGGGGGTGACGCGCGCACGCGTATCCGCCAGGAGCTTTTGCTGGGCATCGGCGGCTTCCGCGCGCTCAAGGCCATGGGCATCTCTCCCGGCGTTCTCCACCTCAACGAGGGCCACAGCGGCTTCGCGGTCTTTGAGGCCATCCGCGACCGGATGCAGGAGGAGGGCGTCTGCTTCAACACCGCCGCCACCCAGATTCCCCGCGAAGTGGTCTTTACCACGCACACCCCCGTGCCCGCGGGCCACGACCGCTTCAACGCCGACCTTATCGAGGAGCACCTGGGCCCTCTGCGCGAGCAACTCGGCATTTCGCACGAGAATCTCATGGGCTTTGGACGCGAGTATCCCACGGATTATGGGGAACAATTCTGCATGACGGTTCTGGGCCTCAAACTCTCGCGGCGCGTAAACGCGGTTTCGTCTCTGCATGGCGAGGTCTCGCGCGCCATGTGGAAGTGTTTGTATCCGGGCAGGCCGGAGGAAGCAGTGCCTATCGGCCACATCACCAACGGCGTCCACGTTCCATCCTGGCTGGCGCCGCAGATGTGCCGGCTTTACGATCGCTATCTCGGCATCGGCTGGCAGGCAAACAGCGGCGACCCCCGCACCTGGGAGGAGATTGAAAAGGTGGACGACGGCGAGCTTTGGGAGACGCACCTCGCCCTGAAGATCCAGCTTCTCGACTTCGCCCGCCGCCGCGCGCAGGAACAGGCGCAGCGCCGTGGCGAATCGGCGCAGACTCTCCAGGCTCTCGGCAAGATTCTCTCGCCCGATGCCCTGACCATCGGCTTTGCGCGCCGCTTTGCCACCTACAAGAGAGCCAACCTGCTGCTGGCCGACATCGAGCGGCTGGCCTCCATGGTCAACGACCCCAAGCGGCCGGTGCAGTTCCTCTTTGCCGGCAAGGCGCATCCTCACGACGAACCGGGGAAAAAAGTCCTGCAGCAGATCGCCCAGATGATGCGCGACTCCAACTTTGCCCACAAATTCGTCTTCATCGAGGACTACGACATCAACGTCGGCCGCTACCTGGTGCAGGGAGTCGATGTCTGGCTTAACAATCCGCGCCGTCCCCTCGAAGCCTCCGGCACGAGCGGGCAGAAGGTGGTGCTGAACGGAGGGTTGAATCTTTCAGTGTTGGATGGATGGTGGGCCGAGGCCTACGACGGCCTCAACGGATTCGCCATCGGCACGGGCAGGACCCACTCTAACCTCGATGTTCACGACAGCCGCGACGGCGAAGACCTCTACCGCGTCCTGCGCGACGAGGTCATTCCGCTCTACTACAGCCGTGATCGCGACGGGCTTCCGCTGGGATGGATCAAGCGCATGAAGCGGACCATCCGCACGCTGGGCTGGCGCTTCAACGCCGACCGCATGGTGATGGACTACACGCTGAAGTGCTACATTCCCGCGGCGGGCGGGACATCGAGCGAGATCCGGCCGCCGTCGTAGCAAAACATTGTGCCCCACCCCCTCCGCAGTTTCCCGCGGCGAAGATGGGCACAAAGCTGAATTGCTGACCCGTTGACGCGCCGGATCGCCCCTACGCGAACGCCACTTCCTCCACCTTGGCATGCTCGATCAGCTTCACCGGATAGTACGCATTGCGCGTGTACTGCTTCACCATCCGGTTGGTGTTGAAGTAGGAACCGTTGAAGGCCAGCGTGGTGCGCATCAGCCGCGCCCACTCCTCCGGCGCCTTCAGGTAGAGCGGAACCACCGCCGTTTCCAGCTTCTTGTAAAGCGAAGCA
>DATNHL010000291.1:0-6567 GCA_035604995.1 Occallatibacter sp. | reverse complement strand
GAGGGTTGCTTTGGACCGATGTCGGACAAAGCCAATCCCATGGTGGACATGATGGGGGCGCTTTCCTCCATCGGCCTCGATCCCAAGCAGATTCCGGATCGGGCCGCAACCTTCAACCGTTTTGCTGGCGCTGGCCGTCTGCGGCCGACGCCCCGGAGGTGATCCATGGCAAAGACACTCGTCATTCAACCCGTCACCCGCATCGAGGGCCACGCCAAGGTGACCATTCAGCTCAATGATGCCGGCAACGTGGATACCGCCCGGGTGAACGTCATTGAACTGCGCGGCTTCGAAAAATTCTGCCTGGGAAAGCCGGTGGAAGATCTCCCTCGCATCACGCCGCGCATTTGCGGGGTGTGTCCGTGGTCGCATCACCTGGCCTCGGCCAAGGCTTGCGACGCGGTCTTTGGAGTCGAGCCGCCCCCCGCAGGCAAGAAGCTGCGCGAACTGTGCAACAGCATCGCGTATATGGAAGAGCACATCCTGCACTTCTATTTCCTGGCGGGAGCCGATTTCCTGCTCGGGCCGGATGCCGACTATTCCATCCGCAATGTGATCGGTGTCCTGCAGGCAGCGCCCGACATTGCCAGAAAAGTGGTGAAGGTGCGCCACATGTGCGCCAAGATGCTGGAAGTCCTGGCGGGCAAGGCGATCCATCCTCAGGCGGCCGTTCCTGGCGGATTCAGCAAGCCACTGGCTCCTGCCGAGCGCGACCAGTTGCGCAAGCAGGCCGATGACGCGCTGGAACTCGCCAAATTCTCCATTGCGTTTGCCAAGGAGAACATCTTCCCCAAATACCTTGACGTGGTGAAGTCGCTGGGAGTGATCACTACCGGCTTCATCGGCACAGTGAAGGACAACGGCGCGCTCAACCTTTACGACGGAAAGCTTCGCCTGATGACGCCCAACGGCACCTATCAGGATTTTCCAGTCGATCGTTACACGGAGTTCATCTCCGAGCACATTGAACCGTGGAGCTACTTGAAGTTCCCATACGCCAAACAATGGGGCGAAGGTTTCTCCATGGATCTCGAAAATCCCAAGGGCGTGTATCGTGCCAACACACTGGCACGCATCAACGTCTGCGACTTTATCGACACGCCGCTGGCGCAGGCTGAACTGGTTGAGTTCCGGCAAAAGTTCGGGCGGCCCGCACAGCTCACGCTGCTCTATCACTGGGCGCGGCTCATCGAACTGCTCTACAACGCCGAAAACACTATCCGCTTGCTGGATGATCCCGAGATCACCAGCACCGAAACCCGGGTGAAAGTTACGCCGCGGGCAGCGCGCGGCGTAGGCGTCACCGAAGCGCCGCGAGGCACGCTCATCCACGACTACACCACCGATGCCGACGGCCTGATCACCAATGTCAACCTGATTGTGGGCACGACCCACAACAACGCTCCCATCAATATGTCGGTCACCCAGGCCGCCAAAAGTTTGATTCATGACGGCAAGTACGACCAGGGAGTGCTGAACACAGTTGAGATGTCGATCCGTGCCTACGATCCATGCTTGTCCTGCGCCACCCACCGGCTGGACGGAAAAATGTCGGTCAAGCTGGATATTTTCGACGCGGACGGCAAGTTGCTTGGTTCGCTTGCCAACTGAAGGCCAGCGAATAAGGAGGAACCATGAGGGAGATCGATCATTTCGATGAATCTGATCTCCCCGACTTTTGTCGGAAGCCGACCTTGGTGCTCGGCTGTGGGAACATTCTGTTTGGAGATGACGGCTTCAGATGCGCGGTAGTTGAGCACGTGGAGGAGCGCTACCCTGTGCCCGAGGCCGTTTGCTTGCTGGACGTCGGCACCGGCGTACGCAAGTTGTTATTCACTCTCTGCCTAAGTTCCGCGCGTCCGCAGCGTTTGCTGATCCTGGACGCCATCGATGCCGGTCGCAGTCCCGGCGAGATATTCGAGATTGATCCCGCTGAGATTCCCCCGGTGAAACTGGACGATTTCTCGCTACACCAATTGCCCACGTCCAACTTGCTGCGCGAGTTGCAGGAAAGCTGTGGCGTCGAAGTGCGGGTGCTGGCCTGCCAGACGGGGCCATTGCCGGAAGATATCTCCCAAGGTTTGTCGAAAGCGGTCGGCGACGCCGTGCCGCAAGCGGCGGAGTGGCTGGTGCGTGAGTATTTCCCCAGCGCCACGTTTCCGCGAGGTAACCTATGCCAAGCAAGCGCGTAATTCAAGTCGGTCACGTGCTGGCGATTCTCTTCGTGACTTTGTTGCTCGTTGGGGCGCGAGGATTTCTTGCTGTTCACCCTGTGCTCGCCGCGGTTCTGCTCGCGGCCTTCGCGCCCTGCTACTACTTTGCTGCCAGAATCACGGGTTATCGCCAGTTTCTTTATCCCTCGGTGTTGTTGCTGGTGCTGGCGTATCAGTTGTTGCTGTACGGAGCCGGACTTCCGCTGGCTTGGCAACCTTTCGGTCTGCTCATTCCCGTAGCTGTGATTTACCTGGCGGCGCGAGCCAGTCTGCCGCGCCGCGTGAAAGATGCGTTCCTGTCGCTCTATGGCGTCAACAATCTCATCATCGCCGTTTTCGGCCTCTGGATTTTATTTCGTGTGCCCTGGTTCTTTGAGCGGGCCGCGGTCGTCACCGCGCTGGCTCTGATCGGTTATGCGGTCTTTTTCTGGCTGCGCTTTCAGCACAGCGAGATGGCAGTTCACTCGCTGGCAACCGTCATTCTGGGCAGCGGTGCATTTCTTTTCCTGCTCTACAGCCACAGCCAGGTCACGCTGGCCGCCGGTGCCCTGCTTGGGCTGCTGACGCTCGGCGACCTCTACTCGCGGGGCGTTTTGCGTCGCGCGGAAACTTTCGCTCTGACCGTGGTGGGGGCTTATTTGCTCTTCGCGGCGTTCACCTCGGCGCAGGCCACGCGGTTGCCGCTGGGTTACCTGGTCCTGGCCGCAATGTGGTTGCACCTTGCGTTGGAGCTCTATCGGCCGGAGGAGGTTCCGATTCTCGGCCCACATCCGGCGCCCCTGCCGCGACTGGTGCCGCTGTTCGGGGCTGGCATTGTGCTGGCGCTGGTTCCGCTTGCGCTTTTCTATCCCTGGAAGCCGGTGTTCGTGGCGCTTGTTTACCTGGCCATCCTTTTTGTTGTGTTCTGGATTACTGGCCGAGAACTCGCTAAGCACGCCGTGACGTTAATCGGAGTCGGCCTGGCGCGGGTGCTCGTCGCCCTGGGTCGAGTGGCGCCCTTCGCCGCGTTGGCGTATCTGGCCTGGCAGCGCTTTCCCAACAGTTACTCCTCGGCATCCGTGGCGCTGTTCGTGGGACTGGTGAGTCTCCTTGCGGGATGGCGCCAGGAACCGCATATGCTGGTGCGGCGGAACATTTACGTCTACCAGGCGGGCGTCTTTTTGACCCTTGCCTATTTTCTGGCGGAGCGTCGTTTCGCGCCGCAAGGGATTTTTACCAGCACGCTGGATTCCGGTGCACTGTTGCTGCTCGCCTTGATTGCGGCCGGATACGCGCTGCGCAACACCCTGCCACGGCCTTATGTGCAATCGCTGTGGGACGTTGCCGCTGTCCCGGTTGCCACCGCTTGCGTTCTGCAGGTGATGCGTGATCCCGGTTCGCTCTCCCAGGCATTGCTCCTCGGAAGTGTGCTGGTTGTCGCCGCTTCACTGGCGCTGATCAAAGTGCGGCAGCCCGCGGTTTTGTTTACTTTGCCCGTCGTTCTTGGTTTCTGGATCTACGTCGTGCAGTGGTCGCTCGGAATCCGCGCAGAAGGTCTGGGTCTGCCCTATTTGTTTTTCGGTTTGATCTCCGCCGGTGTGGGTTACGCTTTGCTCCGCAAGCACAATCGCTGGTATGAACTTTTCTACTTCATGTGGTTCTTCTGTACCGGAGTTTCGCTGACGCTCTTCTACCCTTGTCATGGCATCGGCGCCTATGCCGCGCCATTGTGGCCGGTAGCGTACTTGCTGGTGAGCCGCTCGTCAGAGAGCCGGCGCGATTTTGCCTTTGCCCTGGTCATGGAAGTTGCGAGCGGGCTTCTCGCGGCGTACAGCGTCGCGCTTCTGATTTTCACCGGGCTCTACCTGCCTGCGGCCGTGGCTTTCTTCTTGTATTCGCTGCTGTATGCGTGGATCGGTGCCACTCGCCGCCTCTGGTTCTATTTCTATCCAGCCGCCGGCTGCTTCGTCGCCGCCTGTTTCCTGGGAATCTTCGTCGGGGTTGGGGCTCGCATGTTCCTCCCGTACTTCCTGCCGGGAGCAATCGCGCTTTATTTCCTCGCGGCATGGCTCCGCAGAAGCCAGTACCCACGAGAAGCATTTCCGTTCGAACTAGCAACCAGCGCTGGAGCTCTGCTCGGCGCATTCTTGTTCCTCACGCTGCCTTTCGGCACAGCGGTCACGGCAGGCTGGCTGACCGGAATTGCATATATGGTGCTTTTCCTCTTGTTGGCTCAACACACAGAGGAAGAGGCGTTTCTGGCAGGGGCTGGCCTGGCGGGCGTATTTGCAATCTACGAATTCCTGCCAGCTTTGCCCGCGGTAACCCAAGCCAATCGGCTGGGCATCTCTATCCCAGCGGCTTTTCTTTTGGTGTTGCTCGGACGACGCCGGCACCACCTGCAGGACACCCGCGGCAGTTGGAGCCTCTACGCCTCCGCCATCGCAGCTACATTCACTGCGAGTTTCTTTGCTCTGTGGCCGGCGCCGGCATCGCTGGCAATGTCACGGCTGGTGTTGCTGGTCGCCATGGCGGTCTGGGTGGCGCTATTGCTCTGGACGCAGCAGGAAATCTTCATCTATTGCGCCACGCTGGGGCTTGCTTTACTGGCCTACAACTTTGTGCAAAGCTCGGCCGATATCTTCGGACAGCACCTGGTTGCATTTTTCCTGTACGGAAGCATTCTGCTGGGGCTGATTTTTCTTGCCTCCGCCGCACGCCGCCGGCTGCGTTTTCGACAGCCGCTGCTGTTCGCACCTCCAGCCCATTGGTACGGGCGCTTCGCATACGTGCTTCCGGTGGGAGTCCTCGCCCTGGCGACATTTGGCAGTTGGGGAGTAAGCACCAGCTCCAATCCTCATTTCTGCGCCTCCTGCCACGACATGGGAACTTACTTCGTCAACTGGAAGAGCTCAGCGCATGCGCGGGCTGACATCAGTTGTGCCACCTGTCACTATGAGCCTGGGGTGCGCGGCTATGTGAAGGCTAAATTCCAGGGCACATCACAACTGGTTGCCACGATCACTCATACCCAGGCGCACCGGCCCATCGCGCAGGTCAATAACACCACTTGCCTCAGCAGCGGCTGCCACTCCATCGATGCTTTGGCACAGCCGTTATATGTCCGGCAGACCTACTTCTTTAACCACGCCAAGCACCTGGGCATGATCGCGCGCGGTCCGGAATTGAGGTGCACCAGTTGCCATACCGCCGTCAGCACCGAAAGCCATTTCGCAGTGGACACGAACGCGTGCTTCACCTGCCACTTCAAGGCAGCCAGTGAACCGCGTCCAGCCACCGCGATTGGGTGTGTCAGCTGCCACGGTGTTCCGGTCGTCAGGCAAGCTGGCGGCTTTGATCACGCCGCTGCCGGGGCTACGGCAAGCGACGAATCGTGCGCCAGTTGCCATGAGCGGGTCGCGGCAGGTTCACCGGCCGTAGAGCCGCGCGAGTGCCGCCACTGCCACGCCGAAACTGCGGTTTCGCTCCTGGCCGCCGGCAGTACTGCCATTCACAGCAAGCATGTCACAGATAAAGGTGTGGCATGCGACTGGTGTCACGGGGTGGTAAGACACGGCAACCTTGACGTTTTGGCTGCATCCAATTGAACAGCCACGCCTCGACTGCCCCCACCTGATCACTATTTTTCAAACCCGCAGTTGGGTTATGCTCAGACCATGAATACTAGAAAAGCCGTAAAGAAGCGCAGCCGTGCGCGCGACAAAAGGCTGTGCAAGATTCACGGCAGGCCGATCCGGCCGAGCTATTGGCGCGCTGGCCATCGCACCACGGGCTGCGCGGAATGCTATCGGACCAAAGAAGTGCCACCGCCCCGGAAGCGGCTGTGCCAACGACATGGCCGTCCGATCTTGCGGAGCCGCTGGTGGTCCGGATATCGCACGAAAGGGTGCGAGCTGTGCTTCAAAGTCCCACCGCCGGGAAAGCGGCTTTGCCGCCGGCACGGCCGTCCGATCCAGCCTAGCGCCTGGCGCAATGGCCGTCACAGTACTGGATGCAGCCAATGTCATAACAGTCGTCCGGGCTATCTTGAGGCCAAGGCCCGGTACAACGAGCGCCGGCGAAAAAGCGCAAGTAAAACCAGGAAGAAGAAACGGTAGCGGCTCCGGTTGGGCA
The DNA here is from genome assembly GCA_035604995.1 of Occallatibacter sp. Lineage (GTDB taxonomy): Bacteria > Acidobacteriota > Terriglobia > Terriglobales > Acidobacteriaceae > Telmatobacter. The sequence continues at coordinate 241 of DATNHL010000291.1, read as the reverse complement.
ACCTTACCGCACTGCGGCAGTGGTGCGCGAGAACTGGGCGAAGGCCGCCAGCTTGATAAGAATCCCCGGGCACGCCAAAGGCGCAAGAGGGATTGGTAGTGGCTCAGTTTGATTTGTCATCCCGAGCAAGCGTTCTCTGCGCAGCGAGGGATCTGGGCGAGCCGCGCGGAAGCGTCGCGTTCTTTGCGACGCAATAATCGCGCGTTTGGCTCGCTTCCATACCAAACTGAGCCACTACCGA
>DATNHL010000290.1:0-5820 GCA_035604995.1 Occallatibacter sp. | reverse complement strand
CGTAAGAGAGGGAGCAGCGCTTTCAACTCCATGGAGCGCTGGTGGTCGGCCTTGTAGCGGGGATTGCCGGCCCAGGCCAGGCCCACGCGCAAAGACTCCCCGGCAGGCTGAGAGCATGGGCGCACGCAGGGATACTTCAATCGCTTGTCGATCGCCAACTCCGGGTCGGCGCCGAGATAAGCGCCAGCCCAGGGAACAGTGTCCGGGGTGGTCGCAAAGACGGCGGGAAGGCTCAGCAGCGGACATTCCAGGTCGAACTCCGGCGGCTTCTGTCCCAGCAGAGCGGTCTCCGCCTGTCCGGCGCGCACCACGGCGAGAGAACGCAGCAGGGGCTCGACGGGCGGCTGCACTTGCAGGATGACCGTTCCGCCGCGCGCAGCCATCAGGGTTGCATAGCGGCAGAACTGGATGGTATCTCCCAGACCCTGCTCGGCGTGGAGCAGGATGCGGCGGCCCTCGAGGGGCTCGCCCTGCCAGCGGGGCTGGCGGAAGATGCGCGGGGCGCGATGGACCTCGCGGAAGCGCCAGCGGGCCTCGTACCCCGGCCAGCCGCGCTGCCAGTCGCCCAGCCGCAGCTGGGTAAGCGCAAGGTTGTAGCGAGAGCCGGGATGGTAGGGATCGGTCTCGACGGCCTTCCCGTGGGCCTGCAAGGACTCGTCCATGCGACCCAGATCGAGCAGCGTGTTGCCGCGGTTGGATGCGGCGGCGTTGTGGCCCAGGGACTCAGCCCGCTCGAAGGCCTCCAGCGCCTCGGCAAAGCGGCCCTCGGTGTGGAGCAGGATGCCCTGCATGTTTGCCGCTTCCGGCTGCTCGGGCTCGCGCGCCAGGGCCCAGCGCAGCCAGCCCCAGGCGCCAGCCAGGTCCTTCTCCGCGGCGCGGAACTGGCACCAGGCAATGTGCGTTTCGACCTGCTCGGGGTTCAGGGCAAAGGCCCTGCTCAGATGCGCCTCGGTCTTGGCGGGACGGCGGCGCTCGCGTTCGAGCATGGCCAGATTGATCCAGCCTGCCACCAGGTCCGGGCGCAGTTCGACGGCCCGCAGCGGGGCGGCCTCGGCGTAGACCTCACGGCCCTGTTCGCGCAGAAGGCTGCCAAGATTCATCCAGGCGGCGGCAAACTCGGGCCGCAGGACGAGGGCGCGGCGGTAGCGGACTTCAGCCTCTTTGGGCCTTCCCAGCCGGGCCAGGACAAAACCGGCGGCAAACTCGGCTTCGGGCAGGCGCGGGCGGAGGGCCAGGGCCTGCTGGTAGCGGTCGAGAGCTTCCTCATTGCGCCCGGAAAGGGCCAGCGCATTGCCCAGACCCAGGTGGGCGGCCACCAGGGCGGGATTGCGGCACAGGGCCAGCTCAAACTCCTGAACAGCCTCCTCGGGCCGCCCTGTCGCGACCTTGAGCTCACCCAGGCCTAGCCGCGCCAACTCGTTCATTCCGTCCAGGCGAATGGCCTGGGCGTAGGCGCTCTCGGCAATCTCCATGCGGCCGGCGGCCTTGAAGGCCTGGCCGAGCGCGACCCAGGCTGTGCCCATGCGGGGCGCAACTTCCACGGCTGCGGAAGCCATCTTCACGGCGGCTTCGGGCTGACGGCTGGCCAGCGCCACCAGGCTCATGCCCACCAGAGCCTGCTGATGGCGCGAGTTCTCCCTGAGCGTCTTCTGGTAGCCGAGCGCCACCTCGGTCAGCCTGCCGGCGAGGCCTTCGGCGTCTGTCTGTGCTTGCTGGGTCGCCATTGGTGTCTGTGCGTCGCTCGGAGAGGTGGCGCGCAGGACGGCGGAGCGAGGCCTGGGCGATCTCCCTTTTTGGACGCTAAGGCGGATGGAGCGGCCGCTCAACCGGAAAGCCGGCTGAATCGGCGGTTTGCAAGCGGAGGTTTCCCGTTTTCTCCGCAGGTTTGCTTTTGGGACGGGCGGAGCCGGTGCGGTACGGACGGGTTGGCGAATCCGGATTTGCGGGGATGGACGGCCGTGTTGCAGAGGCGCGCGGTGGACTGGAAGAGGGAGGGAAATCCGCCCAAAACGGGGAGTTCTACAGGCCGCGCAACCCGTAAGTCCTTTGTTTTTTCAATGAGGCTAGAATTCTAGCAGAATAAGTCATTTATTTTCTTGAATTTAGGCGCGATTCGGGGGTCATTTTTTGCGTAACCTGCCTGTTTTCAAGGGGTTGGGACGAAAATGGGGGGGGGTACCCGGGGAGGGAGAAAGGACGGCGAAAACTCAGGCATTCCGGCGGACAGATCGCACGGGCTTGCAGATGGACGGCGCAACGGGTCTACCTCGCTTTTCCTCTTCAAACCCATTGTGCGCCAAGGGGACGTAATGATCTGCAACCACTTGCGGTGGGGCAGACGGCGCTTGCGCGCCAGGGGATTTGTGGGTGCCCCTACCAGCCTCCGGTGCTTGGCCGTCCCAGGTCTTCCGCCGTGGCGGACCAGGCATGGGAGATCCGGCACCGGGTATGACGATAAAAGTTCGTGCTCTCCCACCCTTCCGCGATACGACTGCGGAAGGATGGGGCACCCTCGCTTTTGTGGAGAATCAAAGGGTGGGCCACCCGCCCAATGGAACAAGATCACAGCCGCACTCAGCGAACCACATCGAAGACGACGACCACAGATCGAAGTCTTATCTTAGCGCTTATGGGGGTGGGGGTACAGGGCCGGAAAACTGCCTTTCGCCGCGATGGTTTTTGCCCGGTTTCGCGGCCCAGGCGCAACGGGTCTGCCCCGCTTTTCCTCTTCAAACCCATTGTGCGCCAGAAGAGGGTAATTATCTGCAAACCCCCGCCGTCACCAGCTGTGGGGCAGACGGCGCTTGCGCGCCAAGGGGACCGTGGTCTTCCGTCCTTGCGCCAGAAAAAGCGCGAAGATAAGGCACCCGGTAAGGTCATTGTGAGCCTTGACCGGTGTGCCGCGCATCGAGCTCATTGGCGATTGCTGGGCTAGACGAGGGACACCCCAAAGACGGTGGCCACTCTTTCAAGCTCCTCGCTGGGAAATTTCTGATTCCAGCACTTCAGCGTTTGATCGCGATCAATTAGAAGGCAGTCGTAAATCATCACGGCTTCGGGCTGGAATAGGAACGCGGCGGCGTCCGTCCTCAGGTTATCAGGATTTGAATACACGATTTTAAGCATTTTCTCCGAACCCCGGAAGCGATCCAGTATCTGCTGTGAGATGGACTCCACCTGCGCGCCGAGGCCGTACATCGGCAGCAGTAGGCGGATAACTTCCATGGAGAGTTCCACGTTTGGTCGCTCTGCCGATAGCATGTAATAGAGCGGCTCGAGCGACTTGAAGAGCTTTACTGCCGGGTCCGCAGGGATCTCGGTATGCATACGCTCAAACTCCCGGTCGGCGACTTCGACCTGGCCTGCCATGAGATTCACGCGCCGGCGTAGGTCTGCCGGCAGCTGCTGCACGAGTGCGTCGTTCTTGTAGAAGCTGTCGTGAGAGATTTCGGACCAAAGATGTTGCGATAGGGTGCGCAATTGAAGCTCCAGAAAGAATTCCCCGGCCGGGAATTCGGCCTGCAGCTCGTCCTGCGGCTTCAAGGCCAGCCCATCGACATGGATACCCTGGTACCCAACGCGATCGACGTCCAACCGCTTTGATGCGTCGTCGACATTTCCAATTGCAAAATGCTCGCCCACAAGTTCAAGCACCTGCGTCGTTTCGTGAAGATACCTCACGACAACGCGCGCCCCAACCTTATCGGGCAGACTCTCGTAATTCAGACGGGGCTTGGCTAGGAGTTTTTTTACTAGACTGTGGACCTCCTTCGGCCGCGCGGAGACTTGGGCGGATATACCCGCACCGCTGACTATGCCCTTTATGCGCGCAGCCATCTCCCCGGCGAATTCCTCGTGCTTGGGGCGCTCCTGCATCCATCGGACACGGGCGTCCTCGATTGCGTTCATGATCTGCCCACCGACTTGAGACGGTCGTTGACCACAATCCGCTCCTCGTCGACCTCGACCAGGTTGTTCTGGCCTTCAGGAACCGATACCCGTACGCCCTCTTCGCTGACGTAGGTGAGCCTCCGCAGGGCACCGCGAACATCCTCGACATCCTTTACAAACGTGCGAAGGGGCACATGCCGCTCCTGAAAGAATTCAATGCAGGGTCTTTGGAGGTCCTGCGGGACGAAGTCCCGCACGAAGTCGCGGGGGATGATTTCTCGTTTGTTTGATCGGAGCTCGGTGTTCAGACTCTCGTAAATATGCGTTTTATCCGCGAGATCAGTCACATGCGTGTTCGCAAACTCGACGGTGGTATTGAAGAATTTTGACGTCGTGACGCGAGCATCTTCCTCCACGGTGCAACCGAGGTATGAGAGCCAAAAGCGTGCCATCTCTGTACTGTCCAGAACGCGATGCTGGCTATCACAAGCGCTCATGTCGAAGTCGTCATCTCCGGGCCCGGTCCGAAGAAACGCCGCGGTCTTAAACAGCTTGGTGCCGTCCGTCAGCACTAGATTCTCCAAGACAGACATGGCAAACTGTATCCGTCCGTCGCGGCTGCGCTCCAGTTCAAGTTGCGCACCCTGCTCCCGCTCAAGCTTCATGATGATCAGGCCGTGTCTGCCGTCAACAACGATATCAATGACGCACAGGAGCCCCGGCGAAATCGTCCGGTTTTGGACCTGGTGATGTTGGGTCGCTAGGCGCTGCGACAAAGCGACGAAGTGCGCCTCCCTGTATCCTTGGCTCGTGTAGACTCGGGCCTCCCCCGGCACGGGGGAGCTCGTCCCGTCGGCGAACTTGATCCCGTATGCCGAGCGAGAGTCCAATACCTTCGTAAGCTTTGCGGTGAGTAGCCGGCGTCGCGGGGCGTCGATCTGTGTCGGGTCGGTCGCTAAGACCACACCGGTACCCCCGTCGCCCCGGTTGTTCGGCACGTCATGGAAGATCACGTTGCGCACCGTCATTGTCGCAAGTTGTTGATTAGTCAGCATTGCCGCCCCCGGATGCTACCATACTAACGCGGAACTCTGGGCCCATTGGTGGTCCGAACCAGGATAGACATATTATAGCGAATAAAAAGCGAATGAAAGCCCTGTTGGGTCCTGACTGCAATGCGTACCTGTCTCAGGGCCTGAATTCGATGGGGTGTCTGCCGTGCCTTGCGCCGGGTCTCCTCGGTCCTGGAGTTGGTTGCGGCGATGCGGGCGATGGGCCGGGCGGAGTTCACGAAAAGCATCCCTCAGGGGCTAAGGCCCACCTCTTATCTTGCGGCGGTTGCGGCACGACTGAAGTCGTGCCCTGATACAAAACTCACCCGAATCCCTGTCCTTTCAAGGCGGCCGGAAGGCTTGGTCCTGGCTTGGATTGCCGCGACTTGTGAGGCACGGACCTGATGGAATTCAAGTGGTCCCTCGGGCCTTCATTTGTTCAGCTGCTTCACGAAGAAGTCGGCCATGGTGTGGTTGGCTTCGATGGCTTCCGGGAGCATGGGGTCGTACCAGAAGGCGTGTGGCAGGGCCTCGAAGACGACGAGATGGGCGTCTACACCGGCGGTCAGGTAGGCGCGGTGCAGATTCACCGTGCCGCTGAGCAGCAGGTCGCGGCCGCTGGTGATGAAGAGGGTGGGCGGCAGGCCGTGCAGGTCGCCGAAGATGGGCGAGAGGACCGGGTCTTTGAGATCAGTGGAGGCGGCATACTCCGAATCATGCGGGCCGGGCTTCGGCGGATCGAGATGGCCGCTGAAACCGCGTAGCCCGTAAAGCGCCATCGAGTCTCCCAGGCGGGCGAAGTCACCGAAGCCGCTGAAGATGCCCAGCGCCGCCGGCAGCGGCAGGCCGAGTTGCTTGAGGCGGGCGGCTACTTCCG
>DATNHL010000289.1:0-18476 GCA_035604995.1 Occallatibacter sp. | reverse complement strand
GAGCCGTAGCCGGGCGTGGACCAGGCAGGCGCGCGGCCTCCGAGATTCTCAACCAGCTGGTTGGGGACCTCTTCCAGGAAGCGCGAGGGGATGCTCTTCTCCGGCGCGTCGTTGCCGTAGCGGCGGCGGTAATGCGCGCGGGTGAGGATCAGCGTGTTCATGGCGCGCGTCATGCCGACGTAGCAGAGGCGGCGTTCCTCTTCCAGTTCCTCGGGATTGTTGAGGGTGCGGGAGTGGGGGAACAGGCCCTCTTCAAGGCCGGCGAGGAAGACGAGGGGAAATTCGAGGCCTTTGGCGGCGTGGAGGGTCATGAGGGTGACGCGCGCCTCGGGGTCGAACTGGTCGGTGTCGGAGGCCAGAGCGGCGTGGTCGAGGAACTCGGCCAGGGTCTCGCCGCGGGCTTCGGCGTCGTGGGCGGCGTTGGCCAGTTCCTTCAGGTTCTCAATGCGGCTGAAGGCCTCCGGTGAGCCTTCGGTTTCGAGGGCCTTGATGTAGCCGGTGCGGTCGATGATAAAGCGGATCAGCTCAGGGAGGGTGGCGGCGTCGCCGGGAGCGCGGAACCCCTCGACGCTCTCTTGACCGCCCTCGCCTTCCTTGCCACGTCTCAGTTCTTCCGGAGAGGGAGCTTGGGGCGCGGTCTGGTGCTCTTCCTTCCTCACAGCCAATCTATCGGGATCATTGAGACTAGCTCTGATTTCACGAAGCGCTCCAAAACAGAACCTTCTTGCATCGAGGCTGGTGAAGTGCCACGCGTCCCCAACGAAATCGTTGAGACAGGTACTCCCGACCTGCATGTAGGTACCATTTTCGTGCTTGAGGATGTAGGTTTCATTCCAGAATTTCTTGGATTCACAGTGTTCGCATTGCATCCCCTCGGCTAAATACCTGTCTGGAATCGGCAGCTCGCCGACTTTTTCGTAGTCGACCTTGCCGTCCCTGAGCTTCCTTACGACGCCGACCAATTCCCAAGGGCCTGATTTAACGGGCTTGTAGAGTATCGAAACCTTGAGAGGATCTTCACTTCGAATCTTCACATCCGGCGCATTGCCAAGAACTCCCGCGGCTTGGTCTCTAAGCGATTGTATGAGATCTTGGAGTCCGCGATAGGCCGCGCCGGAAATCTCCCATGTCTCTTCCCCAACGGAGACCTCAACCTCTTGGAGTCCTGATCGATTTCTAGAGAAGCGCTCAACGGATTTCCGGGGCGGCCCCGGGGTCTGCTTCGGCATCTTGAGGAACGGACGTTTTGCTGAAGCGACGAAAGGGGAGAAGCTGGCCGCATCGAGCAGCGGGAGCTGGTTCTCGTTGCCGCCAAAATTGAATTCGGCGCCTTCTTCCAGCGCGTCGACGGCTTGCTGCTTTTCTTCTGGAGATGGCTTCGCAGCGCCGAACCCGAAGCCGGTGTCGGCCTCTTCGTCTGATTCCGCGCCGGCTGCCACGTCGGCTGACAGCTTGCCGGCAAAGTCCGGGTCCATCATGGCCTGCGCATCGAGGATGAGCTGGCGGAACGAGTCGAGGGCCTGCAATGCCCGGCTGGGGATCAGGCGGTTCTTGATGGCTGCGGCGAGGGCGTCCCAGGTGGACTGGCCGGTCTCGAGGGCAAGCCGCTCCAGGGTTTCGAGCGTGGTTTTGCCGATGCCGCGCGCGGGGGTGTTGATGACGCGGTTGAGGGCCATCGAGTCGTGCGGATTGCGCACCAGGCGCAAGTAGCCGAGCATGTCCTTGATCTCCGCGCGCTCGTAAAAGCTGAAGCCGCCCACCATGGTGTAGCGGATGTTGTAGCGGCGCAGGGCTTCCTCGACCAGCCGGGACTGCGAATTGGTGCGGTAGAGAACCGCGCAGTGAGCTTCGTCCGTCTTGCCGCTGGCTTCGGCTTCGCGCAGGAACTTCTGAATCCGATCCGCAATAAACAGGGCCTCGTTTTCGCCGTCCGCCGCCTCGTAGTAGCCGATCAGGCTGCCGCCCTGGCGGTCGGTCCAGAGCTTCTTGCCCTTGCGGCGCACGTTGTTGGCCACCACGGCGCCGGCGGCTTCAAGAATCACCTGAGTAGATCGGTAGTTCTGCTCCAGCCTTACGATGCGGGCGTTGGGGAAGTCCTTCTCAAACTCCAGAATGTTGCGGATGTCCGCGCCGCGCCAGGAGTAAATGCTCTGGTCCTCGTCGCCCACGGCGCAGACGTTCTTGGCTTCGCCGGCCAACAGCTTCATCAGCTCGTACTGCGGGCGGTTGGTGTCTTGGTACTCGTCGACCAGTAAATATCTGTACCTGCGCTGATAGCGCTCGCGTACTTCGCCGGAGACCTTGAGCAGCCGGACGGCCTCGAGCAGCAGGTCGTCGAAGTCCAGGGCGTTGTTCTTGCGCAGTTCGGCGCGGTAGCCTTGGTAGATGTGGGCAATGCGCTCGCTGTTGGGGTCTTTGCTGCCGAGGTAATACTCCTGCGGATCGACCATGTGGTTTTTGGCCCAGCTGATGCGGCCGAGGACGGTGCGCGGGGTGAGCTGCTTGGTGTCGAGGCCCATGCGGCGCATCACCTGTTTCACGATCGCCTGCTGGTCGTTTTCGTCGTAGATGGCAAAGGAGCGGGTCAGGCCCTCGCCGCCGACTTTCAGGGCTTCAATGTCGCGGCGCAGCATGCGCACGCACATGGAGTGGAAGGTGGAGATCAGGGGCTTGGCGAGGGACGAGTGGCCCAGCAGCCGGTCGACGCGCTCGCCCATCTCGCTGGCGGCCTTGTTGGTGAAGGTGACAGCGAGGATGGAGTCCGGGGCGACGCCCTTCTCTCGGATGAGCCAGGCGATGCGGCTGGTGATGACGCGGGTTTTGCCCGAGCCGGCTCCGGCCAGGATGAGCAGAGGACCATCCGTGGTTTCAACCGCGGCGCGCTGTTCGGGATTCAGATTGTCGGTGAGCGGCTGCACGGGCGAGTCCAGGGGTGAAGGGTCCTGTCTCCAGTGTACCGGTTGGGGCGGCTGGGCAGAGGCTGCGGAACGGCTCGGGTTTCAAGGTAGAATGAGCAAAATGATCGTTTTGACTAAAATAATTAATTTGATCATTTTGATCATTTGCGGTACGATGAGAGAATGATGGAGATCTCGGCAACAAAGGCTAAGCAGCAGTTCGCCGCATTGCTGGAGGCGGCACAGAGGGGGCCGGTGCGGATTCAGCGCCACGGGAGGGATGTGGCTGTCCTTGTGTCGGCCACCGAGCATGAGCAGATGGTCAAAGAGCGGTGGCGGGAATTCGACCGCTTGTCGGCACTTGCGGCCGCCCAGGCGGAGGCCAACGGCCTGACTGAGGAGAAGCTGCAAGAGATTCTTGCTGACCGATGACCCAACTGCGGCGATTGGTGCTGGACACGAACGTTTTGGTCAGCGCTGCCCTGCGGAGGGGGTCTCTTCCGCATCGAGTGCTGCTTCAAGCCCGCGTTGCGGGATTGCTCCTCGCCTCAGATGCAACACTTACGGAATTTCGTGATGTACTTCTGCGGGACAAGTTTGACCGGAAGGTGGATCGCGCGCTTCGCGAGGGCCTTTTACAGGAATACGCACGGCTCTGCACTCTCGTCCCAATTCCTGTGCATATCCGCGCCTGCCGCGATCCGAAGGATGACAAGTTTCTTGAGGTTGCTGTGCATGGGAGGGCGGATGCGATTGTGACGGGTGACCAGGATTTGCTGGAGCTGAGTCCGTTTCACGGGATTGCGATTTTGACACCGGCCGCGTATCTGGAGCAGGAGTAAGCGCGCTTGCCACCGCGCTATTCTGAAGACACAATGACAACCTCAAGCCAGCCCAAGCGCCGCCTGGCCGTTTACTGCGGATCGGCGACCGGAAACGACCCTGCGTTTCTGGCCGAGGCGCGGGCGTTGGGCGCGGCAATTGCGGCGGCGGGGCTGGGGCTGGTGTATGGCGGGGCCAGCGTGGGGCTGATGGGCGCGGTTGCCGATGCGGCCCTTGGCGGCGGCGCGGAGGTGATCGGCGTGCTGCCCGATGTGCTGGCCGGCAAGGAGATTGTGCACACGGGGCTGACGCGGCTGGAGCTGGTCTCCACCATGCACGAACGCAAGGCGCGCATGGCCCACCTGGCCGACGCGTTCCTCATCCTGCCGGGCGGCTATGGGACGCTGGAGGAGTTGCTGGAGGTGGTCACCTGGGCCCAACTGCGGCTGCACGCCAAGCCCTGCATCCTGATCAATACGGCCGGCTACTGGAATGGGCTGCTGCAATTTCTCGACACGGCGGTCGTGGCGGGCTTCCTGAAGCAGAAGAACCGGAACCTGTTGCGGGTGGCGCATAGCGCAGCCGAGGCGGTGGGGATGGTAGTTGCGGCGAGCTCCTGATTGAAGGGGCGAGAAGTCAGTGTCCGAGTTCCGGAGTTGCGATTTTCCGGAACCGTCGCGACAGGCCGCCCGTATCGGTTACGCAAGGGGTCAAGCCATGGTCAACTTACATAGCCATTCAAGGGCGATTGCCATTTCGGCCCTGTCGCTGCCGATCGGGCTGTTTGCCGCTTATGTCGCCTACCTGATTGTTCCCGAGGTCGTGCGGGTTGTTGTGCCGACGGTCGTCCAGAGCATCGTGACCCGGTGAGCCGGATATCGCGCCAGGCCGCATGGCTCGAAGTCGTAGATGAGCGACTCCGCCGACCCGGGTTGTGCCGAATGTGAAGTTACTCTACGGTAAGGTTTTCCAGAAAAAAGTCGAAGTCTTTCAAAGCGGGCTCTTCAATAGAGGCTGCTGCGTCCAGCATGACGAGATAATAGAGCTTGCCTGGAATGCGCTGCTGAATCTGGCTGGGGCGATAGAACTGTGTGCCCCCCGTGGCGCCCGGCTTGGGCATTTCCAGGGGAGACTCAAACATCAACCCTGGAAAGTCTGGCTGGTTCCGTTCGAAGACGACGATTCGCCCATGCCCGTCTCCATCCTTTCCGTACATTCCCGGTTGCACCCCTTTCATGGCGATGCAAGTAGCGGCGGGACATTGGGAGAGCGAGAAGGACTGGAACGTGCCGTCTTTCAAGAATTTCTTGGAGAACTCGGCAAGCGTTTCGTTCCCCTCGGGTTGCTTGACGAGCAGGACAACGCTGGGGCGCAGGTTGTGGGCAGTGGCGTTGTAGGGGCCTGTGCTGAAATAGGCCACGCAGGAGCCCTTGGTCAATCCGAGTTGATCGATGCTCCAGTCGCCGTGCGCACGGATGCGCACGCCACAGGTAGTGCTGGTGAACTCCACATTCTCCCCGGTACTCGCTCCCCGCCATACTTCCTTGGGTTGATACTCCTTCTTTGCATCGAAGGGGTCGAAACGTTTGCGGGCACCATTGGCGAGGAAGTTGCGCATCTCCGAACTGGGCGCGTGCAGTTGAGCTAGGTGGTCGGCGGCGCGCAATATGTGAGCGGGCATGCTGGTGACCGAAGCGCACTCCATGTAGTCGTCCCAGAACGCCACTGGCAGCTGATCCCAGACGTGGCCGCCTTCAATAGACAGGAACTCATCGGCTCCCGCCTTGGGCTGGGTTGTCTGGCACAGGAGGGTCGCTCGAAACCAGGGCGCGCGCATGTCGGAGGGGACCAACTTCTGCGCACGGCCCAGCACGCTGATTGCGGTGTCATAGCTGCCTTCCAGGTCCAGGTTGTATGCGTAGCGCGCGACCAGGCCTGTCAGCAGGAGCAGTTCGGCATTATCCGGGTGATTCTTCAGCGCGAGACTGAGAAAGCCAAGGTCCTTGGCAAGACGCGTAGCGACATCTTCTTTGGAAACTGGGTACTTCCAATCGTTGGTCCAGGAGTGGCTGTAGGGCTCAAGCTGCTTCGCGTCGTCGAGCGCGGCCAAGATCGCCGTCTCCTGCGGAAGCGCGTCGGCATGAATGGCGGCAATATCGGCTAGGGCATGCGGAGCAAAGAAAGAAACAAGAAATACGAGAAAAGGGGCGACGCTCTTGCGCACGAGAACCTCACGATCCGGAACGTGAGAACCAGTGTAGCCAACTTCCTTGCCCTCCGCAGTGCGGCGCTTTGAAACGAAGGGTCTAGTTCGGTGTGCCAGTGGTTTCTTCGGCGGCGAATGTGCATTCGCGGCACTGGCAGACGCGGCGCAAATACTCCCATGAGTAAATTCCTCCGGAGTGGCCGTCGAGCCAGTTGAACTGGATGGCGTAGCGGCCCACGGCATGGGCGCTGGCCGGTTTGGGCGGCGGGGTGTACATGGGCAGCAGCGAAACGGGCTTGGGCCGGGGCTGGCCGAGTTTGCGGCCTTCCTTGCCGCGCTCGTCGTTGCAGGTGGCGCAGGGGCAGGCCTCGCGCAGCCAGGCAAAGCTCCAGGCGCTGCGGTGGCCGTCCTGCCAGTCGATCTCCAGACCCTTGCCCTCGGAGAGCAGGACGCGGACCTTTTCCGGGGTGACGGCGATGCGGTGGAGCGGGCGGTTTTCTTCCGTCTCGCGCGCGGCGCGTTCCTTCTCGACAAAGCGAATGCCTTCGTGGCTCATGGAAACAGTTTACAGGGATCAGGGATCAGGGGTCAGCTACAAGCCCGGCGCCGGCCTCCTGTCGAGATTTGTGGTTTCCCACCCCACCCTTCAAGCGAGCAACGCCTGAAGGATGGAGCACCCAGAATTGTGGCGGACACCGTGCGGAGATGCCTGAGCCGGCGATCGAAAACTGATCCCTGATCCCTGCTTTTACGGATTCTTCCAGAAGAACCAGGCGGCCATGGAAAGGCCGATGAAGACGACCAGTCCCCGCAGGATGGGCTGGCGGACCTTGCGGGCGAAGCGGGCCGACGAGTAGCCGCCCACGGCGCAGGTAACCATGGCCAGCAGGCAGTAGCGCCAGACCACCTGGCCGTTCAGCACGAAGATCAGGAAGGCGATGCCGTTGGCCATGGTGGTGGAGACCACTTTGAGGGCGTTGATCTCGTTCAGATCCTGGAAGCCGAATAGGGACAACAGGGTGATGAGCAGAAAGCCGGCACCCGCGCCGAAGTAGCCAATGTAAAAGCACACAATGATGGTGCAAAGGAAGACAGAACGCAGCCGCAGCGGTTGCGGGGCGGTGCTGGCCGCGGCCTTGCGGCTAGCCAGCCAGCGCGAGACCGGGCCCGTAGCGGCAAAGATGGAGGCCGCTACCAACAGCAGCCAGGGCACCAGGTGGAGAAACGTCATCTGTGGCGTGTTGAGCAGAACCACGGCCCCTGCGGTGCCGCCTATCAACCCAGCCAGGCCCATGGGCCAGGCAAGACGACGGTTCCTGCCGATGTCGTCGCGGTAGGCGGCGATGGAGGTGAGCTGGCCTGGCCAGAGGGCCACCGTGTTGGTGGCGTTGGCCTGCACAGGCAGCATCTTCATGCCCAGCATGGCGGGAAACAGCAGGAAGCTGCCGCCGCCGGCCACGGCGTTCAGCACTCCGGCCAAAAAGGCGGCCACGGAGAGCCAGAGCCAGTGCCAGTCAATGAGATGGAGGAGGCTGGAGAGCGGCGTCATCTGTCTCTTGATTGTACGGGGCTGCCGGAGCCAAATCCGCCCACAACAGCCCGTCGAGACCAGATTGGAACGGACCATGCGGAAAAGCCGGATCGATAGCGCCCGACAGCGGCATTCGGGGTAGACTTGCGAAATTGAGGATGCCCATGACCCGACGCTTTGCCCTGTTGGCTGCCCTTGCCTGCCTCGCCGCCTGCAGTTTGTCTGCCCAGACCTCAGCCCAGACCCCCGCTCAGGCGCCCGCCAAGGCCGATCTTAAGGCAGATCCGTGGGCCGGGTTGCGCTTTCTGATCGGCTCGTGGGAGGCAAAGACCACTGGCGGCGTGGCACAGGTCCAGGCTTCGGCCACCTACTCCTTCCGGCTCGAGCTGCGCGACCACGTGCTGGCGCGGCAGTCCAACAACGGCGCCTGCAGCGGCCCGGATGACTTCGACTGCCGGCACAGCGACCTGCTCTACATCTATCCCGGCGCCAACGGGCAAACCATGCAGGCCATCTACTTCGACAACGAGGGCCACGTCCTCCACTACGACGTCTCGACGCCCCGGCCCGGAGCGGCGGTTTTCGTCTCCGACGCCACCCAGCCGGGACCGCAATTCCGCCTGACCTACGAACTTCTCGACGGGGTAATGACTGGCAAATTCGAGCTCAAGACGCCCGGCCAGGCGGACTTCATGAGCTACCTGGAGTGGAGCGGCAAGCGGAGATAAGCGGAGATTTCCGGGGCTCCGGACGAGTTCAAATCGGTTAAACCATTGAAAATAATATAAGTTATTCTATTCGTAAAGGCATTAGCGTAAATCACTCACATTTTCTGAATCACTTGTGCTATAGTGTCATCAGATTGATTGAGCGGCCGGGACTGAGGTCCCGGGCCCCATCACACAAGAGAATCCGTCTGGAGGAAGAAGATTATGGCAATCACTCGTTGGGACCCGTTCCGGGAAGTCGTTGCACTGCAGAACCGCATGAACTCTCTTTTCCGCGATCTGAACGTGAACGAAGGAGAGGAGCCGGTTGCGGCTGCCAGCTTTGTGCCGGCGGTTGATATCTATGAGGACGCAAAGAAGATCGTCTTGAAGCTGGAAGTGCCGGGCATTGATGAGAAGGACCTGGACATCCGCGTGGAAGACCACACGCTGACCGTCAAGGGCGAGCGCAAGTTCGAAGCCGAGGAGAAGGAGCAGAACTTCCATCGCATCGAGCGGCGCTATGGCAGCTTCTTCCGCGCCTTCACGCTGCCGTCCACTGTAGACACGGAGAACGTGCAGGCCAGCTACAACGCGGGCGTGCTGAAGCTGGAACTGGCCAAGAAGCCGGAAGCGCAGCCGAAGCAGATCAAGATCAACGTCGAGAAGGCGAAGCTGAAAGAGCCGGAGCTGGCGGGCGTGCGGTAATGCCAGCTTCTAGCTAGGGGCAGACTAGCGGTTTGGGTTTTGGACGCGCCGGGGGGGTGAATGAGAATTTGCCTTCCCGGCGCTTGGTTTTTGCGCAACAGGCAATAGAGGAAGAGAATCTTTGTGGATGTGAAGCAGTAGTTCTGGCGGCCGGCAGAAAAGAGCTGGAAGTCAGTTGCTAGCAGCCAGGAGCTTAGGAACATGGCGATTCGTTGGGACAAATTCACGGTCAAGTCGCAGCAGGCGATGCAGCAGGCGCAGGCGCGCGCCGCGGAGCTCGGAAATCCGGAGGTGCAGCCGGTGCACCTTTTGCTCTCGCTCGTCGAGGACCGCGAGGGCGTCATTCCTTCGGTGCTGGAGAAGATTGGCGTCCCAACTGAGCAGCTGGAGCATGACCTGCACCAGATCGAGGAGAAACTGCCTCGGGTAGCAGGTGCGGCCAACCAGCCGGGTCTGAGCCAGGCGCTCAACAAGGCGCTCGAGCAGGCCTTCCGCGAGGCTGCAAACTTCAAGGACGAATACGTTTCCACGGAACATTTATTGCTGGGCGCGGCGCACGTGAAGGGCGACCCGGCGCGCGATGCGTTGCTCGCGCTGGGCGCTACGCACGAGGCGATTCTGAAGGCGCTGACCGCCGTGCGCGGCTCGCAACGTGTTGTCGACCAGAATCCTGAGGGCAAGTTTCAGGCTCTCGAGAAATACGCCAAAGACCTCACCGAGCTGGCCCGCCGCGGCAAGCTCGACCCCGTGATTGGCCGCGACGAGGAGATTCGCCGCGTCATCCAGGTGCTCAGCCGGCGCACCAAGAATAATCCCGTGCTGATCGGCGAGCCGGGCGTGGGCAAGACGGCCATTGTCGAAGGTCTTGCGCGGCGCATCGTTTCCGGCGACGTGCCGGAGAGCCTGAAGGACAAGCGCGTGATCGCGATGGATCTCGGCTCCATGCTGGCCGGCGCCAAATACCGCGGCGAGTTCGAGGACCGGCTCAAGGCGGTGCTGAAGGAAATCGAAGAATCGAACGGCCAGATCGTCCTCTTCATCGACGAACTGCACACCCTGGTCGGCGCAGGCGCGGCCGAGGGTGCCATCGACGCCAGCAACATGCTCAAGCCGGCCCTTGCGCGCGGCGAATTGCGGGCCATCGGCGCGACCACGCTGAACGAGTACCGCAAATACATCGAAAAGGACAAGGCGCTGGAACGGCGCTTCCAGATTGTCTACGTGGGCGAACCCAACGTCGAAGACACCATCGCCATTCTGCGCGGGCTGAAAGACCGCTATGAGGCCCACCATAACGTGCGCATCAAGGACGCGGCGATTGTGGCCGCGGCCACGCTCTCGCACCGCTACATCAGCGACAGGTTTTTGCCCGACAAGGCAATCGACCTGGTGGACGAGGCCGCGGCTTCGCTGGCCATTCAGATCGGCTCGGTGCCGACTGAGATCGATCAGCTGGAGCGAGAGAAGACGTCGCTCGAAATTGAGCGCGAGGCCCTGAAGCGGGAGACCGACGCCAACAGCATCGGACGGCGCGACGAGGTACAGCGCGAGCTGGCCACGCTGACCGAACAAATCACGGCACTCCGGTCGCGCTGGACCCGCGAGCGCGAGGCCATCAACCGCATCAGCGAGCTGAAGAAGCGGATCGAGTCTTTGCGCTTCGAAGCCGAAGAGCAGACGCGCAAGGGACAGCTTGAGCGGGCCGCGCAGATCCAGTATGGCGAGCTGCCGAAGCTGGAAGCGGAGCTGAAGCGCTTGAACGACGCACAGGACGGCAACGCGGGCGTGGCGCGCATGTTGAAGGAAGAGGTTGACGAGGAAGACATTGCCAGCATCGTGAGCAAGTGGACGGGGATTCCCGTTTCGCGAATGTTGGAAGGAGAAGTGAAGAAGCTGGTCGAGATGGAGCAGCGATTGCGCGAGCGCGTGATCGGTCAGGACGCGGCATTGACCGTTGTGGCCAATGCCATTCGCCGTTCGCGCGCAGGGCTGAGCGATCCAAAACGGCCGATCGGTTCATTCATATTTCTTGGACCGACGGGCGTGGGTAAAACGGAGACGGCGCGGGCGCTGGCGGAGTTTTTGTTCGACGACGAGCAGGCCATGGTGCGCATCGACATGAGCGAGTACATGGAGAAGCACGCTGTGGCCAGGCTGATCGGCGCGCCGCCGGGCTATGTCGGATACGACGAGGGCGGCCAACTGACTGAGGCCGTGCATCGCCGGCCGTATGCGGTGATTCTCTTCGACGAGATCGAAAAGGCGCACCCGGATGTGTTCAACATTCTGCTGCAAGTGATGGACGACGGGCGCCTGACGGACTCGAAGGGGCGCACGATCGACTTCAAAAACACCGTGCTCATCATGACCTCGAACCTGGGTGCGGCGGCGCTGGCAACGGAGTCGCTGAAGACCGAGCACGACTTCGACATGGCTCGCGAGAGCGTGATGCGCGTCTTGCGCGAGCACTTCCGGCCTGAGTTCCTGAACCGCGTGGACGACACAGTGATCTTCCGTCCGTTGGGGGCAGCGCAGATGAGCCAGATCCTGGAACTGCGGCTGAATGAGGTGCGCAAGCTGCTCGACGACAGGCAGATTTCGCTCGAAATCACGGAACCTGCCCGGCAGCTGATTCTGGTCTCGGGATCGGACGCGGCGTACGGTGCAAGGCCGCTGAAGCGAGCGCTGCAGCGCATGGTGCAGGACCCGCTGGCCATCAAGATTCTCTCGGGCGAAGTGCTGCACGGCTCCCATGTACGGATCGATGTGGATCGCAAGTCGAACCTGTTGCATTTCGAGCCGATGGGGCGGGAGGCTATGGCTTGATCTGTCTGACGTCTAAGGGGGGTCCGCAGCAACTTCGTTCGACCGTGGTTAGCGCCGAGAAGAAATATCTTGCGCGCTAACCATGGTATTCCTCGTACCACCTTCGCAAATAGGGGCTCAACGCATTGACGAACCCGTTAAGGGTTTTTTTGATCCATGCATATTTCTTTTCGTCAGAGTCACAACTGCTAGTACTTAGTAGAATGTTAGGGTCATTTGGGCTCACAGTGGTTTTTTGGGGCAGTGCCTTTTCTAGATCCTCATAATCGCGCTTAAGGTACTTCTTGATCATCAGCAAGTTGTCGGCCTTTGGCCCAGAAAGGAACACCCCGATCTGCGAACCTTTCTTCATGGCGTATGCCTTGATCTGAATCCCCGGGAAGGGGGTATTCAGGACGACATTGTTTGTCGCGGTCCAAAACGGTCTTTCCTGCTCTGGGTCATCGAACTTCATCTGTAGCACTGGCTTCCACCACGCCTTTAAGTTTCCCTTCCCTTGAGAAGTTTCTTGATCCATATTTCCTTCCGACGTCGCCTGACTCGCTCTATTCATCGTGATAGTATTCGTGAACCTTTCGATAAGCTTTGTCTTGGCGAGTACGCGAGGTTGCACGACGAGTCGGTTGTCTGGAAAGCAGTACAGAGCGACCTCAATAAGCGCAAACGAGAACGCTAAGGTCGCACTGCGATTCACGAGATCAGTAAGCGATTGCACGCCTTCGCGTATTCCGTCTCCAGCAATTAGAACAAGAATTCGGCCCTCTCGGAGCGATCGGCTAGCCGAATCAACAAAGTCCTCTTCTCTGACCTTCTTGCCTGCAGACTTGCTGGCGATCTCAAAGGGGAGATTGCCCTGCCTCCTCAGGGCCGCGGAGACGTTACGTTGAAGGTCAGTGTATGACCAACTCGAAATCGTTGACACATAGTCAAGCGCCTGAGCAACCACCTCTCGCCGGGACTGTGGGTTCTTCCAGAGTTTGCACTCGAGTATAGTGAGCCTGCCATCTCTATTCACGAATACAGCATCAATGGAGCCTGCTCCAGTTCGGAGTTCGACACAGAGAGGAATCAGTGGGCCGAAGGCAGGATCGATTTCCTCGGTCGGTATCAGCTCTGGGTTCCCAAACAGGGTGTCTCTGAGCCAAGCTTCATTCTTACCCTTTAACTCTCCAATTGACACATGGCGCGCCCGCTCGATCTTTCCCGATCTGCCGATTTGGATCAAATCACCGTACATTCAATCCTCCGCACTGATCCATCTTCACACCCCACATACTACAGCAGGCGCGAATGGCGCTGGCAGCGGCACCTGCAAATCTGTTGCACGGTGTTCCTGGACCGGGCTAGACTTGGGGCCATGAAAACTCTGACGCTCCGCGCTCTTCCCCTCGTGGCCTGCGTTCTTTTGCTGTCGCTGGCAAACAAATCACTCCATGCGCAGGACTGGGCCAAGGCTCGCCTTGAAGCATCGCCACGCCACCGCGAGTACGTCCCACTCAAGCACGGCAGCCGCACCGTGCAGGCCTTTGTCGTCTATCCCGAAGTCAAAACCAAAGCCCCGGTCGTCATTCTTATTCACGAGATCTTCGGCCTCAGCGACTGGGCCAAGGAGATGGCGGACGAGCTGGCCGGGCAGGGATTTATCGTGATTGCTCCCGACCTGCTCACCGGCTTCGGTCCGGGCGGCGGCGGGTCGAGCGAGTTCGCGAGCCAGGATGCAACTGTGAAGGCTGTTTCAAGCCTCGATCCGGATGTGGTCACAGCGGACCTGGACGCAGCGGCCGACTACGGCAGGCACCTGCCCGCCGCCAACGGAAAGATCGCTGTGGTTGGCTTCTGCTGGGGCGGGGGCAAGTCGTTCGCCTTTGCAACGCACCGCAAAGATCTCTCTGCGGCGTTCGTGTTCTATGGGCCGGGGCCGGCCGATGTGTCCACCATAACCGCGCCGGTGTATGGGTTCTACGCAGGGAATGACGCACGGATTGGAGCTACGGTGCCCGCTACCATTGCAGCCATGAAGGCCGCAGGGAAAAAGTACGATCCGGTGACCTACGATGGCGCTGGACACGGTTTCATGCGTGCCGGCGAGGATCCCGGCGACACGGTTACGGGAAACAGGACTGCGCGGGAAGAGGGGTTTGCGCGCTTGGTGAAGCTGCTCCACGAGATGAAGAGCGTGCCCTCTGCGAGCGCCGCCGCCACGAGTGGAGAAACGACCGCAAAGGCAGGCGCGCAGCCTGCTGTCTGCCACGGAGCGGCCGCTGCTGCAATCGCCGCGTCGATGTAGACGCTACTTCCCGAGCGCCGCTTCGATGGCTGCAGTCACCTCGGGCGAGTCCGGCGTGGTGGCCGGCTCAAAGCGCGCCACCTGCTTGCCGCTGCGATCGAAGAGAAGCTTGGTGAAGTTCCACTTGATGTCGCCGCCGAACTGGGGATTGCTGGCCTTGTCCGTCAGGAAGGCGTAGAGGGGCGCCTTGTCGTCGCCCAGCACCGACACCTTGGCCATCATCGGGAAGGTGACGTTGTACTTGTTGCTGCAGAATTTCTTGATCTCCTCGTTGGTGCCCGGCTCCTGCTGGGCGAAGTTGTTGGCGGGGATGCCGACGATTACCAGCCCGCGGTCCTTGTACTTCTCGTAGAGCGCTTCCAATCCGGCGTACTGCGGCGTGTAGCCGCACTTGCTGGCCACGTTGACCAGCAGGACCACCTTGCCGCTGTAGCTGCCCAGGCTGACCTGCTGCCCGTCGATCGACTTCATCGTAAAGTCGTAAATGCTCTTCGTCTCCGCCGCCAGGCTGCCGCAGGCGAAACACAACATCAGGATCATCAAGCTCAATTTGCGCATCGGGACCTCCCCCAAAAGCTACTTGCGATCATAGCTGATGGAGGGGTTCGATTTGTCATTGAGATGTCACTGGGAGTGGCGGCTCAGGAGTTTGCGGATCGGCGGCTGGACTCGGCGTGGCGCAGCGCCTCGTGAATGATCATTTTCAAATATGTCTGGTAGCGCAACCCGCGCTCGGCGGCCTGCACGCGGGCCTTGGCGATGTCGTCGGGGTCGAGGCGAATGGTGGTTGTAGGAGTGGGCGCGGGTGCCTTTTGCGGTTCCGGGAAAGGTATGCCCTTTTCGGCCAGGAGACGCCGGACGCCGCCGCGGCCGAGGCGGCCTTCCTTCGCGGCCTTCTCGAACTCAGCGGCGATCAAATCTTCGTTCTCAAACCACCATTTGGCTTCTTCCGCTTCGGTGGCGAAGGAGGGGATCTTCAAATCGCTTTTGCCAGTCTTGCCTTCGATCATCACAGCCCTGCTTTCCATTCGAGGTAGAAGTTCTTCTGGTATCTGGACGGCTCGAACGCCGTCAGCACCCGGATTCGCTCCCCGCGCGTAGTGATGACGACGCACAGAATCCGGCCTTCGTTGGTTTCGCCGAGATAGGACCAGCGCTCCTCGCCATTGACGACATCGAATCCGACATCCAGTGGATCGCCAAGGACGGTCTCCTCGGCCTCATCCGGGGTAACGTCATGCTCTGTTATATGGCCGACGTTTGATTCGTCCCAATCAAAATTCAAATTGTCCATGGTCTCTCCAACAATTAACGACTCAGCATTCGCTGAACTCTATCTTGTTGTCGAGCCATGCGTCATTCCTCAAGCGAGGACACGTCAGAATCTCTACGATCCAATGTTTCCGGTCACCTTCGACCCTTAAGAATATCCCTACTTTAGGGATCCACGAGGAATTCAAAGGCCCGATGTTTGGCGTCAGTTATCAGAGTAGCTACATTGTAGCTACTTGTCAACTACTGCCTGAGCTCCACCAGCGTTGCGCCCTGCCCGCCTTCGTTCTGCGGCGCTTCGGCAATGGTGGCTACGTGGGGATGGGTCTTCAGGAATTCGCGGACGCCGCGGCGGAGGATGCCGGCGCCGTGGCCGTGGATGACGCGGACGCGGGGCAGGCCGGCAAGGAAGGCTCGGTCCAGATACTTTTCCAGCTCCCCGGTGGCTTCGTCGACAGTGCGGCCGATGAGGTTGATCTCCATGCGCATGTCGTCGGTCGAACCGCTGGTGACGGTGACGTGGACGTTTTTCTGTTTCCTGGCTGCGGCGAGCGGATCGGGCCTTCCCCCCGCCTTTGAGTCTTGACCAAAGGTCTGCGGCTCGCAGAGCTCGTCTCGTTTGACGCGCATCTTGATGGGGCCGAGAGCGACTTCGAAGAGGTCTTTCTCGATCTCGCGCTGGACGACGGCGATCTTGTTCATCGACTTGATGCGGACCTGGTCGCCGGCGGCGATGTGCTTGAGCAGATGCGGCTGGGCGTTGGCGTCGCCCTGGTCCGCGCCGGTGCGATGGGCGACGACGGTCTGGTTGAAGCTCTCCTGAAACTCGCGGCGCAGGCGCAGGATGCGGCGTTCGGCTTCCTTCGACAGCTTCTGCCGCGCAGCGCGGTCCTCGATGGCGCGCACCGTCTCGCGCATCTGGAACTCGAAGTCCTTGAGCAGCGAGGCCAGCTTGGTCTCCAACTCGCGTGTCCGGTTGCGCAGCTCCACGTCGCCCTCGCGGGCCAGCTTCGCTCGCGCCTGGTTCAACGCATACTGCTCTTCGCGCGCCAGCTTGCGCTCGGCCTCGAGCTGCGTAACCTCATTGTGCAGGCGGTCGAGGAAGCGCGCGATATCGACCTGCTGCGATCCCAATCTCTGTCTGGCCGCGGCGACGATGCTGGCGTTCAGGCCCAGCCGCTCGGCGGTCTGAATGCCAGCCGACGCACCGGGGACTCCCAGCCTGAGCTGGTAGTTCGGCACGAGTGTCACTTCATCCACGCCGGCCGCAGCGTTGAGTACGCCGGGCGTGTTGGCAGCGTAGACCTTCAGAGAAGTGTGGTGGGTGGAGATGAGCGACCACGCACCGGCGCTAAGGAAGTGGCCTGCAATGGCGACTGCTAGGGCCGAGCCTTCCTCGGGATCGGTGGAGGAGCCAAGCTCGTCGAGCAGCACGAGCGACTGAGGCCCGGCAAGGCGCGAGAGCCGGTCGAGGTTGGTGATGTGCGCGGAAAAGGTGGAGAGCGCAGCCTCGATCGATTGCGCGTCGCCGATGTCGGCCAGAAACGCAGTGAAGACCGGAAAGCTGGCCGCCGTGGCGGGAACGGGCAGGCCGGCCTGGGCCATCATGGCCAGCAGGGCCGTGGTTTTGAGGGTGACGGTTTTACCGCCCGTGTTGGGGCCGCTGATGACGATCTGGCGATGCTCGGCGGTGAGCTCAAGCGTGAGCGGGACAACGGCGGTGTTGGGGCGTGCGCCGGTTGCGCGCAGACGCTTTTCGAGCAGCGGATGGCGGGCGGCGTCGAGACTTAGCCTTTCCGCTGTGATGGTCGGGGCCACGCAGTCGTAGTCGCGGGCAAAGCGGGCGCGGGCCTGCAGGCTGTCGACCAGGGCGAGCACGCGCGCGCCTTCAACGAGGCCCAGCGCATAGCCGCCCACCTGGCGGGTGAGGGCGACAAAGATGCGGTGGATTTCGGCCTGCTCCTCTTCGATGAGGCGGACCAGCTCGTTGTTCTGCTCGATGGTTTCGAGCGGCTCGACGTAGACCGTCTGGCCCGAGGAACTTGCGCCGTGGACGACGCCGGAGATGCGGCGTTTGAGCTCCGCGCGGACGGGAATGACGAAGCGCTCGCCGCGGATGGTGATCAGGTTTTCCTGGGTTGCGCCATCGGAGGATAGCTTGCGCAGCGCGGCGCGGAGGGACTCTTCGATGACGCGCTGCTGGCGCTCCTGGTCGCGGCGGATGCGGTGCAATTCGGGAGACGCGTTGTCGGCCAGCGAGCCGTCGGGCTGGATGGTGCGCTCGATGGATTCGGCTAACGGGCGCAGGCTGGTGGTGAGAGCTGACGAGAGCTGCGAAAGGCCGGGCACCTTGCCGGCCAGCCGCGCAGGAGGCGACTGGAGCAGGGCCTGCCAGCCGGCTACGTCGTTGGCCAGGCGGGCGATGGCTTGAAGTTCGTTGGCTTCAAGGGCTGCGCCGGGGATTTGCGCCTTGGCGGCCAGTTGCGTGGGGTCGAAGAGGCCGCCGCAGGGGATGGAGACCTGCTCGGCGAGCACCAGGCGGAGTTCGGCGGTGAGCTGATGCTGGCGGGCAATCCAGTCTTCGTCGGTGGAGGGGCGCAGGTCGAGGATTGCCTGGCGGCCGACGGGCGAAGCGGCAAAGCCGGCGACGAGCGCGAGGAGCGGCTCCCACTCGAGGGCGGCAAAGTCGGCGTGTTCGACGGGGGACGGGATGGGATCAAGCAAGGGCATTAACTCTCCCATCTTACCGGCTGCGGTGAGAGTCTCTCTTGTGGTGTGTGGCCGGGCGTCCCTGACCTGTGCTATTCGTCCTACTTCAGTTTCGATCGGGGAGGGTCTCCGCCGACGAGGTGCAACGCATCTTCGTATCCACCCCCAAAATCAACGCGGGTGATTTCACGCAAGGGAACATCAGTCGGTTTTTCATCCCAGACCGCGTCCGGGCCTATCTCCAGCAAGGACACGTGACTCTTGCCAATTCCGGTTACGCGTCCAATCTTGCACGTGTCAGGGTTAACCATCTCTCGGTGGATGGTCACAAGTGGAAAGAGCCGGTTCGCTGACCAGAGCAGATCCGGAAGACTATTGCGTTCTGCATAAATAATGCAATAATGGATATTGAGGTACTGAAGAGCTATGCCCAGACCTAAGGGAAGTGCCGATCTTCTTGAGGACCGGCGCAGGCGCGCTTTGGCTTTGCTGGATGATGGGTTGTCTCTCA
>DATNHL010000288.1:0-3166 GCA_035604995.1 Occallatibacter sp. | reverse complement strand
TTGAATGGTCGCCTTGGATTCGTCCACGCGACCCAAGCTGGCGTACGCTTGCGCGGTGGTGAAATACCCATTGGCCAGATCGGGGTCGAGCCGCATGGCTTCCCGGGCATTTTCCAGAGCTTTGTCGAACTGCCCCAGGGGCAGGTATATGGCAGCCAGGTTGTTGTACGGAACGCTGTCCCGTGGATACGTCTGCTTGTAGAGCTCGTAGGCCGCGATGCCCTTCTCCAGTTGCCCGGTATCGGAGTAGTAGTGGGCGGTGATGTAAAGCCGCTCGCGCTCGCTGGTGCGATCGCGCAGATCGAAGGCCTTCTTCTGATACTGTTCGAGCAAGTCGCCCTGCCCGATATTGCCGTACATGGTCCCCAGGCGTGCATAGGCCATGGCGAAATTGGGGTCGAGCTCGATGGCGCGCTGATAAAACGGGATCGCCGCCAACTGCCCTCCGCGATTGCGCTGGGCATCGCCCAGGGTGAACGCCTTTAGCGCCTCCAGCGACGAGGTGGTGGCCTCCTGCACTGGCTTGTCGAACTTCTGGATCGAGGCCAGCGACTCGCCCAGCCTTTGCCGGATCTTCCCGGCGGCATCGTTGAGCGCGGCCAGCACTTGCTCTTTGCTGCCCGCTTGCGCTTGCGCCTGGCCGAGCGAGTCTCCGGTGGCGGCACTCACCGCATCCAGCGTCACCACGTACTGGCTGCCCAGGCTGGCGATGGAGCCCACCAGCATGGCTTTGATGCCGTTGCGCTGACTAATCTCGCGCCCGATCTCGGTGGTGACGCGCTCGTCGCCAGTTCGCCCCATGAATTTGAGCGTCTGCCGCACCCGGGCTTCGGGGAAGACGTTGAGAAACGGCGATTGCTCCAGGTCGACCGCCAGGGCCTTCTTGAGCGTGCCATCGAAGACCGGGTCTCCGGTGGTGTTGACGAAATCGGTGAGCAGGATCGAGTCCTTCTCGGTCAGCCCGCGCGGCCGGCGCATGTAGAAGTACGCGGCCAGCGCCACGGCGACTACCAGCACCGCCGCGGCGATCATGTAAGTGCGGGTCTTGCGCGGCTGGGACGGAGCAACCGTCGCGGTCGCGCCGGACGGTGCTGCCGGAATCGCGCCCGAAGGCATGCGGACCACCGCCGGCGTTGAACCCAAAGAGGGCGCGGCAGCTATGGTTCCCGATGCCGTCGCTGCGGCCACTTCCACCGCCGCTGCCGAGCGGCCGGAATCAGTATCGCGCTTCAGGCGCTTGAGGTCGGCGCGGATGTCGGAAGCGTTCTGGTAGCGCAGGTCGCGGTCCTTCTCCAGGGCCTTCTGGATGATCTCTTCCAGCTTGGCGGGGACCTCCGGGTTCAGGCGCACCGGCGGCACCGGGGCGCGGTTCAGGATGGCCTCGAAGATCACCGCTGAGGTATCGCCACGGAACGGCAGGACGCCGGTGGCCATCTCGTAGAGCACGCTACCGAAGCTGAACAGATCGGTGCGCGGGTCGAGGTCCTTGCCGCGCGCCTGCTCGGGAGACATGTAAGCGATGGTGCCCACGGTGCTGCCGGGACTGGTGAGATGCTCGGCGGAAACCGTGCCCACGGTGGCCGCTGTGCTCGCCAGCGCGGCCGCTCCCACGCGCGGCTGCGCGCTGACCTTGGCCAATCCGAAATCCAGCACCTTCGCCTGTCCACGCTCGGTGACGAAAATGTTGCCCGGCTTGATGTCGCGATGCACGATGCCCTTGCGGTGGGCGGCGTCGAGCGCGTCGGCGATCTGGATACCCAGGTCGATCAGTTCGTCCATGTCGAGGCGGCGCTGCTCGATCAACCGCTTCAGCGTGTGGCCCTCGAGCAACTCCATGACGATGAAGTGGCGGCCTTCGTGCTGATCGATGTCGTAGATGGTGCAGATGTTGGGATGGTTCAAGGCGGAAGCGGCGCGCGCCTCGCGCTGGAAACGCTCCAGCGCCTGCGGGTTCTGCCAAAGGTCGTCGGGAAGAAACTTCAGCGCTACGCGGCGTCCCAGGCGGAGGTCCTCGGCCTCGAACACCTGCCCCATGCCTCCGGCGCCCACCCGGCTGAGGACGCGATAGTGCGAGATGGTCTGGCCAATCATGCCGCGGGAACTCCAGCGTGGCCCCCGATGTTATGCGGGGCGGGAAGGCCCGTCAATGGCGGCTTAGGATGGCGTAGGCCAAGGATCACGTAGGCCCAGCCGCCCCGGCTGGGCGGGCGCCGGAGCGCTTCTTCGCCTTTGTTCCATTTTCAGAACAAACCCGTTTTTCTTGTTGACAGCTTCCTCGACCGAAGCATAATCGCGCCCATATCGCGAGCCTAGCTGGAAGCAACAAGGGGTCACAGAGTGCCGTGACAGCAGTTACCGACTCGCGTGTCCAGGTCGGATAAAAGGGTGCGCCATCACTCTTAGCCTCGGTTTCGGGCCGAACGAACCCAAGCAGAAGATACCGATACGGGTAAGGAGGCTCATGAAAGCAACCGCCCTCTTGACCTCTCTCCTTTTGTTCGTGCTGTCCGCCACATTGTTAGCCCTGGGACAGACGAAAAAGCCCCTCACAAACGACGATGTCGTCCAGATGGTCAAAGCCGGGTTTGACGAAGCAACCATCGTCAAGGCTATTCAAGCAAACGACACCAATTTCGATGTCTCCGTAGACGCGCTGGTTGCGCTCAAGGCCGCGGGCGCTTCCAAGCCCATCATCGACGCGATGCTCGAGGCTGAGGCAAGAAAGAAAGACGCAGCTTCCGCGGCCGTACCCGCTGACGCTACTCCGTCTGCCAATGACCCGAATGCACAACCCGCGATGTCAAATTCGCCGCCAGAACCTGCCAGCAAGCTGATGCTCAAAGAAGGCACGGAGGTGAAGCTCAAGTTCCGGGACAACCTGAGTTCCAAGACCGCAGCCGAAGGCGACCCGGTAAATTTGACCCTGGATCAGGACCTTAAGGTGGGCGAGGTCACTGTCGCAAGAGCAGGGGCGGCGGCGGTCGGCACCATTTCCCAAGCCAAGAAATCTGGCATGCTGGGTAGGGCTGGCGAACTCAACATGAGGCTGGACCACCTGCTAGCTGGCGATTCAAGGGTCAAGCTGCGCGGAAGCAAGGGCAAACAAGGCGAGGGGAAAGAGGGAACGACTGTTGCGCTCACAGTTCTCTTCGGACCCATCGGGCTG
>DATNHL010000287.1:0-63495 GCA_035604995.1 Occallatibacter sp. | reverse complement strand
CTTGATGGGGAGAGAATAGGTCGCTCCCGCCGTTACCGGCACTTTGTCCACCTTCTCGCTTTTGAAACCGGAAGCCGTCACCGAAACCGTGTAGCTTCCAAGCGGAATGTTCGCAAAAGAGAACTCTCCGGCACTAGAGCTCACCGTTTTGTACGACGTATTGGTGGCCGATTCCACCGCCGTAACCTGGGCTCCCGGCACCACCGCCCCCGACTGGTCCGTGACCGTGCCGCTGATCCCGCCGCGGAACGTCTGGCCAATCACCGTGCCCGGCAATCCAAACAACACCGCCGCCGCCAATAGCAGGGGCGTAAATACACTTCGAGTCAATCGATGCGCCATTGCGTCTCTCCTCCAGGAATGCAGGTCAAGTTGTCGTGTCTTGCGCCCGGTAAAGGGTCGAATAAGTGCAAATGAGCGGGCGCCCATGAAAGCACAATTGATTATTTTTTCTTGGGGTGTCTACAAGGATGGTATGTGTGCAAGGGAAGTTCCATGATCCAACATACAGAGGAATCCGATAAAGAATCAATAAGGAAATACAAAAAATACACCTGCGGCGAGCGCTTCAGGCGGCCAAAGTGTTGGGTTATCGCTGTTGGCTCGCGCCGGCCCGGAGACCCCTTTTCTCTCTAACCGCTTATCCCTCCGTGCACTCCTGCTCCCAGACCCGCACCAACAGCCCGCCGGCCGCGTGACGTTAGGCCACCACCAGCGCGTCCTCCGTTGCCGCCGCCGGGCCGCAAAGCCCCTCCCGCTCCACCGCCGACTCCGGCACCGTCATCGAGTAGGGCCACGGCAACGAGGACTTGATCGTGCCCGCAATCATGTTGGCGATCTCCTTGATAGCGTCCAGTTCGTCCGCTTCAACCACCGCATCTAGCGCCTGCATCATCATCGCCGCCGTCGCTTAGAGCGACGGCGAATCGCGAGGATCAAGATCAATACTGTTCCGGCCGGCAAATCGCCGGCGGAGGGGCACAAATGCGCCAGGAATCGGCGATTTCGCGGGTTGAGCCGCCCGTAAGTCCTTTGTTTTCGAAAAGGCCAAAAAGCGGGAAAGACGTAAGTCCTTTATTTCGATAGGGCAAGGAGGTCATTTTTTGCGTAACCTGCTTGTTTTCATGGGGCTGGGACGAAAATGGGGGGGTACCGGGGTGGGGAGAATAGACGGCGAAACAAGAGGCATGACAGCGGCGTCAACGGGGGCGTCAATGATTTCCATGGCTCATCCTCACAAGACCCATTGTGCGCGGTTGGAGCGGAATGATCTGCAAATGCGGGAAAAAGAATTGAACGCGAGAAACCAGGCGACGAGCACTAATGCAGAACCACAGGTAACGCGACAATCCGGATGGTTCCCCGAGCAACCGGCGACAACGGGTCTGATGACTTGTCGAGGTATTCTTCCCGCCCGGGCGGATTTTCTCCGATCCGGAAACTGACCAACGATTCGCTGGTTTTGTGGTACTGGCGGCGGGTGCGGCGCGGGCGGTAAGATGCTCGGGGCGGGCAGACCTGCTCGCGGAGTTGGAAGCATGAGAGAAGCTGTGATTGTTTCGGCGGCGCGAACGGCGGTGGGAAAGTTCCAGGGGTCGCTGCAGTCGTTTGCTGCGCCGCGGCTGGGGGCGCTGGCAGTGCGCGAGGCGGTGCGGCGCGCGGGGCTCGCATGCTCTGAAAAGGCCGGTCGTCATTCCGGCGAGTCAGTTGCCCTCAAGCCCGAGGAGATTGACGAATGCATCATGGGGTGCGTGCTGCAGGCCGGGCTTGGGCAGAATCCTGCGCGGCAGGCGGCAATCTACGGGGGACTGTCGCCCGAGGCAAGCGCGTTTACGGTGAACCAGGTTTGCGGGTCGGGGCTGAAGGCTGTGGCGCTGGCGGCGCAGGCGATAGAGACGGGCAATGCGGACATCGTGGTTGCGGGCGGGATGGAGTCGATGACCAACGCGCCGTATCTCTTGCCGCAGGCGCGCGCGGGCTACCGGATGGGCAACGGGGCGCTGGTGGACGCGATGATCTACGACGGGCTTTGGGAGGCGTACAACGGCTTCCACATGGGCGTGGGCGCGGAGCTGATTGCGGCGAAATACGGGATCGCTCGGGAGGAGCAGGACGCGTTTGCGGCCGAGTCGCACCGGCGTGCCGCGGCGGCTACGGCGCAGGGGCTCTTCCGCGAGGAGATTGTGCCGGTTGAAATTCCGTCGGCGAAAAAGGGCGCGCCGGCGACGATCTTCAGCGCGGACGAGGCCATCCGGCCCGAGACCACGGTGGAGGTTCTGGCGCGGCTGAAGCCGGCTTTCCAGGAGGGCGGCACGGTGACGGCCGGGAATGCGCCGGGCGTGAGCGACGGCGGGGCAGCGCTGGTAGTGATGAGCGCCGAGCGGGCGCGGCAACTGGGGCTGAAGCCGATGGCGGTGATTCGGGCGCAGGCAACGAGCGGGGGGGCGCCGGAGTGGTTTGGCCTGGCGCCGATCAAGGCGGTGCGCAAGGTGGCGGCACGGGCGGGTTGGGGGCTCGATGCGGTGGAGCTGTTCGAGCTGAACGAGGCCTTCAGCGTGCAGGCGCTGGCGGTGATCCGCGACCTGGGGCTGGATGCGGCCAGGGTCAATGTGCATGGGGGAGCGGTGGCTCTGGGGCACCCGATCGGCGCGAGCGGGGCGCGGGTGCTGACTACGCTGCTCTACGCGATGGGGCGCTACGGGAAGGCGAAGGGGATTGCGGCGCTCTGCCTGGGCGGGGGGAACGCGGTGGCGATGGCGGTGGAGCGGGGCTGAGGCGTTGGCTGCAACTGTCCGATATCGGACACCGGCGGAGCGGAAACGGTCAGTCCGAACGGCGGGGCGGAGCGGGAATTCCGGCTGAAGTGCTTTGTTTTCAGCGGGTATTCCTGGGACTCCTTTGGCACGGCAAGTGCTACTACCCGGCGTGATGGATATCGCCAGGCCAGACTTGAAGAAAAAGAAGATGCGCCAGTACGCAATATGGGCTGGCGTCGCCGCGGTGCTTTTAATTGTTGCCGTAGTTGCCGTTTCCCGGCTCAAACCGGCTGCGCCTACTGTGGACCGCTCCACTATCTGGCCGGATACGGTGAAGCGCGGAAACATGATCCGCCAGGTGAGGGGGTCGACGGGCAGTCTTGTACCGCGCGAGGACTCGATTGAGCTGATTCCGGCGCAGACCGATGCGACGGTGGTGCGGATCCGCGTGTTGCCGGGCACGGAGGTGACTCCGGATACGGTGCTGATGGACCTGAACGATCCGCAACTGGAGCAGGAGCTGCTGAACGCACAGCTGGCGCTGAAGGCGGCGCAGGCCGACTACAAGAGCCTGCAGGCCACGCTCCAAAGCACGCTGATGGACAAGAAGGCCGCGGCCGCGCAGGTGAACTCCGACTATACGCAGGACCAGCTGCAGGCGCAGACCGACGAGGCTCTCTATAAGCTGGGTGTGGTCTCCGGCCTAGTTTCGAGTGCGTCGAGAAACAAGGCCGACCAGCTGACGGCGCAGCACAAACTGAGCCAGGAACAGCTGGACGTAAACCAGAAGGCGATCGAGGTGCAGCTGGCGTCGTCGCAGACCAAGATTGACCAGGCCAAGGCGCTGCTGGACCTTTATCAGAAGCAGACCGCGGCACTGCAGGTGCGGGCCGGAATATCCGGGGTGCTGGCGCCGCTGGCGACTCCGGTCCAGGTGGGCCAGCACGTGAGCACGGGGACCTCGGTGGCCGAGGTGATCCAGCGCGACAAGCTGAAGGCGGCGCTGCAGATTGCCGAGACGCAGGCGCGTGACATCCAGATTGGCCAGCCGGCTTCGATTGACACGCACAACGGGATTATTCCGGGGCACGTTACCAGAATTGATCCCTCCGTAGTGAACGGAACGCGCACGGTTGACGTAGCACTGGATGGGCCGCTTCCTCCGGGCGCGGTTCCGCAGTTGAGCGTGGACGGGACCATCGATCTGGAGAAGCTGAACGATGTTCTCTACGTGGGGCGGCCGGCGCTGGGCAACGAGAACTCGACGCTGAGCCTGTTCAAGATCGATCCCGACGGCAAGGGCGCGGTGCGCGTGCCGGTAAAGGTGGGACGGGCCTCGGTGAACAGCATCCAGGTGCTCGAGGGGCTGAAGGAAAGCGACCAGGTGATTCTCTCCGATATGTCGCGCGAGGATGGCGTGGACCGGATACGGCTGGAGTAAAAAGGCAGGGAACAGGGATTAGGGAACAGGGACCAGGGACGACGAACTGCGAACTGTGAATTCCGAACTTAAGCGGCAACGGACAACAGACAAACCACACAAGGGGGACAGGATGGCGAACGACAAGCTGATTGAGATTGAGGATCTGACCAAGATCTTCTACACCGACGAAGTGGAGACGCACGCGCTCTCCGGCATTCACCTCACCATTTCGCGCGGCGAGTACGTGGCCATGTCCGGTCCATCCGGGTGCGGCAAGTCCACGCTGCTTTCCATTCTTGGGCTGCTGGACACGCCCACCGGCGGCCGGTATCTGCTCAACAACAATCCGGTTGAGAACCTGAGCTTCGGCGACCGCTCGCGGATTCGCAACCAGGAGATCGGCTTCATCTTCCAGAGCTTCAACCTGATCGGCGACCTGACGGTCGAGGAGAACGTGGAGCTGCCGCTGACGTATCGCGCGGGCATGCCCTCGGCGGAGCGCAAGACGCGCGTGAAGGATGCACTGGAGCGGGTGAACATGGCGCACCGGATGCGGCACTATCCGGCGCAACTCTCCGGCGGTCAACAGCAGCGCGTGGCCGTGGCGCGTGCGCTGGCCGGGTCGCCGTCGATCCTGCTGGCCGACGAGCCCACGGGCAACCTGGACTCGAAGAACGGCGAAGCGGTGATGCACCTGCTGGCCGATCTGCACCGCGAGGGTTCGACGATCTGCATGGTGACGCACGATCCGCGCTTTGCCAAGCACGCCCAGCGCGAAGTGCATCTCTTCGACGGAAAGGTGGTTTCTGAGGATGAGCTCAAAAAGCTCACCGAAGAAGTGGAGGCGTAGCCATGTATTTCCGCACCTTGCTTTTGGACGTGCGCTATGCGCTGCGGCAGTTGCGCACGTCACCGGGGTTCACGCTCACGGCGGTGCTCACGCTGGCCTTCGGCATCGGCGCTACCACCGCGATTTTCTCGATCGTGGAGGGGGTGCTGCTGCGGCCGTTGCCGTTTCCCGAGCCGAGCCGGCTGGTGACGCAAGGCGACGTTCTGGAGGGAGTGGGCGTTGGCAGCGGAGCGCCCGGCACTACGGCTGCGGGGCTTCGCGCCTATACCCGAGATATGAGCAGCTACTCCAGCCTGGGCGCTTACCAGGCAAGAAGCTATGAACTCTCCGGCGCGGGCGACCCGGCGCAGATCAACGGCGCGCGGCTTACCGCCAGCATGTTTCCGGTGCTGGGCGTTTCGCCCTTGCTGGGGCGCGCGTTTACGCAGCAGGAGGACGAGGGCAGACAGCAGCTGGCGGTGGTGAGCTACCAGATGTGGCACAGCCGGTTCCACGACGATGCGCACATGCTGGGTCAGAAGATCCTGCTGGATCGCAATCCCTACGAGATCATCGGCGTGATGCCGCGCGGTTTTGAATTCCCGCTGGTTCCGGGGCAGTTAAGCCGCAGCGAGCTTTGGGTGCCGATGAGCATTACCCAGTTGGAAATCAATAACGCAGCGGGCTGGGAGTTTCAGATGGTGGGGCGGCTGAAGCCGGGCGTGACCGCGGCGCAGGCCGAGCAGGATGCAGGGCGCACGGCGCAGGAGATCATGCGCGGCTTCCCCGCGTTCATGGGCGGCTTGAAAATTCATCCGGCGGTGCAGCCGCTTGGGGAGAGCACGGTTGCGCAGGCCAGGCCCCTGGTCCGCACGCTGTTCCTGGCCGTCGTGGTGGTGCTGTTCATTGCCTGCGCCAATCTGGCCGGACTGTTGCTGGTGCGGGTAATCCGCCGCCGCCACGAGATCTCGGTGCGACTGGCACTGGGCGCGAGCGCATCGGTCATTCTGCGCCAAACCCTGGTGGAGACGCTGACCCTGAGTCTGGCTGGCGGTCTTTTGGGACTGGCTTTGGCGTCGGCTGCGCTGCAGGTGGGCGTGAGTTTTCTTCCGGAGACGCTGCCGCGGATCAGTGCCATCGGTCTTGACTGGCAGGTGGCAGCTTTCGCAATGTTCCTAGCCGTGGTTACAGGGCTTCTGTGTGGTCTGGTTCCGGCTCTCTCCGCCGCGCGCACTGCCGTCAACGATGCACTGAAGGAGGGCGGGCGCACCGGAACGGCCGGCAGCGGGCATGCGCGGCTGCGCTCGGGGCTGGTGGTGGCGGAGGTCTCGGTGGCACTGGTGCTGCTGGTTGCCTCCGGGTTGCTGTTGCGCAGCTTTGAAAAGATGCGCTCGGTTCCCCTGGGATTCCGCACCGATCACTTGCTGACCGCCGCATACGGTCTGCCCTCGCAGCAATACTCGACGCAGGCCGCCGTGGATGGATTCGATGGCGCACTGCTGCGCAAGCTGGAGCAGTTGCCGGGTGTGGAGTCGGTGGGAGTCACCCCGCAACTGCCCGCTGCTGGAGATGACGGCGTCAGCTTCTTTGTTGCCGAGGGTTATGTTCCGCCTAAGGGCGCCGGCATGATTGTTTCCTGGAATTCCCACGAGGTGATGGGCCACTACTTCCGCGCCGTGGGCATTCCCCTGTTGCGCGGCCGCGACTTTACCGAAGCCGACGATGCGCGGGCTCCGCTGGTGGCGGTGGTGAACCGGACCTTGGCGCAGCACTACTGGCCCGGCCAGGATCCCATCGGCAAGCGCGTGCGCTGGGGCGTGCCCGACTCACCCACGCCCTGGATGACGGTGGTGGGAGAGGTCGGAGATATCAAGCAGACCGCGGCCGACGCAGATACGCAGGCGCAGATTTATCAGCCTGCCAGTCAGAATGTAGCTTCGTACGGCTCTTTGGCGCGTCCCGAGATGTTGAATGCCAATTTTGGCAGTATTGTGTTGCGCACGATGCTGCCGCCGGAGCAGATGGCGGACTCTCTGCGCGCGACCGTCCGCTCCATCGATCCGCAGCTGCCGCTGACTCAGGTGGAGAGCATGGAACAAGTGATTGCGGAGGGGCAGGCGTCGCGCCGCTTCAACGCGATGCTCATCTCCTGCTTTGCCGGAGTGGCCGTGCTGCTGGCTCTCCTGGGCATCTACAGCGTCATCGCCTTTTCCGCCGCGCTGCGCACGCAGGAAATGGCCATTCGCCTGGCGCTGGGCGCGCAACGCTTCGACGTGATGGGGCTGGTTCTAACCTCAGGCGCCAAGCTGGGGCTGGCGGGATGCGCCATCGGAGCCGTGGCGGCGGTTTTTGCCACGCGCCTGCTGCGTTCGCTGCTGTTCCAGGTGGATCCGCTGGACCCGTTGGTCCTGATCCTGGCGGCCATTGCGATCTTTCTGCTGGCGCTGGCGGCCTCAGTGATTCCCGCACGCCGCGCCGCATCGATTGAACCGATGCAGGCCCTCCGCGCCGAATAGGAGTGGAGGACCGGAACAACCGACGGAGAACAAACGTGATGACCCAGTTGCTCCAGGATATTCGCTACGCGCTGCGGCAGTTGCGCAAGTCGCCGGGATTCACGCTGACCGCGGTCATCACGCTGGCGCTGGGACTGGGCGCATCCGCGGCTGTTTATGGGGTCATTCACACCGTCCTCGTGGAACCTTTGCCCTATGTCGATCCGGATCGACTGGTGGGGGTAGCGTTCACCTTCCCGCATGAAAAGCCGAATGCCGAACAGGCCGGCAGTTCCGCGGATTTTGTGCGCGATCATGTGCCGGGATTTTCGTCGGTTGCAGTGATGGACGACTCGGGGCCGGCGGTGAATCTCTCCGTGGGCGGCGGACATGCGGTGCAGATCAATGCCTTGCGCGTTTCGGAGGGCTACTTCAGAACGCTGGGAGTGATGCCGGCACTGGGGCGCGGGTTCACGCCGGAGGAAGACCGCCCCAACGGCGCGCGGGCCGCCGTGTTGAGCGACGGACTATGGGCGCGCGTGTTCGGCCGCGATCCCGCGATCGTCGGACGCGCGATCCGCGTCAACCAGGAGACGTTTACGGTGGTGGGGGTAATGCCCCCGGGTTTTGCGGTGACGGCGGAAACCGCGCCTGGCGTGATGGGTACGCCCGATTTGTGGCAGCCACTACAACTGAGTCCGAAGGATCCTGGGTACGATGGCGACAACTACGAGATGATCGCGCGCCTGGCGCCTGGAGTCACGCTCGACAAGGTGCAGCAGCAGTTGGCGGCTTTGCAGCAGCCCTTCCACCAGCAGTACCCGATGTACAAGGGATGGCTCGACCGCGCCAGATCCCTCCACGAGTTCCGGGCCTGGAAGCTGCAGGACGTGATGGTGAGCGATGTGCGCCGCAGTCTGCTCACCGTGATGGGTGCCGTGCTGGCGGTTCTGCTGGTGGCTTGCCTAAATCTGGCCGGGCTGATGATGGCGCGCACCATGCGCCGTTCGCGCGAGATTGCGCTGCGAGCCGCACTCGGCGCTACGCGCGCACAACTGGCGCGCCTGCTGGCCGCGGAGGGACTGCTGCTGGCGCTGGGCGGCGGCGTGCTCGCCATAGCGGTAGCACGAGCGGCTACATTCGTACTACTGCATGCGTCGCCTCTCGCCATTCCCAATCTGCGCGGCGAACCGAGCGTATGGCTTGTGAGCGCCGTTGTGGTTGGGCTGGCGCTGGCCGCCACCGGCGTGTTTTCCCTGCTTCCCGCCGCTATCCTTCTTCGCACCAGGTGCAGGGAGATGCGTCTTGGCGGTCCGTCGCTGGGCGAAACCGTCTCTCATGCGCGCCTGTCCCGCGCATTGATGGTTGCCCAGATCGCGTTGGCGATGGTGCTGGTCTCTGCGGCTTCGGTACTGCTGGGAACTTTTGTGAAACTGCGCACACTGCCCTCGGGCGTAGTACCCAAACAGCTCTCTGTCTTTCAAGTCACGCTCAAGGGCGACCGGTACGCAAACACGCAGCATACCATCCAGTTTGTCTCGACCGTGCTGAATGAGTTGCGCCGCGCGCCGGGTGTTGACAATGCAGCGGCGGTGAACGGCCTACCCCTGGATCGCGGACTCAACATGGGCGCCTACCCCTCAGACCGGCGGGACCTGCGCCAGACTGTGGAATTCCGCGCCATCACACCGGGATACTTCCAGACCATGGGCATCCCGCTTCTTGCCGGCAGAGACATCGCCGGCAGCGACCGCGCCGGGGGCGATCCGGTGGTGGTGATCGGCGCAACCACCGCGAAAAAATGGTGGCCGGGCCGCTCGGCGATTGGAGAGGCGATCCGTCTTGGCAACGGAAAGGATTGGCGCGTGGTGGGCGTGGTTCCGGACGTGCAGATGCACTCGCTGGTGGAGAGCCAGGGCATAGAGATCTATGGCCCCATGGTGCAGCTTTCCGACGAGTTTACCGGCACCATCAACGGTTGGTTTCCCACTACGTTTGCGGTGCGCACCGCGGCCCGCGTCAGCATTGCGGCTGCCGCGCAGCAGGCCGTGGAGCGCGCCGACCCCGAGATTCCCGTGGCGCGACTCACCACCATGCAGGCCGTCATCGACTCGACCATCGAAGCGCCGCGCTTCTTCTCGCTGCTGGCCAGCGGCTTCTCCGGATTTGCGCTTGTACTCACTGTGATTGGTCTGTTCGGACTGCTCAGCTACCAGGTCACGCAGCGGACGCGCGAGATCGGCGTGCGCATGGCGCTGGGCGCGGATCGCATGCACATCCTGCGCACCTTTCTTGGGCGCGGACTGGCCGTCGCGCTGGTTGGAGTTGCGCTGGGGCTGGCCGGCACCTGGCTCATTCGCCCAGCCATCCGTCAGTTGTTGAGCGATGCGGGCGTCGACCCAGCCAGCACAACGCAAAGCATTGTGATGAACGGCGCGCAGGCCGCGGTGCTGGCTGCGTTCGCCATTGTGGCCGCAACGCTGGCGGCAAGCTGGATGCCGGCACTGCGCGCTGCATCCATTGAACCCATGCAGGCCCTGAGAACCGAGTAACGCGCACGGAATGATTTTCCCCCGGGGGAGACGAGGAATGAACACGCTGCTTCAGGACATTCGCTACGCAGTGCGCCAGTTGCGCAAGTCGCCGGGCTTCGCCGTGACCGCAATCGCCGTGCTGGCGCTCGGGCTGGGAGCCAATGTCGCCGTCTTCACAGTGTTGAACGGAATTCTTCTCCGCCCGCTGCCTTACGCGCAGCCGGATCGCATTGTGAGGGTCGGCTTTGTGTGCCCCACGTGTTACTTCAACATGAACTATGCCAACATGCTGCAGCTGCGCGATGCGGTGGGCCGCGGGTTTCAAATGGGGGCTTCCCTGAGCGAGTCCAACGCCAGCATCACCGGCCCCGGCGGCCGCATTCAGGTTGAGCGCACCGAGGTGGACTCCGGCCTGCTGCCAATGTTGGGAGTTCAACCCCTGCTGGGCCGCGTGTTTCGCCCCGAAGAGAACGAGCCTGGCCGCAACCGCGTGGTTCTGCTGGGAGAAGATGTGTGGCGCAAGCTCTACTTGGGCGATCCACAGATTGCAGGCAAGACGCTGGCCATTCGCGGCGAAACCTACACCATTCTGGGCGTCATGCCGCGCCGCTTTTCGTTCCCGTTCGGGGATCCGATGCAGACCTGGTCTCCGGCTGCGATTCCGCAGGCAAGCCACTCGGCAATGGGCAGCGAAGCCGCGATGGAGGGCGACGTCTTTGCCCGCTTGCCGGAAGGCATGACGCAAGCCCAACTGACCGATCACCTCAATCGCGCCCAGGCGGTCATCGCCAAAGGACTTCCCGCGGATTTCAATTGGCCCACGCGCGTAAAAGTGAGCGGTTACCAACAGTCGTTGAACAGCGAAGCGCGTGAGCCGCTGCTGCTGCTTTACGTTGTCGTCTTCGGCATCTGGGCGCTGGCCTGCCTCAACGTCGCCAGCCTCATGCTGGCCCGCGCCGTCGCGCGTATGCGCGAGCACGCCGTGCGCAGCGCACTGGGCGCCAGCCGCATGCGTTTGCTTCAGCAGTCCATCGTGGAAAGCCTGCTCCTGAGCGGCATTGGCGCGCTGGCGGGCATGCTGGCGGGTCAATCCGTCATCAAATTGCTCTGGCGGCAGATTGACCGGCATCTGC
Source organism: Occallatibacter sp. (assembly GCA_035604995.1). Classification (GTDB taxonomy): domain Bacteria; phylum Acidobacteriota; class Terriglobia; order Terriglobales; family Acidobacteriaceae; genus Telmatobacter. Next base: position 52,325 of record DATNHL010000287.1, on the reverse strand, counting down.
CGCTCACGTCCACCATCCATGTGGATTGGCGCGTGATGGCCGCACTGGCCGCGCTTACGCTCATTACGGCCGCAATCACCGGCATCATCCCCGCGCTACGCGCCTCGGGCCGCAATGTGCAGGAGTCGCTGCACGGCGTTACCAGCACCGCGTCGGCCGGGCAGAACCGGATCCGGGAGGTTCTGGTGGTTGCGCAGCTCGCGCTCACGCTCGTCTTTCTCGTCGGCGCCGGCCTCTTTCTGCGCACCATTCACGCCCTGCGCCAGGTGCCGCTCGGCTTCACCCAGCAGAACGTGCTGACGGGCGGGATCATCCTCAACGGCTCGGCACGGCAGGAACCAGGTGACCCGCATATGCAGGCCAACATTGTCCGCACGTCGTATATGCCGCTGCTGGAGCGTCTGCACGCCATTCCCGGCGTGCAGGTCGCAGCGCTCAGCTCGGTGCTGCCGCTGCGCAGCGAGATGAACGTCAGGATTGGCGGGTCGCTCGACGGCAATGTCGTTCCGCGTAACAAGGCCCCATTTGCGGACGGACGCCTGGCCTCCGCCGGCCTCGTTGACGCTCTCGGAATTCCCATGGTCCGCGGACGCTTCTTTACCGAAGACGACACTGCCTCCGCTCCCGTGGTGGTCGTCGTCAACCAGGCCTTCGTCAACAAGTTCCTTCCCGGCGCGGACCCCATCGGCCACACCTACGGATTGGGCAAGCAGGGCCGTTTCTCCGCCATGCGCATCGTAGGTGTGATTGGAGACACCAGGCAACACACGGTCGTCGATCCGACCAAGCCGGAGATCTACTTTTGTCTCGCGCAGATGGAGCCTGGAACGCCGCTCTACGGCATCGCCACCGCCTTCATGCAGGTGGCTATCCGTGCCGCCATTCCCGCCGACGCGCTGCGCACGCAGTTCGACAAAGTGTTGCACGAAGTTGCTCCAGACGCTACAACCACTGAAGTGAAATCGATTCATCAAGCTGTCGAAGACTCCTTCGGTTCGCAGACGCTCATCGCGCATCTGCTTGCGGCCTTCGCGGGCCTGGCGCTGCTGATCGCCTCGGTCGGCCTCTACGGCCTGCTCTCTTTCAACGTCGCCCAGCGCACCCGCGAGATCGGCCTGCGCATCGCGCTCGGCGCGCCGCAAGGCAATATTCTCTCGCTCATCCTCCGCCGTGCCCTCGTGCTCGTCGCCGCCGGACTCGCCCTCGGCGGTCTCGCTGCCTGGTTCGCTGCGCGGCTGGCGCAAAGTTACATCTATGGAGTGCAATCGCACGACGCCCTCACCTTCTCTTCGGTCGTTGTTGTTCTGGCCGCTGCCTCTTTCCTTGCCGCGTGGCTGCCCGCACGCCGAGCCACCGCGGTTGACCCCGTGCAAGCTCTCAGATCGGAGTAACAAGAAAACCATGATCGAACTGAAAAATGTAGAACGCAGTTACAAGACGGGGCACACCGAAACCTGGGTGCTGCGCCAGATCCGGCTGACTATCAACGAGGGCGAGTTTGTCACCGTGATGGGTCCGTCGGGGGCAGGGAAGTCATCGCTACTGAATGTGCTGGCGCTGCTGGATGACGGATGGCTGGGCGAGTACTGGTTCGACGAATCGCCAGCGCACAAGCTCAACCGCAAGCAGCGCGCCGACCTGGCGCGGCAGCGCATCGGCATGGTCTTCCAGAGCTATCACCTGCTGGACGACCTGACTGTGGCGGAGAACATCGACTTACCGCTGAGTTACAAGAACCTGCCTGCGAAAGAGCGGCAGGGCATGGTGGCCGACATTCTGGACCGCTTCCAGATTGTGGCCAAGAAGGACCTGTATCCCAACCAGCTCTCCGGCGGGCAACAGCAACTGGTGGGCATTGCGCGCGCGGTGGTGCACGCGCCGGCGCTGCTGCTGGCCGATGAGCCCACGGGCAACCTGCACTCGACGCAGGCGCGGGAGATCATGGAGCTGTTCTGCCAGCTGAACCGGCAGGGCACAACCATTGTGCAGGTGACGCATTCAGAAGAGAACGCTCGCTACAGCAAGCGCATCCTGGAACTGCGCGACGGCTGGCTCACGCGCGACGAGGCAGTTGAGCCGAGGGCAACGGAGGTTGGCGCCAAGTGAATCAAGTCAAGTCCAATTCGGCGCGGTCGATGAAGGCGGCAGCCGCGATTCTGTTGTTGCAGGTGAACCTGGCCTTTGCCGCTGAGCCGGCCTTCGAGCAACCCACAGCGCCCGCCCCGCAAGCGCCCGCAACGGATGCGGCGCCGGCGCCTGGGCAAGTTCGAGCCGGGCAGATTCCTTTCAACGAGATGCTGCGGCCCTCGCGCAATCCGGTCAACGCCTATCGCGGCACGACGGTAGCGCCGCCCAGCCTGGCGAATTCACCCCGGCTCGATGCGCTGGTGCGGGACGGCAAGCTCTATCTCTCGCTGCAGAACTCGATCGATCTCGCTCTCGAAAACAATCTCGACCTGGTGATCGCGCGCTACAACATACCCATCGCGCAGATGGACATTCTGCGCACGCAGGCGGGCGGCTCGGTGCGCGGGGTCAACACCGGTGTCGTGTCCGGAACGCCCGGCGGCGCTGGTGTGGGCGTCTTCGGCGGCGGCGCCGGTGCGGGCGCAGGCGGCACCTCAGGCGGCGCGGGCGGCGCAGGAGCAGGCGCTTCGGGCCTGGTTACTTCCACTCTCGGCACGGGCACTTCGGTTTCCACATATGATCCGTATATCTCTGCCAACACCTATGTGGATCATCTGGCGCAGACGTTGCCCAACCAGACGCTCTACGGCATCCCGGTCATCCACGAGAACACCATTCTGGGCAATTTTTCCTATCAGCAGGCGTTTCCAGTGGGAGGCAGCTTGCAGGTTGTATGGAACAACGAGCGCCAAACTACAAACAGCCCCAATATCAGTCTGAACCCGGTGCTGACTTCTTACGTGCAGGTCTTTATGCAGCAGCAACTGCTGGCCGGATTCGGGCTGGGGCCGAACCTGCGGTATCTGCGCATAGCCAGGACTAATCAGAAAGTTTCCGACATTGCGTTCAAAGCGCAGGTGATTGCGACCGTGACGCAGATCTGCGATCTGTACTGGGACCTGGTGAGCGCCTATGATGACGAGCAGGTGCAGGAACACTCCGTGGCCTTTGCCACCGAGACGCTGGATACGAGCCGCAAGCAGCTTGAGCTGCAGGCGATTCCGGAGATGGACGTACTGAAATCGGAGGGAGAGCTGGCCACGCGGCAGCAGGATCTGACCGTGGCCCGCACCAATCTCGAGCTGCAAGAGCTTTACATGAAGAACGCCATCACCCGCTCGCTCGACGATCCGACCCTGCAGGAGATGCCGGTGGTACCAACAGACCACATTGGCAATCCGGTGCAGGCCATCACCGAGCCGGTGCAGGATATGATTGGCGACGCGCTCAAGAATCGCGTAGAGCTGCTGGAGTCGAGCCTGGTACTGCAGAACAGCGAGCTGAGCAGGAAGACCGCGCGCAACGCACTGCTGCCTTCGCTCTCGGTGTACGGCTTCTATGCCGGCACCGGGTATGGCGGCACGCCCAACCCTCGGAGCACCACCCCCACCAACGCCCCCGGCGGCTTCGGTGGAACGGTGGAGAATGCTTTGAACTATTCCTCGCCGGAGTACCAGGTGGGACTGCAGCTGAACGTTCCCTTGCGCAACCGCATCGCCAAGGCCGACCAATACCGGACGGAACTCGAGTACCGGCAGTCGCAGGTGTACCTTGAGGAGAGGAAGAAACAGATTCGCATCGAGGTACAGAACGCGCGCTACGCGCTGGAGCAGGGAGCCAGCCGCGTGGATGCGGCGCGCAAGGCACGCGACCTTGCCGCAAAGACATTGGATATTATGCAGAAGGAGCAGAAACTCGGGGCTGGATCGAACCAGCAGACGCTCGCGGCCGAGCACGACCTGGCCCTGGCCGAGTCGGCGCTGGTGACCGCGGAGACCGCGTACGAGAAAGCGCGCATCGAGGTGCGGCGCGCTAAGGGGTCGGTTCTGGAGGAGTACGGAATTTCAATCGCCGACGCCAAGGCGGGCGTAGTGGAGGCGGACCATTCCAAGTAAGCAAGAACGAACTCGTGTCCTGGTTGCCGACGACCAACCGCACATTCTGGAAGCGGTCGAGCTGCTGCTGGCTCCGCAGGGGATGGCGGTGGATTGCGTGCGGTCGCCGCAACTGCTGATGGAAGCGCTGGGTCAGAGCGACTACGATGTGCTGCTGATCGACCTGAATTACACGCGCGACACAACCTCTGGCCAGGAGGGGCTGGACCTGCTGGCGCGCATTCAGGAGTACGATGCGCGGCTGCCGGTGATCGTGATGACCGCGTGGGGCAACATCGACCTGGCGGTGGAATCGATCAAGCGCGGGGCGCGCGACTTTATCCAGAAGCCGTGGGAGAACGAGCGGCTGATCTCGCTGATCCGCGTGCATGCAGAACTGCACTCGGCGCTGCGCCGCGCACGGCAGCTGGAACTGGAGAATCGCCTACTGCGCGCCGAGGGCATGCCGGAGTTTGTGGCCGGCGCGCCGTCGATGCAGCCGGTGCTGGAACTGATTGCGCAAGTGGGGCCATCGGACGCCAACGTGCTCATCACCGGCGAGCACGGAACCGGGAAGGAGATCGTCGCCAAGCTGCTGCACGCGGCTTCGCCGCGTTCGAGGATGGCGCTGGTGGCCGTGAACGCAGGCGGGCTGCCCGAAGGGACCTTCGAAAGCGAAATCTTCGGCCACGTGAAGGGCGCGTTCACCGACGCGCGCACCGACCGCATCGGGCGTTTCGAACTGGCCAACGGGGGGACGCTGTTTCTGGACGAGATTGCCAACGTGCCGCTGCGGCAGCAGGGCAAGCTGCTGCGCGTGCTGGAGACGGGCGAACTGGAGCGTGTGGGTTCTTCGCAGACGCGGCGCGTGGATGTGCGCATACTTTCCGCCACCAACGCCCTGCTGCACGAGGAGGCCAAGGCGGGCAACTTCCGCGAAGACCTGCTGTTCCGCATCAACACGGTTGAGATTCATCTGCCCGCGCTGCGCGACCGGCGCGAGGACATCCCGCTGCTGGCCGCGCACTTTCTGAACCGCAGCCGTACGCGGTACCGCAAGCAGGTGAGCGGCTTCTCGGCCGCGGCCATGCAGCAGATGATGCACTATCCGTGGCCGGGCAACGTGCGCGAACTCGAGCATACGGTGGAACGAGCTGTGCTGCTGTGCCGCGGCGAGGAGATCGAGCCCGCCAACCTGGCCATTGCGGCGGCCAGGTCGGCTCCTCAGTCGTTTGAGAACATGAGCATCGACGACGTGGAAGCGCTGCTCATCCGCAAGGTGCTGCGCCGCTGCGACGGCAACATCTCCCAGGCCGCGGAGTCGCTGGGGCTGAGCCGCGCCGCGCTGTATCGCCGCATTGAAAAGTATGGCCTCTGAGAGGATTCAACGCCGGCGGCAACGCTCGGCTGTCCGCCGGGCGTGGCTTTATAGTCTGCTGCTGACGCTACCCGCGCTGATCTTTGCCGCAGTATTTCTTTACGAGAAGGCGATCTCGATGGCGCCGGCGCTGCTGCTGATCGGCTGCCTGTTGATTTACATGGCCGTGGTGGCCGCGGCGCTGATTGAGGGGCTGGTCCGGCCGCTGCAAACGCTCTCCAATGTGGTTTCGTCGCTGCGCGAGGGCGACTACTCGTTCCGCGCGCGCGGCGCCGGCACCCAGGACGCATTCGGTGAACTGGCCGCTGAGGTGAACCTGCTGGCCGACCTGCTGCAGAAGCAGCGCGTGCGTTCGCTGGAAGCAACGGCCCTGCTGGCACGCATTCTCGAGGTGATGCATGCGCCTCTGTTTGCCTTCGATCGCGAGAAGCTTCTGCAACTCGTGAACAATGCCGGCGTGAAGCTGCTGGGCCTGACCCATGCCCGCTGTTTCGGCCGCACGGCCCGCGAACTGTGCCTGGAGGAACTGCTGGCGGCGCCGGACCAGAGCATCCACTCGTTCGGCGGAAAGCCGACGCGCTGGCTGCTGCGCCGGGCCGTCTTTCGCCAGGATGGCGTGCCGCACACGCTGCTGCTGCTGGCCGACGTGAGCCTGCCGTTGCAGGAAGAGGAGCAGATCGCCTGGAAGCGGCTGATTCGCGTGCTCGGCCACGAGCTTTCGAACTCGCTGGCGCCCATCAAGTCCATCGCCGGCAGTCTGCTGGCGCGGGTGGACAACATGCAGGGCGAAGACGCCACGCTGCGCGATTTTCGCCGCGGCCTGGGCGTAGTGGAGAGCCGCGCCGATGCGCTGCACCGGTTTGTGCAGTCGTACCGGCTGCTGGCGCAGCTGCCTCCGCCGCAGTTTAAGCCGGTAGCGTTGGGGCCGCTGCTGGAGCGCGTGGTGCTGCTGGAACAGCGGTTGCCGGTCGTGCTTGAGGCGGGTCCGCCGGTGGTGCTCGACGCCGATCCGGATCAGTTGGAGCAGATGTTCATCAACCTGCTGCGCAACGCGGCGGACGCCTCGCTGGCCAACGGCGCTCAGCCGGTGCGCGCTTTCTGGCGGGTCGATCAGGCGGTGCTGCTGGTCACCATTGAAGACCGCGGCATGGGCATTGCCAACACCGAGAATCTGTTTGTCCCCTTCTACACCACCAAGCCCGCGGGGAGCGGCGTGGGGCTGGCGCTGGCCCAGCAGATCGCCCGCGCCCACGGCGGCGAGATCGGCTTGCTGAACCGTGAGGACGGCGACGGGGCACGGGCTACGATACGGCTGCCGCTGGCGATTCCATAGCCGTCCTATCCCTTTGCTTCTTCCGCACTCGCCGCAGGCTGGATCTCCGTGGCGATGACGCAGTTGCGGCCGTTGTTCTTGGCGCGATACAAGGCGGCGTCGGCGGCATGGATCAGCGCCTCGTAGTCGGATGGAAAGCCGGACGCCACGCCGAAGCTGGCGGTGATGGGGATGACTGTCTCGCCGTCATCGACGCAGGCTGCCTGCACCGCGAGGCGCAGTTCCTCGGCGCGAACGCGCGCGCCGGCAAAGCCGGAGCCGGGAAGAATGAGCAGGAACTCTTCGCCGCCGTAACGGCCCACCCAGTCGTAGGAGCGCACGGAGCGCTGGAAGATTGCGCCGACACGCTTCAGGACCAGGTCGCCCGCCGGATGGCCATAGGTGTCGTTCACGTTCTTGAAATGATCGAGATCTGCCAGGATCACACTTAGTGGCACAGCCTCGCGGCGCGAGCGGTCCACCTCCTGATGAAGACGCTCGAGGATAATGCGGTGATTCCACAGGCCGGTGAGATCGTCGTGCTCGGCAAAGTGACGCATCTGTTCACGCGCGCGGAGCAGTTCGTTCTTTTCCCGTTCCAGATCTTCGGTCCGGTGCTTGACGGCGTGTTCCAGGTACCGCTTCTGGCTGACCAGCAGATGGACGCTCCAGCGCCACGCCAGCACCACGCCCAGCGCCAGGGCCAGGATCAATGCCAGCCGCAGCGGTCCGCTCTGCCACCAGCGCGGAGTAATGACAAAAGAGATTTCTTCCACCGGGGAATCCGCGCCGCCGGCTTCATCCACGACGACGGCCTGAAAGCGGTAAGCTCCGGGCTCCAGGCGAGGGTAGCGCACGCTGCGCTCCGCCGTTTCCACCCAGTCCGACTCTACCCCCAGCAGGCGGTAGCGGATGCGCACATGGCTAGCATCCCGATAGTTGAGGGAAGAGATCGTGATGGCAAGTGGACTGGCGCTCCAGGGAACCCGGGCCTGGGCGGCGATGGACTCCGCGCCAAAAGTGATTTGGGACAGCACGGGAGCCGCCGGCGGCGTTGAGGCAACCGCTTGCGGCTGGATGAAGTGAGACAGGCCTCCGGAGGTGCCGATCCACATGCTGCCGTCCCGATCCTCGGCCAGCGCATAGCTGTTGGCGTCGTTCCAGATGAGCCCGTCGTCCTGGGTAAAGCTGCGCCAGGCGCGGCCATCGTAGACGGTCAACCCGGCGTCCTGGCCCACCCACAACCAGCCGCGATGGTCGACCAGAAGCGAGACCGCCTGCTCGGAGAGCAGGTGCGGGCGGACAACGTGCTCCGACTCGACGACCCGGTCGCCGGCAATGCGCAGGCGCATCACGCCGGGAAAAGCTCCGGATGCCCACAAGTTTCCGCTTGTGTCGGCGGCGATCTGGTAAGGGGTCACGCCGGAAAGTCCGGGATCGATTGCGTGCCAGCCGGAATCATCGAGCCGGTAGAGCCCTGTGTCGGTTGCAGCCCACAGCCGATTTCTCTGATCCAGGGCAAGGTCGGTGAAGCGCTGCCGCTGCGGGGCAAGGCGCGGGTCTTCGACCAGGCGCGGAGAGTGGTCTGCGGCCATGGCATCCGCCACGTAGAGGCCGACATCGGTGGCTACCCACACACGATGGCCGCCATCGCCCAGGACGCGAAAAACCACCGGGACCTTCCATTGGGTTCCAGCCAGGGTTTTGGGGGCGATGCGTACCAGGCTGCCGGCCGCCGAACCCATCCAGACCGCGCCGTCCGCGGTTTCGGCCAGCGAGGCAGAGCGGGTCGTCTGGATGCCTGGCGCCTGCCAGGCCTTGGGGGTGTTTGCGCCGGGAGCAAGAGTATCGAGCCCGAATTCGGTGCCGATCCAGAGGCGGCCGGTGCGGTCGCGCAGCGAGGCCCGGATAATATCGTCGCTCAATCCGCTGGCCGCGGTGTAAGCTTCCCACTGGTCCTGCCCCACCCACCGCATCAGGCCGTGGCCGACAACCCCGATCCAGAGCGAACCCTCGCGGTCCACAAACAGCTCTGAAATGTCGTAGCGGGAGAGGCCGTTGATGGCCGTCACCATGCGCCAATTTCCGTTTTCCCACAGTCCCAGGGCAGGCCCCTGCGAAGCGACAATCCGTCCTTTTGCGTCCTCGGTCAGTTCCGCGTTGGGCGTGCTGTTGGAGAGGCCGGGAAGCGGGTGCGCCTCAAAGCGGTTCTCAGCCGGGATGACTTCGCCCAGGTACGTGGAGCCGCGCATCCAGACGTGGCCGTCGCGGGCCAGGCGCAGATGAAGCCAGCGATCTTCAGGAAGGTTGAGCGCGGCGCGCAGGTGGGTGGTTTTGCCGTTCTCAAGCCGGCACAGATCGGCATCGCAGCCGTACCAGAGCACGCCCTGCGGCGCGGCCAGCACGCTCCAGATCGTCGCGCCCTCCAGATGCAGGGGCTCGGCAGCCCAGTTGCCCGCGCCCATGCGGCGCAGCAGGAATGCGCCGGTGCGATCCGCCGTCACGACCTGGCCCGGCGCAAGAGCCGCGAAGACTGTGCCGATCCTCTGCGAGAAGTCTGTTACCGGAGCCGGCGGATGCACCTGGCTGAATCGAGCATCCTGACCAAGGTAGATGCCGGTGGGGGTGCCCACAAACAGGGTCCCATCCGGGCCGGCGAACAGGCTCTGGATGACGTGGCCTCGGAGGCCGTCGGCCGCGCCAAACTGCCGGAACTCCCGCCCGTCGTAGCGGTAGAGGCCGTTTTCCGTGCCCACCCACAGGTAGCCGGACTGGTCCTGCGCAATGCAGTTGACGTTCAGGTTGCCCAGCCCCTCGGTCATGGTGCGAAAGCTGAACTGTTGGCCCAGGCATGCGCATGCGGCAAGCCCCAGGGCGGCCAGACCGCACATCCAGGTCTTCAAGATGCTGCTCAGCTTCAGCGCCGTCCTATGCACTGCGAACCCTTCTGGGGGAATGAGTTCACTATATACCCGGTTCGCTCTGGAATACTCGCGATGCGCAACTTCGGCGGCGACACGGGTGCGACAAAAGGAGTGGCTTCAGGACTCTCTCACTCGCAAACCAGCGCGTCTTCAGGGAACCCGTGCGTGTCGTCCTCGGGCTCCGGGCTGGGCGCCTCGCTCGAGCCCTCCGCACGGCGCGCCGCAAAAAACTGCTCCACCTGGCCCAGCACTTCAGTGCCTGTGCGGGCGTGGTAGATGGCCGCGCGCAGCTTTGCTCCACCCGGCACGCCGTGAGTGAACCAGGTGGCGAACTGCTTCATCTTGCCGGCTGTCTCGCCCATGCGCTCGCTGCGCGGCAGGTCCCTGGTGGCCTCCTGCTCGTCGAGAAGCATCTGGAAATAGGCGCGAATCATGCGGTAGCGGTCTTCCACGGTGGGCCGCTCGTACGTGCCCGTGGCGGTGTATTGGGCGATCTGGCGGAAGATCCATGGGTTGGCAGGCGCGGCGCGGCCGATCATCACCGCGTCGCAACCGGTCTCGGCCACCATGGCCGCCGCGTCCTCCGGGGTGCGGATGTCGCCGTTGCCGATGACTGGAATTCGGACGGCCTGCTTGATTGCGGCGATCCACTCCCATTGCGCCCGGCCGCTGTAACCTTGCTCGCGCGTCCGCGCGTGCAGCGCCACGGCCGCCAGGCCTTCGGCCTCGGCCATTTTAGCCAGCTCCACGCATACAATCTGCTTCTCGTTCCAGCCCATGCGGAACTTGACGGTGAAGGGGATGGAGACGGCCTTGCGCACGGAGCGGAAGATTTCGGCGATTTTGGGCAGGTCGCGGAGCAGGCCCGATCCTCCGTTGCAGCCCACCACGCGCTTGGCCGGGCAGCCCAGGTTCAGGTCCACGAGGTCGAAGCCGGTTTGCTCGACGATGCGCGCCGCCTCCGCGAGCGTCTCCGCATTGGAGCCGAACAGTTGCGCACCGATGGGGTGCTCATCGTCGTAGAAGGTGAGATAGCGGCGGCGCTTGGACTCGCGCATGCGCGCCAGGCCGTCCGCCGAGGTGAACTCGGTCATCAGCAGGCCACAGCCTGACTGGGCGTTGGTGACGGCGGAGTCGATTAGAGTCCCTGTCTGACTGTCGTCTGAGGGGTCGAAGGGTACGGGCTTCCGCCCGTACATTGATCCGGCAAAAACTTCCGGGGCTTTAGCCCCCGAGGTAGGCTTTTCGGGCGTCCCAATGCCGGTGAGACCCGCTCCTTCAGCCTGCGCGCCCGCCGAAAACAAGCTGGCATGCCGAATAAACCGTCGAAAGACCGTGTCCGTGACCCCAGCCATGGGAGCCAGCACAGTAGCCGGAGCCACTACAACCGGCCCCAGGCGAACCTCCGCCGGTACCCGCGCTTCCGCGGGCATGGGGTGGTCGATGGGGTTGTCCCACTCCTTCCGCACGGTAAAACCTTTGCCAGCCATGATTTATGCCTTCCAGATCAATTCGGCAACTCGGACACTTGATACACAAACGGCTTGCCACGCGAGCCCGGATCCCAGCCTGCCGCCATCGCTTCTCGAATGTGGGCGGCAACTTTAGCGGCGGCGATGGTTGGCCGCGCGTTTAACCTGTCCATTGAGTAATCCTTCAGTTGCCTTCGTACCACCGGATATTCGAGAAAAAGCTCGCGGTGCGCTCCCTCCACAACCCGTACATGAATCGCCAGGCCCTTTGTCATGTGTTCAGTGGTGTATTGTTGCTCGCGGTGCAGATGCCAGATCAGCGGCGTACCGCCAATCGTGATTGCGGATTGAATCGGGCGCTTCGCATTTGGCATAGTCGTTCTGCTTTCTGCACTGAATCCATTACACATCAACGCAATAAGACCTCCGCCGCGGCGGAGGTCCAATCGTGCTCGTCCGGCTGAATCGGCTCGGGTTATTTGGCTGCCGTAGCTGCCGTTGCCTCGCCCGCCTTGGCGTACTTGCGCCGGAACCGCTCTACGCGCCCCGCCGTGTCAACCAGACGCTGTTTGCCGGTAAAGAACGGGTGGCAAGCCGAGCAGATTTCCACGTGAATGTCGCCCTTATGGGTCGAACGGGTCTCAAAATGGTTTCCGCAGGCGCACATAACCCGCACTGCGTCGTATTTGGGATGAATCTTTTCCTTGGGCATCTCTAGAGACAGACCTTTCCTGCAATCTTCCTCTTCCATTGTAGGGGGAATTGGGCGGTTTAGCAATTGACCGAAGGCAGGGGCAGTGACTCAGTTTGCGATTTGGCGGCCTGCCTCACCGATGGGAAGGATGGCCCTCGGGCCTGATTTCCGGGCTCGGGAGCAGGTTTTCAAAATCTCAAAAACGCGTAAGTCCTTTGTTTTCAGAGGAGAAAAAGGACGTTAATGGTGTAACCTGCTTGTTTTCATGGGGTTGGGACGAAAATGGGGGGGTACCCCCCTTTCCGCCCTTCATCCAGCCTTTTTCAGCCGTCTATGGACCATTGTGCGCTAAAGAAGGGTAATTGTACGCAACCACCTGCGGTGGGGCAGACGGCGCTCGCGCGCCAGGAGATTTGTGGGTGCCCCTTTCCATGCTCCGACGGTTGGCCCTCCCAGGTCTCCCGCCGCGGCGGACGTGACCGGGGCACCCGGCAACCTGTGTCGAAAAGGAGGGTTACCTGCCCTGAGAACGGGCCGTGCGCCTGTTCCTGAAGAACGCGGAGCCGACCGAAATTCAAGCCGACCCACTACCAAGGCAGGGATCAGGGAACAGGGACCAGGAAGAACCTCTCCGCCTCCAGCGTTTGAGGTCAGCAATCGATGCCAGATAGTCCCGCGGAAACTGTTCCCTGATCCCTGTTCCCGGCTACTTCAGCGCCTTCTCAATCCCCGCCTCGGCCAGCGGCGCCATGACCGCATAGCCGGCCGGATTCGGATGCACGCCATCATGGCTCAGCTTCTCCGGCAGCCCGTCGCGCTCATCCTTCATGGCGGTGTGGTAGTCCACATACACGTGGCCGTGTTCGGCGGCGTAGGCGCGCAGCCAGTTGTTGATGGCGAGGATCTTGGGCACCGGGGTGAGGCCGGGCTGCCAGGGATAGTCGAAGGCGGGCAGGATGGAGCAGAGGATGACTTTGATGCCGTTGGCTGAGGCCAGCTCGGCCATGGAGGCGAGGTTGTCTTCGGTCTCTTCCAGGGTCATGGGGCCGGTGTTGCCGGCAATGTCGTTGGTGCCGGCCAGCAGGACCACCACTTTGGGTTGCAGGGCGATCACATCCTGACGGAAGCGGACCAGCATCTGCGGGGTCGTCTGCCCGCTGATACCGCGATTGATGTAGGGCTTGCCGGGAAAGGAGTCGGCCAGATGCCAGCCCTCGGTGATCGAGTCGCCCATGAAAACCACGCGGTTTTCGCCTGGGGCGGGCGGCGCCAGCTTCACGTTTGCCTCCTTGAACCGGGCCAGCCAGCCGAAGTCGTTCAATAGCTGCTTGTCGTGGGCGATCCAGTAGTCGTTCAGCGGATGGCCGCTGGGCGAGAGTGCTGGCGGGGCGGGCTTGGCCGCGGGGGGCGCCGCGGTCTCCGGCAAGTTGCCAGGTTCCTGCGCGGCCAGGCGGACTGTGCCTGCCAGAAATGCCAGACCAGCCAGGACGATACCCATCGAAGCGAGCTGCCGAAGTGCCGTTTTCACTTAATCCCTCCCGTTTGCGTTGCGATTGCGAATTCCTTTGCGGTTCCGATTGTAGGGGATTGAGGGGGCAGGGGCGATAGGAGCTTTTTCCACATCCGGTCCCCGGACCTGCACCGCAGCACGCGCAGGCCGGGTGCGCTAGGCTTGAATCCAGATGAGTGTTTGCACGATCTGCGATGGAGTGGGCCTGGTGCGGGTGGTGAATGCCGCCGGGCAGTGGGTTTCGCGCCCCTGCGAGTGCCAGGAGATGGTGCGCGAGGAACGGCGGCTGGCCGCTGCGCATATCCCCGAGCGCTACCGCCATTACACGCTGGACGGCTATGAGACCGCCTTCCGCGGGGCCGACCCCTCGCTGGGCCGCGCCCACCTGACCGCCCGCAAATTCGTCGAGGCCTACCCGGTGGACACGGCGGGCAAGGGGCTGCTGTTTACCGGTTCCATCGGCGTGGGCAAGACGCATCTGGCCGTGGGCGTGCTGCGGCGGCTGGTGCAGGAGCGCGGGGTGAAGGGGCTGTTCTGCGACTACCGCGAACTGCTGAAAAACATCCAGAACAGCTACAACCCGCAGGTGAACACTACCGAACTGGAGTTGCTGAAGCCGGTGTTTGCCGCCGAGGTGCTGGTGCTGGACGACCTGGGCGCGCAGAAGCCGAACGAGTGGGTCTGGGACACGGTCGCCCTGATTCTGAATACCCGGTACAACGACAGGCAGACCACGATCATCACCACCAACTATCCCGATCTGCCGGCCGGTGGCGGAGCGCAGACGGAAGCGGAACGCGCCGCACGGGAACAGACGCTGGGCGACCGCATCGGCGACCGCATGAGGTCGCGATTGGCGGAGATGTGCGTTCGGGTGGAGATGACCGGCGAAGACTTCCGCCAGACGGTCAAGCGGGCGCGCTTCGGCTAGGCCTGGTTGGTTTGTCCGGAATGTCCCGATTCGCGGCACGCCGATGGGCGAATGTCTCGAATCAGTACACACAACTGGCTCGTTTTCGTACAAATCTGTGTCCGGATTCGATACACTCCCGGCGGGAAGGGTTCCGATGCGCAAGACTTTTGAGGCAATTTCCCTGGGCGCCCTCGCAGTTTTGTGGTGGATTACCTGGCGCGCCCTGGCCGGGCCCGGCCAGTTGCCGGGCCGCATCCCAACACACTTCAACGCCGCGGGCGAGCCCAACGCATGGGGCCCCCCGGGCGCGCTGTGGCTGCTGCCCGTGGCGGCCACGGGCCTGTACCTGTTCATTTCGCTGGTGGCGTTGTTTCCCGCGGCCTTCAACTTTCCGGTGCGGGTGACGCCGGTGAACCGGCCCCTGCTCGAGGCGCTGACGCTGCAGATGATTGGCTGCCTCAAGGCGGAACTGGCCTGCCTGTTCCTTTATATTCAGTGGGCGATTCTCGTGTCGGTGCGGAATGGGCGGGCCAGCCTGTCGCCGCTGATCGTGCCGCTGTTCCTGGTGGCTGTATTTGCCAACATAGGCTGGCACATGGTGGCCGTGTTTCGCGCGGCGCGCGCCCGTACTGGTTCCTAAGATCGCCAGGCTACCAGTTATTTGCTGGGGATCGGGATTGTTCTGAAAGCAGGCAGGCCGGGGCTTAACACCGAACGGTTCTGCATCAAAGGCCGTCAGTTATACGGCCGGGATAACCGCCCGGAGTGTACTTAGTTCAGGAACATCGTCCGGTAGAGCGTATCGCGCTGGACGGGCTTGAAGCCGGCGTCGCGGATGATTCTTCTTAGTTCTTCTTCGGTGGTGCAATTACTTGTGCCGGCGGCTTTGACTACATTTTCTTCTAACATCACGGAGCCTACGTCGTTGCCACCGAAGTGGAGGCCTACTTCAAGCACTTTCAGGCCCTGAGTTACCCAACTGGCCTGCACGTTTTCGATGTTATCGAGATAGAGTCTTGAGATAGCCAGAACCTTTAAGTATTCAACCGAAGTAGCTTCTTCCCAGCCGCGTCCGCCGAGGGCGGTGTGCTTGGGCTGGAAGCTCCAGGGGATGAACGCAGTGAAGCCGCCGGTTTCCTCCTGCAGGCGGCGGACCACTTCGAAGTGATTGATGCGCTGGTCGAATGTCTCGCCTACGCCGAACATCATGGTGGCTGTGGTGCGCATGCCGAGTTGGTGGGCGGTGCGGTGAACACTGACCCAGTCTTCGGTGCGGCACTTGAGGCGGGCGATGCGCTTGCGCACGTCGTCGTCGAGGATCTCGGCGCCTCCGCCGGGGATGGAATCGAGGCCGGCGTCGCGCAGCCGGGCGATGGTGTCGCGCAGGCTCAGATTGCTGTACTCGGCGATGGCCAGCACTTCGCTGGCCGAGAGGCAGTGCAGCCAGATCTGCGGGAAGCGCTGCTTGATGCCGGTGAAGAGGCGCTCGAACCAGTCGATCTTCAGGTCGGGATGGATGCCGCCCTGCATCAGCACGCCTGTGCCGCCCATCTCAACGGTCTCGGCGATCTTCTCGTAGATCTTCTCGAAGTCGAGGATGTAGCCTTCGTTGGCCGTGGGCCCCTTGAGCGGCCGGTAGAAGGCGCAGAAGGTGCAGTACTCGGTGCAGAAGTTGGTGTAGTTGATGTTGCGATCGATGATGTAGGTGACAACGCCCTCGGGGTGCAGGCGGCGGCGCACGGCATCGGCCTCAAAGCCCAGGCCGATGAGGTCAGGGGAGCGGAAGTGGTCGAGGGCCTGTTGGCGGGTGATGCTCATATGCCTCGATTCTAACAATTTGCGCGCTTTGCGGGTGAGTCAGCGGGGTTCGGGTGTGCGGTTTGTCTGCCTCTCGGCCCTTGGTCGAAACAGAAACAACCCGCGGTTGCGCACGGTGTGGCCCTGGGTGCGGGAGAGGTTGGAGGCCGTCGAAATGCCGCTGAACAGCACAAAAAAGTCCCAGAATGCCTGAAGGAAGTTTTTCTTTATTCCAGTGGTCATGGGGAAGAACCTCGTGAAGCACCGTCGAGCGGTGAGTTGCCGCTCACTCCATTTGAGGAGCCAGGGGCGCGTCCGGTTGCACGATCTTCCAGCTCTTGTGCGCGAGGCGGGGAAGTTTCAACCCTTGCTGTCTTCCGCTTTGGGCGCGGGCTTTGCCGCGGGGTTGGGCTTCTTTGGCGGGCTGGAGATGCCAAAGCTCATCAGCAGGAAGCCGAATCCCTTGCGCAGCGAGTCAAGTACGCTCAATCTTCCACCACTTTCCAATCCATCCGCGACGATTCCGTCTCTGCTTCCAATCTTCGCTCATAAGCAGTCCCCGCGGCTACTTCTTTGCGGCCGGAGCGCTGCCTGCGGCGGGTGCAGCCGGGTGGGGCGCTGCGCCGTTGAGGATGTCGATAGCAGCCGGGGGCAGCGGCTTGTCGGCATTGGCAAGGAGCAGGCTCACCTGCCACATTTGGGTGTCGGTCAGGATCTCCTTGTACGACGGCATGCCGGTGAGGCGGATGCCGTTGGCCACCTTCCAATAGGTTTCGCCCGGCGGGTCGTCGCTCACTCCCATCATCGTCTCCGACCCATGGTGGTGCGGCTCCCACAGCGGCGGTGCGTCGGGATACATGTGCGCGCCAAAGGAGGAGGGTTTGCCGTGGAGTCCATGGCAGGCGGCGCACTGGTCGCGGTAGATCTGCGCGCCGGCGACAAACGCGGCTTCATCGGCCTGGATGGGCGGGGTCTTGATGAGTTCACGGTCGATGCGCGCGTTCAGCGGCACGTGGGTGAGCGTGCGCTCCTGGGGAAAGGGCGGGTCTGCCACGGCCACCGGCACGCTGCCAAAATGAAACCACGCCATCACCGCGACCGGCACCAGAATGACTCCAAGAACGATTCCCAGCAGAATTCGACCCATGTTTGTCAGCCACTCCTTTGGTCTTCATCCTAGAGCATTTGCATTGTTTGCGGGCTGATCGTGAGATGAATTTTACGTCATGCATACGGCAGGGACCGCGATTGTTCCCGGTGAATTCGCCGCGAAACTCTCCGCAATGCGTCCAAAGCAGTACAGGTTCACCCACAAGGCTCCCCCAAGATGTTTTAATACCTATTGGGGGAAGCGCTGCTCAAGAGCGGTGGTGTGCTTCCGTACTCCCGTGGAGGAAACCCGATACCGATGTATTCTTTTCGCCGTCTTGCCCTTTTGCTGGCGTTCGCGTCTGCATTGATCCCCGTTGTACATGCCCAGAGCTCAAGTTCGAGCAGCAACCCCGCGCCCGCGGACCAGCAGGCGCCCACGACGGCCCAGTCGCAGTCCCAGACGCAGCCTCAAATTAGCGTGCAGGCGCGCATCAGGGCGCGGCGCGAACAGCGCCGGGCGGCGGCCATCCACGAGACCTACGATCATCTCTACGAGGGGTATGTCGGCGCGGGGTATCTGCGCTTTACGCCGGGCCCAGTGCTGCAGAAGGTGAACGAGTACGCCTGGAATGGCGGCTTTACGCGCTACTTCAATGAGCGCCTGGGCGCAACGCTGGACGGACGCGGCTACTACGGCACCCCGTTCATCGAGCCCCAGCAGGGGAATCCTCCTGCCGGCGATGTGGGACTTACCAAGCCAACCATCAGCCAGTACGCTGTGTTGCTTGGACCCACTTACCGCTTCTATCTGCAACCCCGCTATTCCGTCTCCGGCCGCGTGATGGGCGGGTTTACGCACGGCAACTTCACGGGCGACACCAACGGGTATGGCACGCTCGGCGTTCTCTACCCGAGCACTTCCACCTTTGCCGCCAGCGCCAGCATCTTTGTCGAGTTCAACATGTCGCCGAGCATCGGACTACGAGTCGCTCCGGAGTACTACCTGACCGGCTTCGGCTCCAGTCTGCAGAACAACCTGGGCTATACCATCGGGCTGGTCTACAGAGTCGGGAAGCAGTGAGAAAAGCAGGGGTCAGGGATCAGGGGTCAGGGATCAGTCAAGAGCCAGCAGGATCGAGGAATTTGCAAGACCTCGTCTCCCTGCTGGCTCTTTCAATGCCTTTGCTGCCTGTTGTTCTCTGACCCCTGATCCCTGATCCCTGCTACTGCAGTATCGGAATGCCGGCGATGCGCTGCTGCCACTCGGCGGGGCCGGTCTGGTGGACGCTGGTGCCCTTGGAATCGACGGCGACGGTCACGGGCATCTCGCGCACGTCGAACTCGTAGATTGCCTCCATGCCGAGGTCGCCGAAGGCCACGAGGCGCGACCCGTAAATGGCCTTCGAAACCAGGTAGGCCGCCCCGCCCACGGCCATCAGGTAGACCGCGCCAAACTCGCGGATGGCGTCGATGGCGACCGGGCCCCGCTCCGCCTTGCCCACCATGCCCAGCAGGCCCGTCTCGGCCAGCATCTGCCGCGTGAACTTGTCCATGCGCGTGGCGGTCGTGGGGCCGGCGGGGCCGACCACCTCCTCGCGCACCGGGTCCACCGGGCCCACGTAGTAGATGAAGCGGTCGCGGAAGTCGACGGGCAGCTTTTCGCCGCGGCTGAGCATGTCGGTCATGCGCTTGTGGGCGGCGTCGCGGCCGGTGAGCAGCTTGCCGGTCAGCAGAAGCACTTCGCCCGGCTTCCATGTGGCGGCCTCGGCGCGGGTCACCGTGTCCAGGTTCACGCGGCGGGCGCCGGAGACGTCGTAGGTCAGCTTCGGCCAGTCTTCCAGGCTGGGCGGATCGAGATAAACCGGCCCGCTCCCGTCCAGCACAAGGTGGGCGTGCCGCGTGGCGGCGCAGTTGGGAATCATGGCTACCGGCAGGTTCGCCGCGTGTGCCGGCGTGTCCAGCACCTTCACATCCAGCACAGTAGTCAGCCCGCCCAGGCCTTGAGCGCCAATGCCCAGCCGGTTCACCTTGTCGTAAACCTCGACGCGCAGCTTCTCGGCAGTGGTCACGGGGCCGCGGGCAATCAGATCCTGAATATCGATGGGGTCCATGAGCGACTGCTTGGCCAGCAGCATCGCCTTCTCCGCCGTGCCGCCAATGCCGATGCCCAGCATCCCCGGCGGACACCAGCCCGCGCCCATGGTGGGCACGGTTTTGAGCACCCACTCGACCACCGAGTCCGAAGGGTTGAGCATGGCGAACTTGCTCTTGGCCTCAGACCCGCCGCCCTTGGCCGCTACTGTGACGTCGACCTTGTCTCCCTTGACCAGCTCGACCGAAACGACAGCCGGCGTGTTGTCTTTGGTGTTGATGCGCTTGCCGGCCGGGTCGGCCTGGATGGAGGCGCGGAGCTTGTTGTCGGGGTCAAGATAGGCGCGGCGCACGCCGGCATCGACCATTTGCTGGAGGTCGAGGGCTTCTTCGCCGGGGGCGGGCTCGAAGCGGACATCGAGGCCGACTTTCACGAAGGCGTTGACGATGCCGGTGTCCTGGCAGATGGGGCGGTGGCCCTCGGCGCACATGCGGCTGTTAATGAGGATCTGCGCGATTGCGTCCTTGGCGGCGTGGGACTGCTCGATCTCGTAGGCCTTGGCCAGGCTGGTGATGTAATCCACCGGATGGTAGTAGCTGATGTACTGCAACGCGCCGGCGACACTGGCGATGAAATCTTCCTGGCGGATGACGGTCATGGCGGCTCCCTCTTTCGGTATCAGAATACAACTCGGCAAATAGAAGTCCCCGGGAAGGGAGACGCAGCGGGTGATGAGGTGGTCATTAATAGAGAAACGGTTCGGGATCAGCCTCCCAAGATTAGGCTTGAACAGAACTCATCGTATGATCGAACGTTGACCGGAATACCCGCGCTGGAGGCTACCTCCCGCAAGCATTTCACTTGGTCGCCATCATCCGTCAAGAACTGATCGCAGTATGGCAAGAAAACCGCCATCATTTGATCGTTCCGCCCAGCCTTGTACGCCGGTCCCCTATTCACTGGGCGCAGGCTCCGGTCATAGTGAGTAAGTTCCAGCGCATAAACCATTGCTCTTACAGGCGGGCAAGCTTCTAGGAAGGTCTTCAGAGTTGCCTCGTCGGGAGGGTTAGCAAGGACTCTGCTAGTTTCTGCTGTTGGATTTGAACGGAAAGCTGCCACATAAAGGCCCCTCGCGGTATTCCAAAATGAGCCGCCCTCTGCCCGACTCTCAAGGAGCCATTCGCGAAATGTGGTCGGTACGCCTGTCTTTCTGCTGGACCTCTGAAAGGCGCCCTCGAACTCATCTTGAAGCCGACGCAGTTCTGTCGCCTGCTGTTCGACTAGGGCAGCATCATTTACAAACTCAGGGCGCTGGATCTCTTCCTCGATAATCGTGGCACGCGCCATAACCTTGAGCCAGTTGTAGTTCTCGGGGCTTTCATGGAACTGCTTGATGTGGCGTTCCGCTACCCAGTGGGCAGGCATTATGCACACTCCCACACCCAGGAGGCGGCGACAAATATCGTGTAATTTCCTTCTGACTTCGGGATTGCGTGTGGCGACAATTTCCCCGTAACTCATTTCTGGAATCCGGATCGCATAGCTTGACAAGATCGCGGCAATAAACGGTTCGGGATCAGGGTCCTTCACAAGTCGGTTCAATACGCTCGTATCGAGGGCAAGTATCGGCCTTTGGCCCATCGGATTCACCACCTTTTGCGGAAATTGCGGCTGCTGCACCGCCGGCCGCAGGTCCGTGTGCACAAAATCGTCGCCCTTATAGAGGATGGGTTCGCGCTTGTCGCGGGCGAGGGCGTAGCTGAAGCAGTCGCCGAAGTTGAGGTTGGCGGGGTGGCCGCTGCCTTTGCCGTAGTCGCGGTAAGCCTGGCGCGCAATCCGAGCCTGCTCGGCGGTGAACGGCTCGATGATCATCTTTGAGTGCTCGACTGTTTCGTCAAATCGGGCACTCAATATTGGACTGCCAAACTTATCCGCCACCATGGACGCTTCAAAGAGGGATGCAGCGGAGATGCGAACCGATTGCGCCAATTCAATTTCTTCAGAGAAGGCTTGCGCTTCGGGTTCATTCCGCAGGATGGCAATTAATGCCGACGAATCGATGATCATTTGGGCAGGCCTGTCTCTTCATCGTAAAGTTCGTCGAAGAGTTCTTTGGTTGTGCGGCCATCGTTCATGAGCGGCGCGGTTTCGCGCGCGATGTCCATCAGCCAGGCGGCGAGGCCCTGTTTTCCGCTGGGGCACTCAGCCCGTGCTTTATCCCGCTCGAGAGTCTCCTGCGCGGCCTGAGTGATTGCGGTCACCAGGCTCAATCCTCTGCGGTTTGCCAACTCCCGGACAACTCGCTCCGTCTCCTCGTTCTTGATGCTCAGAGCCATGTCATTATACCCTTCTAGCATTTGATTCTATCATTCTACCATCCTGAGAGGAATCGGGCGGATTAACCGGGCGGGGCTGACAGGAAATGTGCGAGATGCCCTAAGCTATAGCCATGAACGACTTGAATCAGGAATCGCAGGCAGCGGGACAGCAAACCGAAATCTTCGACCTTCTCGTGGTGGGCGCGGGGCCCACCGGGCTGGCCTGCGCGATTGAGGCGCAGAAGGTTGGGTTGCGGGCGGTGGTGGTGGATAAGGGGTGCGTCTGCAACTCGCTGTTTCACTACCCGGCGCACATGACGTTTTTCACCACGCCGGAGCTGCTGGAGATCGGCGATATTCCCTTTCCAAGCCCTAACCCCAAGCCCAGCCGCAACGAGGCGCTGCAGTACTACCGGCTGGTGGCGGTCTACTACAAGCTCGATGTGCGCCAATACCACCGCGTGGACCGGGTGACGGGGTCCGATGGCGATTTCACCGTCCACACCGAAGACCGCTTTGGCCGGTACGGTACGCTGAAGGCGCGCAAGCTGGCGCTGTCGACGGGCTACTACGATCTGCCCAACTACCTGCGCGTTCCGGGCGAGAACCTGAGCAAGGTGCATCACTACTACAACGATCCCCACCCGTATTTCGGCATGGACGTGGTGGTGATCGGGGGGAAGAACTCGGCAGCCATTGCGGCGCTGGAGTTGTGGCGCAGCGGGGCGCGCGTCACGCTGGTGCATCGCGATCCCGAACTCCACCGCCATGTGAAGTACTGGATCAAGCCGGACATTGAAAACCGCATCAAGGCTGGCGAGATAAAAGCCTGGTTCAGCTCCCAGGTCGTCGAGGTCACTCAGGACACCGCGCTCCTCAAGACCCCCGTCGGGCCCAAGACCCTCAAGAACGACTTTGTCTTTGCCATGACCGGCTACCACCCCGACTTCGATTTTCTTGAGCGGCTGGGAGTGCAATTCAAGGGCGAAGACCGGCGGCCGGTTTGCGACGCGAAGACGCTGGAGAGCAACGTACCGGGCATTTACCTGGCCGGAGTGATCGTGGCCGGCTCGCGCACGAACGAGATATTTATTGAAAACGGGCGCTTTCACGGGCGGCAGATTGCCCAGGCGCTCGCATCGAAGCTAAGAGCATAAAGCGAAGACGAGACGCCGGTTGTGCGCCAATGCCGGCAACTCTGGATGATCGGTCGGTCGGGGCTTGAGTCCTCTGTTATGCGCTGGTGGCCGCGAACAATCCGGTGGCAGATGCTGGCAGGCCTGGTGCTGCTGGAGGCGCTTTCGATCGGCCTGTTTGCGGCGCTGCTGATTCGCCAGCAGGCTCACGAAGTGCACGAGCACATGCTGCAACGGCTGGCGCATGAGGCCAACTCCATGGCGCTGCAGGCCTCCGAGGCTCTGCAACAACAGCGGCCCGGCTGGGTTGGGTTATCCGTGAAGATGATGGGCGAGGCGCCCAGCGTGTCTTTTGCCAAAGTCACTGACCCTGCCGGCAATGTTCTCTTTGTCAGCGAGGGAGAGCCGGAGACGACTACGCTTGATCCGGCCGAGCGTGCGCAGATTCCGCTCGTCGCCCCGAACGAACCGCGAGTCTTTGTCTTTCAAGGAGATCGATGGGAGGGGGTCAAGCCCATTGTTACTGGCGGCGACTTGCGCGGCTTCGCCTGGGTGGAGTCAGATCGCGCCTGGGATTTTCAACAGCTAAACTCGGTTCTGCGCGGCACTTTCATCTTCGGCGGGATTTGGATTGTGGCTTCGGCCCTGCTGGTATTGTTGATGGCCCGTTCCATCTCGCAGCCGCTGGCTATCCTGCACCGGGGCACGCGCGCGCTGATGAACGCGCCCGAGCAGAGCGACAATTTTCCTCTTCCGGTGGCGGTGCACAACGAGATCGGCGAGCTGATCGAGGCGTTCAACCGCATGGTGGCTTCCATTGCGGAGCAGCGGTCGGGGCTCAACGACACCCTGTCTCTGCTGGATTCGATGCTGGCCAACGCGCCCATCGGGCTGGCCTTCTTTGACCGCCGCTGCCGGTTTGTGCGGGTCAACCAGGTCTTTGCGGATATGACCGGAGTGAGCCTGAGCCGCCACCTGGGGCGCACGCTGCCGGAACTGCTGCCCCAGCCGGTGGCGCAGGAGCTGGAAAACACCGTGCTGCGCGTCTTTGCAGAAGAGGGACCGGTGCGCAACCTGGAGTTGAGCGGGCAGGGCGGTCCGCTCAAGCGGGGCTGGACCTGGCTGGCCAGCGCCTATCCAGTCAGGACCAATCCCCAGCAGGTGCGCTGGGTGGGTGTGATTGTGCTGGACGCCAGCGACCGGAAGCGCAGCGAAGAAGCCCTGCGCAAGACGGAGAAGCTGGCCGCAACCGGCCGCCTGGCTGCTTCCATCGCCCACGAGATCAACAATCCGCTCGAGGCCATCACCAACCTGCTCTTCCTGCTCGAGAACTTTTGCCAGCTTGAGGACACGGCATCGAACTACGTAGCCATGGCCCAGCACGAAGCCCAGCGCATTGCCGAGATTACCCAGCAAACGCTGCGCTTTTACCGTCAATCCACTTTGCCCACGCGCGCCAACCTGGGCGAGCTGCTGGACTCCGTGCTCAGCCTCTACAACGGCCGCCTGAGTACGCTGAACATCCAGGTGGAGCGGGATTACGACGCGGAGATGGACCTCTTCTGCTTTGCCGGGGAGCTGCGCCAGGTCTTCGCCAACCTGGTGGGCAACGCCATCGATGCCACCACGGCCGGTGGACGGCTGGCGATTCGCGCGCGGCGCTCGCGCAACTGGAAGGACCCGGAACAGACCGGAGTCCGCTTTGTGGTGGCCGACACCGGCACGGGGATGGAGCCGGAGGTCCGCGAGCGCGCCTTCGAGGCCTTCTTCACCACGAAGGAAGTGACCGGAACCGGCCTGGGTCTGTGGGTGAGCCACGAGATTATCGTCAAGCACCACGGGCTGGTGCGCCTGCGCAGCCGTACGGCGCTTGCGGGGCAGACCGCCGGCACCGTCTTTCAGATCTTCATCCCCGACGATCCCAACCTGGCCGCCCCGGCCAAGCTGGCCGCCGCAGCCACGGCCTGAGGGTGATTTCTCGAAACAGGAAGACCGTGCGTCAAGGCCCAAACTCGGCAGTGCCGATACCGGGATCGAGGATGGGTTTCGGAATTACCACTTGACTTCTGAGGAGTGACGCGCTCCACTATACAGTATGATCAAGAGCTTCCGGCACACCGGCATTGAGAAGTTCTTCTTGACCGGAAGCAAAGCTGGGATTCAGCCCTCTCATGCAGTAAAGCTGTCAGTGCAGCTATTTCAGCTGAATCGAGCTAGGACTGCAAAAGATATGGATGCGCCGGGATGGGAATTGCACCGCTTGCGCGGTGACCTGAAGAACCATTGGGCAGTGAAGGTGAACGGCAACTGGCGATTGACATTCGCCTTTGAAGGCGAGAACGTGATTCTCGTTGACTACCAGGACTACCACTAGGAGGAATAGCGTGATGCGCATGCACAATCCGCCGCACCCAGGGAAGGTGCTTCGGGAGTTCCTGGGAGACATAGACGTAACCACTGCCGCAAAGCACTTGCAGGTATCCCGCGCGGCGCTTTCCCGCGTGCTGAACGGCAAGGCGGGCATCTCTGCCGATATGTCGCTGCGTCTCTCTGCCGCTCTCGGAACCCACGCTGCAATCTGGTATGAACTGCAAACCGACTACGACTTGTGGCAAGCCTCCAAAAAGAAGCGGCCAAAGATCGAGCCTTTCAATCGGGCGGCGTAGGAAGGCCAAACTTCTGACGCCGGGTTGAAGCATGCCTCAAATCTTAGCGCAAAGAATTTTTTTGAGGACGGCTTCCAGCCGATCATACGCCGACTGGACCACATCAACACCCTCGGCTTCGTTGAGCACAAGGTCGTTTAGCGATTTCAGCTGCCAATCACCTTTTTCGTCAGGGACGAACCCCTCGAAGCCTCTCAAGGGATGCCACTTAGTCTGGTAGCCTGCGCCAAGCAGGAACCCGTAATTGCTCCACATCCCAAACCATAGAAGATACTCGTTTTTGGTTTTGTTCTTGATGTATTAGCCGTACTCTGAATCTGATATTTCCCCTTCTGTCGTAAGCCTCTGACCTTCTATGGTCAGATTTTGGAACCGCTGCGCAAGCGAGTCGACAACCTTGTGCAGCTTGATGGCTGAAGCTATGAAGCTCTGTAGATCGTCCGCGTTCATCACTTTCCTTTCCGGCCCGTTAAAGCTTATCGAAGGGAACTCCCGGTCCAGCAGCAGCTGATACTCATGAAGAATGGCGTCACCCTTGAAGTCCGCTTGTGTCCTGAGACACGCCACAAGATCCTCTCATAGGCGCATCTCGCTTCGGGTGACCTCGTCGCGATGCTTCCAGCCACCGGGCACTAGAAAGTACACCTCGCCCCGATTCCTGTAGCCAGAGCCGCTTGCCTTGTTGATCTGGAGAGCGGTCGGGAGACAACTGCTTCGAACTTTGACCTCGACGATGACCTTTGGGACATTTTCGCCGAAGTCGAAAACGATGTCGGGGCGCCCGTCATCTCCCATGCGGAGCTGACTGTATATCTTCCGCTCTCCCTCAGGGAGTCTTCTTCGAGTTATAAAATAATAGAATTGCGCCAAGAACGCGTCAGAGCAACGCAGCAGATTGAAGAGCAATTCCGTGTGTGCAATTTCGTCTCGAATGACTCCGGAAAATATGGATACCTCGCTCATGGTCACAGAAAACACCCAGAGCAGGGGCGCTATTGATCCGGCCCTATTGGGTTGTAACTGGGAGAGGCAAAGGCAACCACAGATCCTTCGACTCCGCTGCGCTACGCTCAGGATGACAGCTTTTTGTGTGATGCAATCCTTTGGGGCCGGATCAATAAGCAAAACAGGAACACGCGAAGCTGGCACCCGGCCAATCCCAGGGGCACTGTCCTACTTTGCTTAGGTGTTGGCCGCGGCGGTTCTCTTTGGCCTTCCACCCTTGGCGCCGTTTGCCTTGGCAGCCAGCCGTTTGGCCTCAGTTTTGGCCCTCCCGCCCTTCTTGCCCAACTCCGCCATCCAACGGCGGTTTCCATACACGCCTTCGATCAGGGCGGGAACATAGAGGTCAACGTCAATCTCTGGAAAGCTGATGCCGGTTCCGTGGCCGAGCAATTCGTAATTCTGAATCTGCTTGTGCGTGGCCCTGCCCAGCCCCTGCAGATCTTCTATCGGAAGCACGAGCCGGCGGCCGTTGCTGAGCCCG
This sequence comes from Occallatibacter sp., assembly GCA_035604995.1. Taxonomy (GTDB): domain Bacteria; phylum Acidobacteriota; class Terriglobia; order Terriglobales; family Acidobacteriaceae; genus Telmatobacter. The sequence continues at coordinate 25,474 of DATNHL010000287.1, read as the reverse complement.
ACGATGAGCAGGTTGAGCCGAGGGATGTGCTCGACGGTTTGCGCGCATGGGTCGTTGCCGTGGAGCTTCGCCCTCTCCAGCGCGGCTTCAATCTCGGCATCGGTTGTCATCACTTCATGCTCAGCCATGATGCTTCTCCCAAACAGATACAAGTTCGTCAAAGTGATTTGCGGCGACCGTCAAAACATGGTGCACATCCGACTTGCTTCCCTTGCTCGGCCTGATGGCATCAGTCCTGTTTGCCAGCGACACCGTCCCGTCTGGGCGAAGATCCGCGATCACCTCCACCTCGGCGTAGAAACCATGCACATGCCGAGGCTCGTGGTCCATTGTGTACGCCACAAACCTTACGCCGTCGAACCGGATCGAACCGATTTGGATCATAATAACCCAAACCGATTGGGTTATCAAGCATCAGTGACCTGACGGCACGGAATTAGCCTCCTCGAGAATCTTCGCTGCCAATCCACGAAGGCGCCCCCTTGGCCTGCACCCCGAGAAAAATTCGCAAGAAAGTTCTTGCGCGCTCACCTTTCTTGTGTGTTACAGTCAGTAACACTATGGATAGTAACACCCGAGCAGGTCACGATCCGGCGGAGTTGGGGGAACTGGAGCGCAGCATTCTCTCCATTGTCTGGCGCAGGGCCGAAGTTACCGCGGACCAGGTCCGCGAGGAGCTTGGCCGGCCGCTCAAGGACTCGACCATCCGAACCGTACTCAGGCGACTCGAAGAAAAGGGCTACCTGGCGCATTCGGTCGAGGAGCGTACCTTTGTCTACCGTCCGGCCCAGTCGCGGCAGCGGGTAGCCGGCCGCGCCGTCAAGCGCATTGTGGACTGGTTCTGCGAGGGCTCGGTCGAGGCGCTGCTGGTGGGGATGGTGGATTCGAAGGTCCTGGACCGGGCCGAGTTGCAACGCCTGGCCGATCGGATCGCCATGGCCCAGAAGAATGCCGCTGATCCCAAAGCCCCGAAGGAGCGGGCAAAAGGGGGAAGACCATGATTCCAGTGTTGATTGAAGCTGCATTACGGGCGCTCGTCGTGGCGCTGACGGTCTGGGCCGGGCTGTGCCTCTTCCGCGTGGGCAACGTGCCGGCGCAGAAGATTGCCTGGGGGCTGGTCCTGGCCTGCGCCGCCGCCATGCCGCTCGTGATGCGCTGGCACTTGCTGCCGACCTCCCTGACGGTACGGGTCCCGGCAATCTCGTGGGGAACGACGCCGGAATCCTCGCCAATCGCTGTGGCTGGGCAGTCGTCCGCGCCTGCTGCCGAATTTCCGGATGCGCAGCCAAAATTCTCCGCGCCGCTTCGGCGTGAGCGGGGCGCTGGTGACCGTTTCCCGGCGCCCACCATTTCAACCGGCAAGCTCGCTTCGGACTCCCAGGTTCAGCATGTTGAGGCTCAATTCCAAACCGCTCCGGAGCTTTCCATCAGTGCCGCGCCGCAATCGCGCTTCCGTCTCCCGGCTCCGGGAATGCTGGCCACTTTCCTCTATCTGGCGGTCTGCGCCGTGCTGTTGATTCGCATGCTCTACGGTCTCGCCATGGCGGCAAGGCTTTGGCTGGCTTCCGAGCCGTTCGAGGCAGGCCTGGGGCCAAATCCTGAGAACAATCCGGGCGCTGGTCTGCGTCTGCGTTTCAGTTTTTCCGTTGCCTCCCCGGTCACCATCGGCTCGGGCGTGATTCTGCCGGCTGACTGTCTAGGTTGGGCCGCGGAGAAACAGCGCATCGTGCTGGCCCATGAGCGCGCCCACGTCCGCCAGGGAGACTTTTATCTGCAACTGCTGGCCTGCCTTTACGCGGCCATCTTCTGGTTCAGCCCCCTGGGCTGGTGGCTCAAACGCAAGCTCTCCGACCTGGGCGAAGCCATCAGCGACCGCGCCGGCCTGGAAGAAGCCGCCAGCCGCACCTCATACGCCCAGCTTCTGCTTGAATTCGCGGCCTTGCCGCGCCCAACCCTCATAGGAGTCGCCATGGCACGCAGCAGCAATCTCTCCCAACGCATGGAACGTTTCCTCGATGAATCCCGTTTCCGCCAGGCCTTTGCCGCCAGCCGCCGCCGCATGTTGCTGGCTGTGCTGCTGGTTCCAGCAGCGCTGTTCGCAGCCACCGCATTGGTTCGCGTGGAGGCCGCCGCATCCGGCCAGGCCGCGCCGCCGCCCCCGGCGCCGGCTTCAGCCCCCAATCCGGCCGCAGCTCCCAATCCGGCTCCGACTCCTGCTGCAGCGCCGTCCGCGCCGGCGATGAGCGCCGATCAGGCCCCGCCCGCGCCGGCTGATCCGGCCGCGCCTCCGATGCCGCCCGCTCCAGCGGCTGCCACGATTCCTCCTGGAGCCCCTGCGGATGCACCGCCTCCGCCGGCGGAGATCGATCTCTCTGCCGATGACCAGAATTCGACCGTGACCACCGGGCACTTGATCCTCAAGACTCGAACCAGGACCAACACCTACACCATCGCCACCAGCGGCAAGGGCGCCACCATCAGCCCCAGCTACTCCTACTCGTACTCCTCCGATGGCGATTCGTGGGTGCTGGTTACCGGTCCGGGCGACCGCGTGGCCTTCTCCGGAGACTGGCACAACAGCACGCGGGAGGACATCAACAAAATCCGCAAACTGACCCAAGGAAAGTTCCTCTGGTTCACTCATGAAGGCAAGTCGTACTTCATCGACGACCCGGCGATCATTGGCCAGGTTGAAGCCATGTACAAGCCCATGGAGGAGCTCGGCCGCCAGCAGGAAGCGCTGGGGAAGAAGCAGGAGGAGCTGGGCCGTCAGCAGGAAGAGATGGGCCGCAAACAGGAGCAGGCCCGCGTGCCCACTCCCGACATCTCCAAAGAGATGGCCCGCCTGAACGAAGCCGTGGCCAAGCTCGACGCAAAGAAGGGAAGCACCGTCAGCGAGGAGGAATTGGCCGAGATCGAAGAGAAGATCGGCGACATTCAGGGCCGGTTGGGCGAATTGCAAGGCGAGATGGGGGAGAAACAGGGCCACCTTGGCGAAATGCAGGGCAAGCTCGGCGAAGAGCAGGGCAAGCTGGGCGAGGAGCAGGGCCGCTTGGGCGAGCAGCAGGGAAAGCTGGCCGAGGAAGCCGATCGCAAGGTGAAGTCCATCATCGACCAGAGCCTGCACAACGGCAAGGCGCGACCGGTGGAATAGCTTCACGCAACACGACTTGCAAGCCGGAAATACAGGGCGAGGCGGGACGAACCGCTTCGCCCTTTCCGTTTTTTTACCGCCAGTTGCGCAAACCAAGCGCCTGGGGGCCAGTGCGTCGGTCTTCCCGGTTCGAGCCGGCCTGAAATTCTCTGTTGACAAGCCCGGATTCAGATGCAATATTACGTAACCATATGGTTACGTATCTTCAACATGCGCCGGCTAAAGCCATTTCTCCCGATGTTTATCGGGCTATCGCCGACCCCACGCGCCGCGCAATTCTCGACCGGCTGCGGGGTGGTCCGGTTGCGGTCAATGCGCTGGCGTCGGATTTCAGCCAGAGCCGCCCCGCCGTCAGCAAGCATCTGCGCGTCCTGCGCTCGGCTCACCTGGTCAGGGAGCGCCGCTGCGGCCGCGAGCGGCGCTACTCCCTCGAGCCGGAGCCCCTGCGCGACGTCGCTCAGTGGATCGAGGAGTATCGAGTGTTCTGGCAGGCAAGCCTTACCCGCCTGAAGCGTCATCTTGAAAAGGAAACAGGAGGATCGGAATGAGTTTGGCCATGGGACCCAGCGTCATTGCGGACAAAGAGCATGGAATCATTTTGGCGACGGTCGAGATCGCCGCCGCCCCCGAGCGGGTCTTTGAGGCGCTCACGCGCGCCAAGGACGTCCTGCGCTGGTGGGGTTCTGACAACGACCACCGGACCACGCTTTGGGAGGCGGATGTACGCCCCGACGGCAAGTGGCGCGCCGGCGGTCGCATGGCCGACGGGCGAGCCTACAAAGTAGAGGGCGAGTTTGCCGAGGTCGATGTTCCCCGCAAGCTGGTCTTCACCTGGCGCGCAGACTGGGATGCTCCCAACGAGACGCGCGTGACCTACCTGCTGGAGCCGTTGGAGCAGGGAACCCGGCTCACGTTGCATCACGAGGGCTTTGCCGGCCGCGTTGCAGCCTGCAACGCACACACCTCCGGCTGGCGCCGCGTGCTTGGCTGGCTTCAGGCCGACCTTCGCCCGGCCCCTGCGGCCGTACACTACTTCCTCTTCAAGCTGCTCGCGCCGCGTCTCAGCTTCATGCAGGACATGACCGCCGATGAACGCGCCCTCATGCAGTCGCACGTCGCTTATTGGACAGGGAAGATGGCCGAGGGCAAGATCATCGCCTTCGGCCCCGTTGCCGACCCGGCCGGCGGCTGGGGCATGGGCCTCCTGCGGGTATCCGACGCGGCGGAGGTCGAGGGCCTCACCGCCAACGATCCCGTGATGCTGGCCGGCAAGGGATTCCGCTACGAAGTGTTTCCCATGCCGCGCGCCGTCCATCTGTAAATTTGTCCAAGCAGCAGTCGGACGTGTGCCTCAGCCCGTGGCCACAACAGTTCTTAAAGGAGAATCGCCAATGCCCGTAGCCAGTCAGATTGTCCACGCCGCCGGAAGTTATCGCCTCAATGCCGACCTCTTCGAGAAGAGTTTCGCGGGCCTCACCCCTGAAGAATGGCAGACCCGCCCAAGCGAATCCGTGAATCCGATGATCTGGATCGCCGGACACATCATCTGGGCTCGAGCCAACGTCCTCGGGCTCCTTGGCTCGTCCTGGTCCCGGCCCTGGTTGCCGCTGTTTGCACGAGGGGCAAAGCTTGCCGCACCCGGCGAGTATCCATCGCCAGAGGAGATGGTCCTCGCCTGGAAGGAGGTCACGATGTCTTTGAATGCGGCGCTTGAAGACGCATCTCCCGAGGCTTTGTCGGCGCCCGGTCCTGAGAGGATTCCGAACTTCGACGGAAAGCTGAGCGGCGTGGTCAGTTTTCTGGCTCTGCACGAGTCCTATCACGTCGGTCAGGCCGCCTACCTCCGCCGCTGGCTCGGCCACGGGCAGGTGGCTGGATAGGGAACACAGCAAATCTCCCACGCAGAAGATGCGCAGAGTCTCGCTGCCCGGCAATCAGTTCAGCTTCAAGCTCCGGGGCCTTTCCAGGTCGAGAGGACCGAAGCCCGTCGCTCTGCCCGTCGTATGGGCCATACAGTGCGATCTGGACTGGAGCGGCGTCGCGTACGAGCGCGTCACGTGCAGGCGGTCCATCACCAGGTAGCGGGTGCGCAGCCCGGCCACGGTTGCCGGCAGTTGCGGGGGGAGCTTCTTGCGGTCTACATAGATCACCAACGCCGCTTCTTTGGGGTTGTCCAGGCTCTGGCCCACGCCCACGCCGAAGAAGGCTGGATTCTCCCGCATCAGGTTGCGCGCCACCTGCTGCTTGACGGCCACCGCAGCGTTCAGCACTGCTGCCGGCAGAGCAGCGGGAGCGGCCTCGAGAGGCGTCTGCGGAGTTGAGCCCAGTGCCACCGCCCGGGCATTGGTCGGAATCACCAGCGAGCGCACGCCGTCGACCGTTGCGGGCGCGGCCGTGGCCATGTTCTCGTCCACAAACACAAGCACCGCGCCCTCGCCGAGGTGATCGGTGCTCCTTCCGGTAGCCACACCCAGGATTCCCGCCGATGGGTTTACCAGCATCCGCGCCTGCGCCAGCGCCAACTGGCTGCGCACTGCCTCGAAGTCACTGAGTGTGCGCGTCTGCGCTGCGGCCACCGTGTTGTCGCCGTAGTTGAGGCAGCTGACCGCATGATCGGCCGTGCCCACGAAGGCGTAGCTGATGCCGCCGCCCTGCGCGCTCAGCTCCTTCAGTACGTCGGGCGCGGGGTTGGCGATGCCCTGGCTTACTCCAGCGCCATCCACTCCTCCGGCGAAGAACAGGCCGACCGGCTCGGAATTTGCAGTATCCACCACAAGCGAACCCGAGTCGCCCGCATCGCTGAACTGGTTGCCGGTGATGGCCAACTGGTTGGTAAAGGTCTTGGTCACGTAGGGCTTGGTTTCCGCACAGTCCGTGAAGTAGTCCACGTTGACGTCGAGGGCGAGCGCCGAGATGCTGGCACACGTGAGACCAGTAGTGCGCCCGCTCTTGGCTACGTTCAGACTGAGGCTCGCCGTCTCGCCCTTCCCGCCTGTCGAGGAGATGCCGGGCGGAGCAGCGGCCAATGTGCCGTCTGCCTGCCGCGTGCCCAGCTCCAGAATGCTGCCCGTCGCATCCACCGCCCCGGCCGTCACCTGCGCGATGGCCGCGTCGGCATTGGTGGTGGCGGAGCTTAGCGGCAGCCAACTGGTCAGCGAGCCGATTGATGCAGTGCCGGGCCCGTCGCCGTAGGGAACGCAGTTGTTGTCGATCAGCCCCGGCTGCACAATGGTGTCGCCCACGGTGGCCTGGTCGCTGCGCGCCAGCACGTGGTTGTTGCTCAGCAGGTACTCGCGGCCATTGCCGTCTTCAATGAGCGAACCGAGCGTCCCGCCGCAGCAGTCGGCAACCTGGTTGCCCTGCGTGTCGTAGTCGATGTTGTTGCCGCCCGTGGAGCCGAGCTCCACCGGCGCCGCCAGTTGCGCCTGGTGGCTAGCCGGGGTGCTCGCGACGCCCGCGGTATTCAGCAGCACCTCCGCATTGGCCTTTGAGGCGGACGCGCCCACCGTAGCCACCACGTAAGTCACGACAGTGGAGGCAATCGACGACGGAGCCGAGTAGGTGACGGTGCAGTAGGTGAAGGCCTGCGCACCGCGCTGGCAACTGGTCGAGCCCAGCGATCCCTGCCCGCCCGACGAGCCCGAGGCAGAGCCCGCAAGGGCAAAGGAGATTCCAGTTTCGCCGCCGGCCTCAGCCAGGTAGGCGGTAATGGTGGTCTGCCCGTTGGGGCCCAGGGCCGCGTTTTCCGGCGTCAGCGGCTGCAGGAATCCCGGCGTCACGGACAGCACCGAGGTTGCCGTGGTGGTTGCGTTCAGCGTGGCCGTCACCACCACCTGCACCCGGTCGGCGGTCAGGTAGCTGGGCGGCGTGTACTGGCCCGCGGCGGTAATGGTGCCGGGCCCGCTGTTCGCGTCGCCGCCGCTCACCGACCAGATGACGGCCGCCGCGCCTCCGCCCGCCAGCATGGCCGTGAACTGCTCCACCGACGTGCCCTGGGAGCTGGTCGTGTTGCAGCCGGTGCAATTAGTGTCGATGGAGCCGGTTCCGGGCGAGATGGAAAAGCTCGAATTCGAGGGGTCGGCAGCCACGCGCACGTTGGTGCAGCCTGCCGCCACCAGCAGCGCCGGGGCCAGAAGCAGGGCAACGGCCCTCAGCGGCGGACTAAGGCGGCACGAGTGCGCACACTTATCCCCACTCTTATGTTTCGTAGGCGAAGCAACTGCGAATTGTTCAAAGTACGGCAAGATGCCCAAACTATCCTTGATCATACGCCGGGGGATGATACGCCGGAAGGGCTGTAACCTGATTACAACTTATAAGACACCCGCCGCTCCAAAATGTGACCGTCCCTGTCAATTTTGGTCGGTATTTCCCGGAGCGGTCCTGGGTTGCATCGGAATCCATCACTCCTGTTTAAATGCCTGGTAAACAAATGAGCTGTCATCCCGAGCAGCCCAAAAACCTCGCCCTGTTTCAGTTCGAGGTCGATGCCGTCCACGGCCACCACGCGCCGCCTGGGCTCATGGATTTTGGTCAGCGCTTCAATTTCGACGATCAAGGGATTCACCCGGTGCTGGGGAGGGAAGAGTGCCTGTATTCGAGATTATCGCACTGCGGCGGAGAACGGCGGACATGGAACCGAGAGCCTGTTGGGAGCTTCAAGGCACGCAGCGAAGACGAAGATCATTCGTAGGTGCGAGTCAGAATGCCCGCTCCGAGTTGTGGCCTGAAACCGCGTAATGCTCATGAGGAGCAATTTACGATGAGTCGTAAAAAAGTCCAGACCATTTTACGACTCATCGTAAAATGGTCCACCCTTGGAAGACCGTTCCCGGCGCCCTATAACTGGATCTTCACCGGCCAGGTCTTCCAGATGTCGGCGCAGTAGTCGCGGATGGAGCGGTCGGAGGAAAACTTGCCGATGCGCGCCACATTGAGGATCGACATGCGGGTCCAGGCTTCGTGGTTCTTGTAGGCCTCGCTGACGCGGTCCTGGCAGTCGATGTACGACTGGTAATCGGCCAGCAGCATGTAGTCATCGCCGTTGAGAAGTCCACCCACCAGAGGCTCGAACAGCGTGCGGTCTCCGTGGGAGAACTCGCCGCCTGAGAGCGAGTCGAGGACCTCGCGGAGGTTGGCGTTCGAGTTATAGATGTCGCGAGGATGGTAGCCCTCGCGCTTGCGCTGCTCCACCTCCGGCGCAGTAAGTCCGAAGAGGAAGAAGTTATCCGCGCCCACTTCTTCGCGTATCTCGATGTTGGCGCCGTCCAGGGTGCCGATGGTCAGTGCTCCGTTCATGGCGAACTTCATGTTCCCGGTGCCTGAAGCTTCCTTGCCGGCCAGCGAGATTTGTTCAGACAAGTCGGCCGCGGGATAGACCCTTTGGCCCAGCTTCACGCTGTAATCGGGCAGAAACACGACCTTGAGCCGCCCGCGCACCAGCGGATCGGAGTTGGTGGCCTCGCCCACGCTGTGGATCAGCTTGATGATCAGCTTGGCCATGCGATAGCCGGGCGCGGCCTTGCCGCCAAAGAGGAAAGTCCGGGGCACGATTTCAACGTCGGGGTTTTGCTGGATGCGCTTGTACAGCGTGAGGATGTGCAGCACCTGCAGGTGCTGGCGCTTGTACTCATGCAGGCGCTTGACCAGCACGTCGAACATGGAGGCAGGATCGACGCCGATGCCGAGATGGTCCTGGATATAGGTGGCAAGCTTGACCTTGTTCTGGAGCTTGATGGCGCGCCACTCCTCGTGCAACTCGGGGTCGTCGACGAGGGGCTCAAGGCGGCGCAGCTTGTCCAGGTCGTGAATCCAGCCGTGGCCGAGGCGGGCGGTGAGCAGCTGGGTGAGGCCGGGGTTGGCGAGGACCATCCAGCGGCGGGGCGTGACGCCGTTGGTCTTGTTGGAAAATTTTTCCGGGGTCAGTTCGTAGAAGTCGCGCAGGACGTGAGTCTTGAGCAGCTCGGTGTGCAACTCGGCGACGCCGTTGATAGCATGACTGCCGAGGGAGGCGAGGTGGGCCATACGGACGTACTTTTCGCCGTTTTCATCGATGAGCGAGAGGCGGCGGACCCGGTCTTCGTCCCCGGGGAACTTCTGGCGGACGTTTTCCAGGTGACGGCGGTTGATTTCGTCGACGATCTCAAGGTGGCGGGGCAGCAGGGCACCGAAGAGGCGGCGCGGCCATTGCTCGAGGGCCTCGGGCAGCAGGGTGTGGTTGGTGTAGGAGAGCGTGTGCTGCGTGACGTTCCAAGCGGTGTCCCACTCCATCCCGTGCTCATCGACCAGGAGCCGCATGAGCTCGGCTACCGAGATAGCTGGGTGGGTGTCGTTCATCTGGATGGCGAAGCTACGGTGCAGCTCGGCCAGGGGCCGGTTTGCATGGCCCTGGATCTTGACGATGTGCTGGAGCGAGCAGGAGACGAAAAAGAACTGCTGCTCCAGACGCAACTGCTTGCCTTGATAGCCCTCGTCGTTAGGGTAGAGAATCTTGGAGATATTCTCCGAGTCCACTTTGTCGGCGACGGCGCCGAAGAAGTCACCGGTGTTGAAGGTGCTGAAGTCAAAGCTCTCGACGGCTTGCGCGGACCAGAGGCGCATGGTGTTGGCGGTGTTGGTCTTGTACCCGAGAATGGGCGTGTCGTGCGGAATGCCGCGGATGACGCGCTGGGGAATCCAGTTGGCATGGATGCGGCCCTTGGCGTCGGTATGCGACTCGGTGCGCCCGCCCAGCTTTACCTCAAAGGCGTCCTCCGGCCGTTCCAGGGCCCAGGGGTTGCCCAGGCGGAGCCATTTGTCGGTGGTTTCCACCTGCCAGCCGTCGCGAATCTGCTGGTCGAAGATTCCATATTCATAGCGAATCCCATAGCCGATGGCGGGAACGTCGAGGGTAGCAAGGGAATCCATGAAGCAGGAGGCCAGACGGCCCAGCCCGCCGTTGCCCAGGCCCGGTTCTTCTTCCTGCTCGATGAGCACATTCAAGTCGAGGCCAAGCTGCCGCATGGCCTGCTCGGTCTCGTCGTAAATGCCCAGGTTGATGAGGTTATTGGCCAGGTGCGGGCCGGTGAGGAACTCGGCCGAAAGGTAACAGACCACGCGCACATCCTGCGCCTGGTAGTTCTTCACTGTCGAAATCCAGCGCTCCACCAGCCGGTCGCGGACCGTGTGGGCGAGAGCCATGTAAAGGTCGTTCACCGTGGCGCGCTCCGTCGAGCGGCCCTGCACAAAGAACAGGTTGTCCAGGAAAGACTGCGCCAGGGCTTCAACGCCGAGGGCGGTGCGCTGGTGTTTTTGCGATTCAGGATGCCACAGCTTCACGGCAGGAATCTCGCTCATGGGGCTCTCCGTTCCCCGCGGAGGCGGGGAACTAATTCTACTCGGTAAGATGCTTCCAAGATACAGCTTGATGGGAGAGGCGGACGGTGACAGGACGGTGAAAACCCGGTGAACAACGGGGTGGAGTTCGATTCGGGAGGCACAGGGGCGTTTTGGGTCGGAAGGCTTGACCTCGACCTCGCGAGCTTCGCGCCCGGCCGGAATGGCCTCCCGGGCTATACTAAGGCAGAGGTCTGCTTGTCATTTCCGCATCCAAAAGGTCATCGTTTCCCGGTCTTCGAGTCGTTTGCATCCTGAGGTCGTCTCCCGAGTGAAGAACGAAGAACTGATTCTTGTCACAGGCGCAACCGGTTTTCTGGGCGCGCGCCTGGTGCGTGAACTGCTGGATCGTCAGCCCGACGCCAAGCTTGCCCTGCTCATCCGCTCCACCGCAAGCCAATCCGGCCGGCAGCGTACCGATGCGATCGTGCCCGCGGACCAGCGCCACCGCGTGGAAGTCTTCTCCGGCGATGTGAGCCAGCCCAACTGCGGTCTGGACGACGCGGCCTGGCAACGGCTCTCCGCAGAGACCACGCGCGTGATTCACTCCGCCGCTACCGTGCGCTTCGACCACTCGCTGGACGAAGCCCGCCGCGTCAACGTCGAGGGCACGCGCCGCATTCTGGACTTCGCCGCCGGCGCGCGCCAACTCCGCAGCCTGGCCTACGTCGGAACGGCGTATGTGGCCGGCGAGCGCTCCGACCTAGTGCGCGAAGACGAGCTGGCCGTCGGTCAGGGCTACCGCAACACCTACGAGCAGACCAAGGCCGAGGCTGAGGCGCTGGTCCGCTCCCGGCTCGGCTCACTCCCCGGCGTCATCCTGCGTCCAAGCATCATCGTGGGCGACTCGCGCACCGGCGTCACCTCCAGTTTCAAAATGATGTACTGGCCGCTGAAGATCTACGCGCGCCGCCTGTGGCGCACTGTGCCCGGCTATCCCGATGCCGTGCTCGACATTGTGCCGGTCGACTTCGTCGCCGCCTCGGTGGCGCGCCTAGCCTTTGACGAAGGAGCCATGGGCAGCACGGTCCATCTCTGCGCCGGGCCGCGCGGCAGCGCCACCATCCACGAGATCGCGCAGCGCGCAGCGGAGTACTTCAACGCGCCGGAAGCGCGCTACGTCGATCCGAAATTATTCTTCGCCCTGGTGCGCCCGCTACTGTTCATGACGTTATGGGGGCGCAAGCGCCGCGTGCTGCGCGACGGCCGCGCCTACCGCGACTACTTCACCATGCGCATGCAATTCGACACCACCAACGCTGAGCGCCTGCTCGGCCCCGCCGGCCTTACGCCGCCGCCGGTGCTCGACTATCTAGACCGCCTCTTTCATTACTGCGTGGCCAGCGAATGGGGCCGCAAACCGGTTCCAGTTGCATGAACATCTTCGAACGCTTTCAACTCTCGCGCGACCGCAGCGTCACGGTCGCCAACCTGGTCGATGAGCTGGTCCGGCGCAGGGGGGACTGCGAAGTCTCGGTAGACGAAAACGGCTCCTACTCGCTCGCCGAGCTCCACTCCAGCATCCGCGGCCTCGACGCGTTTCTCCGCCGCACGGTCGCGCTCGCTCCGGGGGAGCCCGTCGCCATCTATCGCACCAACGACCGGCTGTGCCTGCACTGGTTCCTGGCCGTTGTCCGCGCCGGGGGCATCGCGGTTCCGCTCAATCCCATGCTTACCGTGGCGGAGGTGCGCCGCATTCTCGTCAACAGCGGCACGGAGATTCTGGTCACCGACAAGGCGGTCTTCGAGCGCAACATCCAGGACCGCCAGGCGCTGAATGTGCGCACCTGGATCCAGTCCGACGACGAGCACGAGACGCTCACGGGCTTCCTGCGCCCGGCCGCCGCCGGCGCGTCCTTCCCGCCGGCTGCCATCGACCCAGGCGCCACCGTGGCCGTCTTTCACACCTCCGGCACCAGCGGCTTTCCCAAAGGGGCAGCGCTCTCCAGCCGGGCGCTGCTCGGGGCGCGCTCGTCCTCGGTGCTGGCTGGCCTCTTCCTCGGACACAAGGACCTGGCCCTCATCGCCCTGCCCTGGTCCCACATCATGGCCGTCAGCATCGCCCTTTACGGCCTCATGGCCGGCATTCGCGGCTGCGTCCTCGATCGCTTCGACGTTGCCTCCGCGCTCGACCTTGCCGAACAACTTCGCGTCACCGCCATCGTCGGCGTGCCCACAATGTTCGCTCGCCTGGTCAACAGCAACCCTGACCCCGCCCGCCTGGCCAGCGTGCGCCTGTGGCTCTCGGCCAGCGATCACCTGCCCTCTGAAGTCCGGGAGCGCATGCGCCAGTTCGGCGCCCTGCTCAGGCTCCCGTTTGGCCGCCGCATCCCGCCCGTGCTCATCAACGGATACGGCATGGTGGAACTGGGCGGCCTGGCCATGATGGGGATCGATCTCTCCTTCCTGCCCGGCAGCGGCGACCTCTGCTTCCCCGTGCCGCCGTTTCACATTCGCGTGGCCGACGAGAGCGGGCGGCCGGTCAAAGCCGGCGTGACGGGCGAGTGCCAGATCCGCCGCCGCGGCCTCTCGCCGCACTACTGGAAGGATCGGAGCGACAGCGAGGGACTGCTCACCGCCGACGGTTGGCTGCGCACCGGCGACCTGGCCACCCGCAACCGTCTGGGATTGATCCGCCTCGTCGGGCGCATGAAAGACGTCATCAAGTCCGGCGGCTACTCGGTCTACGTCCGCGAGCTGGAAGAGGCCATGATGGCCCATCCGGCCGTGGCCCGCGCCGCCGCCTTCGGCCTGCCGCACAAGGAGAAGGGCGAGATTCCCGTGGCAGTGGTCGAACTGATGCAGGGCTCCCAGGCCAGCGCCGGCGACCTGCTCGACTGGTGCCGCCTGAACCTCGCCGCCTACAAAGCTCCGCGCCGCATCTGGATTCTCTCGCCCGGCGCCATGCCGATGAATCACACCGGGAAGGTGCTCCGGCGGGAGTTGCGTGAGCAGTTTACTGGAAAGATGGACTGACGCTCGCACCTCTGCCGTGCGCCGTGGACCACACAACAAGCGGCCGATGAGCCCCGATCCGCGCCTCAGCCCACAGTCAGGACGAGCTTTCCGAAATGGCTGCCCTCTTCCATGCGGGCCAGCGCCTCGCGGGCCTGCGACCAGTGGAAATTCTCGCCAACCGGGCGCAGCACGGCCAGGGTGATGGCCTTGTTGAGGTCCTCGAAGTCTTTCCGCGAACCGACATAGATGCCCTGCAGGTGGACCTGCTTGTGGAGCACGGAGGAGACAGGAAACGGGCTGGAATCGGCCGGGCCGGTGAGCACGCCCACCTGGGCGATGGCGCCGCCGATGCGCAGAGCGCGCAGCGAGCGGGGCAGAGTGGCCACGCCGCCCACTTCCACCACCAGATCTACTCCCTCGCCGCTGGTTTCCTCCAGCGCCCAGCGGTCCCAATCCGGGTTTTCTTTGTAGTTGAGGCCCGCGTCCAAGCCCAGCGAGTAAGCGCGTTCAAGCTTTTCGTAGCTCGATGAAATGCCCAGAACGCGCGCGCCCCGAAGCCGCGCCAGTTGCAGGGCAAAGATGGAGACCCCGCCGGTTCCCTGAATGAGCACGGTGGCGCCGGGCTTTAGATCGCCTACCGACAGCGCGTTCCAGGCCGTGACGGCCGCGCAGGGCAGGGTGGCGGCCTCCTGAAAGCTGAGGTGCTCGGGGATGGCCACCAGGCCCGATTCCTTGAGAACCACGTACTCGGTCAGCATGCCGTCGATGTCGCCGCCCAGGGCGCGGCGGCTCTTGGCGGCGGTGGGCGGCCCGTCCAGCCAGTTCTGCATGAAGATGGCGGCCACCCGGTCGCCCGGCTTCCACGCCGTCACTCCCTCCCCCACCGCCGCCACCTCGCCCGTGCCGTCGGAGCAGGGAATGCGCGGCAGCTTCAATTTTGGGTTGTAGAGCCCCTTGATGACCAGCAGATCGCGATAGTTGTAAGAAATCGCGCGCACTTTGACCAGTACTTCGCCGGCCTCGGGCGAGGGGGTGGGCCGCTCCACAAACTCCAAAGAATCAACGCCAAACGACGAAATCTGCCAAACGCGCATGAGGAATTCTCCAGCTTGCCGGGGGCATGAACTTCCATTCCGCGGGACGCAATGCGGCCACGCCCTCGTAGAATGAAGATATGGCTCGTGGTTGGGAAAGTAAATCCGTGGAGGATCAGATGGCAAATGCACTGCAGCAACCGGAGGCCGGCGCCGGCAATGAGTTTGTCAGCGAAGACCAGCGGCGTGTGGCGGACCAGGCCCGCTCCGTGAAGGAACGGCAGAAGCAGGCGCTCCATCTGCAGCGGGAAAACATCCTGTCGCAGAGGACCTCGAACCCGGCCCGGCGGGCAGCGCTGGAAGCGGCTCTGACGCAGATCGAGGCGCAGATCGAGGCAATGAACTAACAAGATCGCCGCGCGGCAGAACCCCGTCGACAGGGTTGCGGCCCTCAGCCCGGATAGTCCTTCCGCTCAGGACTGCGTCTCGCGGTGGAAGAGCAGGGAATTGGCCTGGTGAATCGAGGTCATGCCGATGCGGGCAATGTTCACATGTGCCGGCCGGCCCGCGGCCCAAACGATGGCATCGGCCACGTCCTCGGGCGTCAGCGGCGTCAGCCCCTTGTAAACCCTGGCAGCCCGATCCTCGTCGCCGTGGAAGCGCACCAGGCTGAAGTCCGTCTCCACCATGCCGGGGTCCACGCTGGTCACGCGGACCGGCGTCCCAAGCAGGTCCTCACGGAGCCCGTCGTTGATGGCCCGCTCGGCGGCCTTGCTGCCGCAGTAAACCGCCCCATTGGGATACGAGATATCCCCCGCCGTCGAGCCCAGGTTGATCACGTGCCCGCGCCCCCGCACCACCATGCCAGGAACAACCGCGCGCGAGACGTACAGCAGCCCCTTCACGTTGGTGTCGATCATCTCTTCCCAGTCTTCAATCTTGCCGGTATAGAGCTTATCCAGACCACGGCTGAGACCGGCGTTGTTCACCAGGACGTCAATCTCAGCCCACTCCTCCGGCAGGCAATCGATCGCGTCCTGCACGGCGCGGTAGTGGCGCACGTCCAGGTGGAACGAGTGCACCGCGGGGGCGCCGCGCTTGAGCGCCGCCGAGGCCACTTCGGCCAGTTTTCCGGCGCGCCGCGCGGCCAGCAGCAGCCGCGCTCCCTCGGCCGCGAAGGCCAGTGCGGTAGCCGCGCCAATCCCGCCGCTGGCTCCCGTGATGAAGACAATCTTTCCCTTCAGGCTCATGGTTCCTATCTTAGTGCGATTTCCGTGATCCTTGTCAGAGACCGCGATCACAGGTTCTTTGCTCCCTGGCCGCGTCTTTGAGCCATGCGGTACTGGCCTACGGCCCAATCCTCGCCCGCCAGCCCGGCCCGCTGCGCCTGCCGAAAGATCTCGGCCAGGTTGTCGGCCAAGCTCAGACTGGTGCGCCGCTCCGCCGCAGCCTCGCGCAGCAGCCGCAAATCCTTCGCGCCCAAATCGATGGTGGCGCCGGGCTCATTGGGCGGGTGCAGCATCACCTTACCGTAAGCCGCGTAAAACGGTGACTGGAACAGCGCGCTGTTCACGGTCTCCAGAAACACCTCCGGATCGATCCCCTGTCCGGCGGCGTAGACGAACGACTCGCCGAGCGAGTGAATCATCGCGCTGATCAGGAAGTTTCCACCCAATTTCAACGCGTGCGCCATGCGGGGCTCGGGCCCAATCACGGAGATGCCGCGAGAGAGTGGCCCCAGCAGCGGCCGCGCCATGCGAATAGCCTCATCCGCCCCCGCAGCCACAATCCACAGGCGGCCCTCTTCCGCCACGTTGGGCCGTCCAAACACCGGTGCGGCCACAAAGAGCTGGCCCCGGCGTGTGTGCTCGGCCGTCAGCTGCTCCGAAAGCGCAACGCTGATGGTCGACAGCGCAATGTGCAGCGCCCCCGGCCGCAGAGCGTCCACCACGCCGGAGGACGCCACGCTCTCGTCCCCGAACAGCACCAATTCATGAGCCGCATCGTCGAAGAGCATGGTGAGCACCGCGTCGGCGTTCTGCGCGGCCTCCGCGGGAGTGGCGGCAAGAATGGCTCCAGCGGCCACCAGCGCCGCGCCGCGCCCTTCGGTGCGATTCCACACCGTGAGTTCGTGACCGGCCTCAAGCAGACGGCGGGCCATGGGTGCGCCCATCTTGCCCAGGCCGAGAAATGCGATCTTCATGATGAATACTCCTCGAATGAGATCCGCGGTTACTCGGAGCGCAGAGCCGTGACCGGATTGATATTGGCAGCCCGTCGAGCAGGCAGGTAGGTCCCCGCCACAGCCAGCAGCGGCAGGATGCAGATCGCCGCAATGAGCGCCAACGGATCATGCTGTGAGGTTTGAATCAGTTCCCCTCTGGAGAATCGACCGGCGACGAAGGCCAGTGGAAGCCCCGCGGCCACCCCCAGGAGCGCCAGCACGAGGGCTTGGCGCAGCACCATCCACATGACCTGGGCGCGGTTGGCGCCAAGCGCCATGCGAATGCCGATCTCCTGCGTGCGCTGCGAAGTGATGAAGGAGAGAACTCCGTAAACACCGACCAACGCCAGCAGCAGTGCGGAAGCCGCGAATGTTCCGAAGAGCGCCAAGGAAAATCGCGGGCCGGCGTAGCCATACATATCGAGCATCTGGCGAAGGGTCATCGCATCCACGGTGGGCTGTTCCTTGTCGATGGAATAAACGATCCTGCGCACGGGGTTCATGAGTTCGCCGGCCGGCAGGGACGTGGATACGATGAGGGTGCTGGCAGCCGCGGGGGCCACGGTATAGGGCAGCAGAATGTGGGGATAATCTTCTCTGGCGTCGATGAAGAAGGGCAAATCGCTCATGACTCCGACAACGGTGAAGGCGTCGTTCGGCAGCTTGTTCTTGCCATCGGGCTTGAACTCCGGCAAATGGATGGTCTGGCCCACCGCATTCTCGCCGGCAAAGTAGCGGCGAGCAAAGTTCTCGGAAATGACGGCCTCATGCGACTGTGCGGAGATTTCTCGCGCGTCCAGAAAGTGCCCTTGCAGCATGCTTCTGCCGGAAAGCGCAAGATACTCCGGACCGGTGAGATGGAGCGACACAATGCGTTTGTCCAATGGCTGACCGCCGACCTGCACGCGTTCGCCGTCCATGTCCATAAAGGGGAAGGCCGCATCCACCGTGGCCGTGGTTACGCCGGGAACCGCCTGAACGCGATCGAGCAACTCGCGGAGAAAGACCGCGCGGCTCTCCGGGGTGGGATAGTGTGCAGCGGCCAGAGGAAGGTACATCATCAGCGTGCGATCGGGAGCGAATGGCACAGGTATGCTCTCGACCGCGATGAGGGAGCGGACCATGAGTCCTGCGACCATAAGCAGGGCCAGGGACAGTGCGATCTCGGTGACGACAAAACCGCTCAGCAAGCGCCGCTGTGCGCGTCCGCCCGACGACCGAATATGGTTCAGGGCCACGGCCAGGTGCGGGCTTGCGCTATGCCACGCGGGCGCCAGGCCGAAGATGGCCACGGTGGCCAACGCAATGCCGAGCGAGCACAGCAGCACGGGAATGTTCATGGTAACGACCGCTTCGTCGGGGATGGTCTCGGCCGGGACAATCAGCAGCGTCGCTTTCAATCCGGCATAGGCGAAGGCCAGCGCTACCGGCATGGAGGCCAATGCCAGCAACAGAGATTCCGTAAGCGCGTGCCGGATCAGCCTCTGCCGCGACGCGCCCACCGAGGCGCGAATCACAGACTCGCGCTCGCGGTTAACAGCGCGAGCCAACAGCAGACTTGAGACATTGACGCAGGCTATGAACAGAAGTACAAACGCGGCGCCCAGCACAAGGTGTAGGGTGCTGGCGAGGTTCGATTTGAACATCTCGTCGAAGGCCAGGATACCCACGCGCAGGTTCTTCGGGAAGACGAAGGGCGATGTCTTGGAAAAGTCATCGAAGACCGGCTGCAGTTCAGCCGTTGCCTGGGCCTCGGTCACGCCTGGCTTCAGGCGCCCCACGAGAGCAAAGTAGCGTTGCCCTTGTACTTCATAGTCGTTCGTCATCTGGACGGGGAGGTAAACATCGCCTCCACGCCAGAGAAAGCGCGGCGGCATAATCCCGATGATGGTGCGGGGATGCCCGGAGAAGTTCAGGGTGCGTCCGAGGATCGAGCGGCTTCCGCCGTAATGAGCCTGCCAATAGCGGTAGCTGAGGAGAGCAACTTCTTCGTGATTGGGGAGAACATCGTCCTGTCTTGTGCCGCGGCCCAGCATGGGCTGAACTCCAAGCACATCGAAAGTGTTGGGCGTGATGTAGTTGCCGCGGAGCCGTTGCGGTTCCGACTCCCCGGTAAGCACAACGTCGCTGATCGTGGACGCAGTAATGCCACTGAAGATGTCGGTGTGTTCCGCGATTTCATTGAACTGCGCAGGCGTGTATTCCCTCCAACGGCACTCCTCAAACTCGGGCGAGCACAGCTTTGGGGTGGCCAGCGTATGCACATCTCTGTAGGGGAACGGATCGATCAGGACGCCATAGGCGACGCTGAAAACCGCAGTGCTGGCGCCTATGCCCAGCGAGAGCGTAAGAATCGCGGTGAGCGCGAAGCCCGGATTTCGCCGCAACTGGCGGGCTGCGTAGCGAAGATCCTGCCAGACTGTCTCCAACCGGAAACCTGCGGTCCTGCGGTGGTGCTTTCGGTCATTTTTCATTCGACCTTCTCCCATCCTTCAAGAATCCGCTGTCATGACGCGCAGAGAGAGCCGTCTTCAACTGCTCGACAACATCATTTCACGGGCGCTTGAGTGCAACACCAATTCCCCATCAATGCACAGCCGTGGCAGCTGAGCACTCACAATCCGCATCTCCGGTGCATCGGGAAACTTCCCTGCTCTGGCAAGGTTACCCACTTGGTAGTTTATCCATGGATCGCCCGCCCATGAAATGCGAGCCTGGCCAGAAAGCACGGAATCACCGCTGGCAGGCCCTGGCGGCTGCGCATCCCAACCTCTGCGCAAGGTCGTCAAAAGCACACGACCTTTGCCGCAAATCTGTTGGCTTATCAGCTGCGTGTGTCGTGATTCGGGTCGTCCAGAGCACACCTTTACCCAAAAACTGCGGCATGAAACGGACCAATTTGCAGAAAATCGGTAGCCTGGTACCGGCCACTTTGCACAAAACCGGCTGCCAGGAAGCAACGATACAGAAGAAATCGGTGCCTGGAACACTACGGTTATGCGAGTCACCTGCAAGAGAAGTGTATCAATGAGTAACGAGCCCAAAGCCGTCCGCTTCGAGCGCCGCGCAGCGAGTTGCACCGGGCATTTTGCAGCCAGAAAGCGGCCATCTTCCAGCGGTCTTCAGCGAGCCCCAAATGAGGCTCGGGGCGGCTGACAACTGATCCCTGGCGCCTGTCACTGCGGCTCGACCAGGTGGTGGGCGATGGCGAACAGGGCCAGCTCCAGGCGTGTCGAAACACCTGTCTTGTCGAAGATGTTGGACAGGTGCCGCTTGACGGTTTCTTCGCTCAGAGTGAACTGCTTGGCGATGTCGCGGTTCGAGCAGCCTTCCACGATGCAGCCGACAACTTCCAATTCGCGAGGGGTGAGCCCGTAGGTCTTGCGCTGCGGCACGATCGCCTGCTGCATCAGGTCGTGCAGGGCGCTGACCAGGTTGACCACGCGCTTGCCGCCGATCCAGTAATCGCCGCCGAATACGGTGCGAATCGCGGTTTGCAGGTGGCTGGCCAGGGCGTCTTTGAGCACGATGCCGCGGGCGCCGATGTGCAGCGCCTCGATGATCTGCTGCGTGGTGATGGTGGACGTGAGCAGAAGAATCTTGACCGTGGGGGTTCCGTTCATAATGGCGCGCATGGCCTCGAGGCCGGGCAGACGCGGCATCTGCACGTCGAGCAGCAGAATGTCGGGCTCCAGTTCGAGGGTCTGGGTGATGGCCTCGTCGCCGTCGGTGGCTTCGCCAATCACCTCAAAGCCGTCCTTCTCCGAGAGCATGTTGCGCACGCCGATGCGGACTACAGGATGATCGTCAGCCAGTACGATGCGGATGGGCTTTTCCACGGGATTCGCTAACCTCCAGCGTCTGGTGTCTTTTGCGCTTTGAATTCAGCATCCAGCATACGCCGGAGGTTGGCGGCGGCGGACTGCAAATCGGCGAGGATGACGGAGCTGTTATCCAGTTGGTTAACTGCGGGGTCGAGGGAGCCGGACTCGATGGCCGCTCCGAGGCGGGCGAGTTGGACGGCGCCGGCCATGGAGCCGCCGCCCTTGATGGCGTGGCCGATGCGGCGGGTTTCAGGCCAGTCCTCTTTGGCGATGGCGGCCTTGAGCGCGGCGATGCGGCGGCCGAGGTCGGCGAGGATGGCTTCGAAGATCTGGCGGACGGCGGTTTCCGGCATCATCTCGCGGAGCTGGGCCAGGGTTTCGGGGTTGACGACGGTTTCCTCGGGGTCGAGGCCGGGTGCGGCGGGAGGGCGCAACTGGGTCTCGTGCTCTTCAATCATCCGGGTGAGGGCTTCCGGCGGGAAGGGCTTGAGGATGAATCCGTCGGCAGCGGCAATGACTTCTTCCGGAGTGCCGCTGGCGCTGATGACGTAAAGGCGGGCCGGGCATCTGGCGCGAAGCTGCTGAATCAACGGGAGACCGCTCAGGCCGGGCATCTGGACGTCCATGAGGATGACGCCGGGAGTACACTCCGCGCCGGCCAGCAGAGCCAGGGCCGCTTCGCCGTCGGCCGCAGTGTGAACGGCATAACCGCTCATGGTCAGCATGGTTGCCATCACTTCCCGGCTCACCATGTCGTCGTCGATGAGGAGCACCGTAGGCAGTTCGCGCGGTGTGATGATCTCAAGCATGAATACAGTTTGCCACTTGAGAGCGGCGGACAAGCGAAAATTGAGCGGACAGCATCCGATAAGTGATGGGGCGGCAGGCCAGAAGGGGTGGGGAACTCGCGGCCCTGGAGGGCTGACGCAGAAGGGCAGATTAAAGCCTGAAGTGAGTGGGGAGGAGGGACTAACTCAGCAAGAACTCAAAATAGATGAGGGGATCTTTGCGGTAGATTACGCGGGCGGTTTCGCGGAAGCCGGAGCGCGCATAGAAGGGGCCGGCGCCGGCAGCGGCGTCGAAGGCGTCGAGACGGATGGCGTCGGCGGGCCAGGCGCGGGCCTGGGCTGCTGCTTCCTTGAGGAGTTGGCGGCCAATTCCCCGGCGCTGCAACCTGGGAACGACCGCCATGCCGGTGAGGTAGATCGCCTTCTTCACCGGCGTGAAGTAGCTGACGTCGATGGCCCAGGGCTTTTTGGTGGCCAGGCGCAGGGTTCCGACAATGGTTTGGCCTTCGAGCGCGATGATGATGCGCGCGTGTTGCAGGCTGAAAAGGACGCCTCTTTCAGTTGGGGCATGGGACCAGAACCCGGGGCCGTGACGCAGGGTGAGGTCGGCGGCGACCGCGGCATGAAGCACGGTGAGCGCGGGGGCATCGGCGGGGGCGGCCAGGGAGAGGGTCAGGTTCATTGGGAATTGACTGAATTGATGGCTGTGGGTTCCCACGTTTCGTTCGCTGCGGTAGACGAGATACTGAAAAGCCTATAGGAGATGGTAAGCGCGGCCTCGCCGCGCGGGGTGATTTCCAGATCATTCTGGTTGATTCAAGTGTCAGGGTCAAAACCCTGACCTACCAGCCCGTACCCCTCAAAGCAATCTCATCGTGAGATGTGGTTTCCCAGGCCTGAGAAGTGAGATCTGGGAGACCCTTCGTCTGCGCTGCTAGAGAGCGTCTTCGATTGAGTTTTGGCACATGCACTTGTATATGATGGTGAACCTCTTTCTTGTTCCCATGATGGTGAGCTCGACCCGGCATCCATCATCGGTCCATTCCTTGCGGTCACAATCTCCGCCTTTCTTTGGTGTGCACTGCCATTTTCCGGCCTTGTCCTTGGTCCACCCGCAGCCTGCGCCATCCACGAGTACCTCCGTGACCTCGGCGCCAAAAGGCGACGTGAAGGGGGGAAATGTGTGCTTAACCTTGGGCATTGCGTCGACCTCCTTGTGTGAGTGATTGACCGGGGATTTCCATTTTGGATTCCCGGTCTCGCGTATTTTACGGCGACCGCTTCGGCATTGGCCAAAGTTGTTTCAACCCAGGGCGGGAGGCCGTGCCCTTTCAAAGCGGCCGGATTGGGTCCGTGGTTTCCCACCCTTCCGCAGAATGCGCGGAAGGATGGGGCACCCAGGCTTGTGAGATGGGAACGGAGAGAGAGACGTCGCTTGGTTAATCGATGGCGGCGGGAACTTCGTGGAGCCAGCCGGGGGCTTTTAGCAATTCTCTGGGACGGCTGCCGTCTGCGGGGCCTACGAGGCCGTCGCGCTCCATCAAGTCGATCAGGTGGGCGGCGCGGCCGTATCCGATGCGCAGGCGGCGCTGAAGGAGGGACGTAGAGGCTTTGCCGAATTCGAAGACGAGGCGGACGGCGTCGTCGAACATGGGGTCGTTTTCGTCGGGGTCGGCGTTGGAGCCGTCGGGGGCTACGCGCTCGTCCTTGGGCGACTCGAGGAAGCCCTGCACATATTCGGCTTCCGCCTGGGCTTTCCAGAAGTCGACGACGGCGGCGGTCTCCTTCTCGCTGACATAGGGCGCGTGGAGGCGCATAAGGCGGCTGGTTCCGGGGGGCAGGAAGAGCATGTCGCCGCGGCCGAGGAGAGCTTCGGCGCCGTTGGTGTCGAGGATGGTGCGCGAGTCGACCTTGGTGGCGAGGCGGAAGCTGATGCGGGTGGGGATGTTGGCCTTGATGAGGCCGGTGATGACGTCGACCGAGGGACGCTGGGTGGCGAGGATGAGATGAATGCCGACGGCGCGGGCCATCTGGGCGAGGCGTGTGATGGACTCCTCGACGTTGGCGCGGTCGAGCATCATGAGGTCGGCTAGTTCGTCGATGATGATGACGATAAAGGGGAGCGGCTCGTTGTCTTCCTCTTCGTCGAAGAGCGAGGGCATGGGGTTTTCGAATAATTTATTGTACTGGTCGACGTTGCGGACGCTGCGCGAGGCGAGGAGCTTGAGGCGGCGCTCCATTTCGCGAACGGCGTTGCGGAGGGCGTTGGCGGCCAGCTTGGGCTCGGTGATGATGGGCGTGAGGAGGTGGGGGATGCCTTCGTACATGCCCAGCTCGACGCGCTTGGGGTCGACCAGGATGAGGCGAACCTGGGCGGGAGTGGTGCGGAACAACAGGCTCATGATCATGGCGTTGATGGCAACGGATTTGCCGGAGCCTGTGGAGCCGGCGATGAGCAGGTGAGGCATGGTGGCGAGATCCGCGGGGACGATGCGGCCGTTGATGTCCTTGCCCATGGCGACGGTAAGGCGGGTTTTGGAGCGGGCGAAGGTCTCGCTCTCGAGGACGTCGCGGAGGTGGATGGTCTCGCGGTCGTGGTTGGGGACCTGGATGCCGACGGTGGATTTGCCGGGCATGCGCTCGATGAGGATGGATTCGGCGCGCATGGCCAGGCAGAGGTCGTCGGCGAGGCCGGTGACCCGGGAGTACTTGACGCCGGCTTCGGGCTTGAACTCGTAGGTGGTGACCATTGGCCCAGTATTGATCTGTACCACTTGGCCGCGGACGTCGAACTCGGCGCATTTTTCGACCAGAACGCGGGCCTCTTCGCGGAGCATGTCTTCGCGGACGGCGAGGGGGGCTTCGCCGGTGTTGAGGAGGGTGCTGGGCGGGAGCTTGAAGCCGGAGACGGACTTGGGGGCGACGGTGGCGGTTCGGACTTCGGCGTCGGCGCGGCCGTGGATGGCAATGGGCTGGGGGGCGCGGGTGGCGGGTTTTGTGGTCTCCCAGGTCTCAGAAGCGAGAGCTGGGGCACCCGGCTGGGGTTGAACGGCTGCCGGGGCTGCTGCTGGGGCGGGGATGGCTTCGAGGCCGATGGAGCGAGGCCTTAGGATGGGGACGCCGGAGTCAGGGGCGGGCGGCTCGGTGGCGGAGCGCTCCCAGATGCTGGGCCTGCGGGGTTCAGCCGGGGCTTCGTCTTCCGCGGAGGTCAGGGGGGCGCGTTGGAAGGCGGGGATGTCTTCAACTGCGGCGCCGTCGAGGTAGTGCTCGCTGACGCGGTTGCGGCGGAAGAAGTTGGCGAAGCGGCTGGGGTGTTTTTCGGCTTGGGAGGAGTCGATCTCCGCGAGGTCGTGCTGCTCGGCCTCACGCTGTGCCTGGAACTCGGCTTTGCGCTCGGCCCGCTCTTCGCGCCAGTTGCGGTAGCGGTCGTGCCAGGACATGACTTGGATCCAGCGTTCCTGAATGGTCTCTTTGAGGGCCCAGAAGCTGACGGCGGAGGCGAAGTAGAGGCCGGCGGCGGCGAGCATGCCGGCGATGAGCCAGGCGCCCTGGATGTTGACGTAGCCGACCAGGAGCGACGAGATAAGACGGCCGACGACGCCTTCGACGGGGAGCAGATGGAGCCAGCGCCAGTGCCAGGGCAGGAGGCCGAAGACGGCGGGGAGGAAGACGAGAGCGAGCAGGGTTCCGGTCCAGCGCAGCCAGGCCGAGCCGCCGGCGCGGGAGTGCATCCAGGTCCAGCCGAGGCCGCCAAGCCAGATGGGGAGCAGGAAGGCACTGAGGCCGAGGGACTGAAGGAGCGAATCGCTGAGCCAGGCGCCAAAGAGGCCGATCCAGTTGCCCACTGCGTGGGGGCCAGCCTCTCCTGAGGCTGTGTTGAGAGAGGGATCGGAGGCGTGCCAGGTGGCGAGGGAGAGGAGCAGAAGGAGCGCGACAAGCGTGAGCAGCAGCCCGAGAAAGACGTTCAGGGGGCGGCTCCGCGTGGGCGACAGGACGATGGAAATGGGTTTCATGGCTTGGGCGCTCCCGCTCGTGACCGCTGAGGGATCTGCCGCGAGCGAGCCAAAGGAGCGGACGAAGAGTCCCAGAGCAGTCTCTATTATCCGGGTGGGGGAGGG